>URNG01000001.1 GCA_900549295.1 uncultured Rhodocyclaceae bacterium
CCGGCCGGCAGCCGGTGGCGCTGGCAACGCCGTTTGGCCGGCTGGCCCTGTCGATCTGCTACGATCTGCGCTTTCCCGAGTTGTATCGCGGGCTGGGCGAAGTCGATCTGATCCTGATGCCGGCGGCCTTCACTGAAATCACCGGGCGCGCCCACTGGGAAATCCTGCTGCGCGCCCGCGCCATCGAAAACCAGTGCTACGTACTGGCGGCCGGGCAGGGCGGGCGGCACGCCAACGGGCGGCTGACGCACGGCAACAGCATGATCGTCGATCCCTGGGGCGACGTGCTCGACCGCAAGCTCAAGGGGCCGGGCGTCGTGCTGGCCGAACTCGATCATGCCCGGCTGGCCCACGTGCGCGGCAAACTGCCGGCGCTCGCCCACCGCAAACTGTGAGACACCATGACTGAACAGAACTTCCTGCAACAAGCGCAATCCCTTTTGCTGACGCCTTTTGGCCTGAGCGAAAGCGATCTGTCGCGCACCTTCGGCAGCATCCTCGGCCATCGGGTCGATTACGCCGATCTCTATTTCCAGTATTCCCGCTCGGAAGCCTGGAGCCTGGACGAAGGTATCGTCAAATCGGGCAGCTTCAACATCGACCAGGGCGTCGGCGTGCGCGCCCTGGCCGGCGAGAAGACGGCCTTTGCCTACTCGGACGACATCAGCGCGGCGGCGCTGGCCGATGCCGCCGGCGCGGTGCGCGCCATTGCCGCCGCCGGGCAGACGGCGCAGGTGCCTGCCTTGCGGACGCGGACGCAGCCAGCGGGTCTTTACTTGCCGCAAGACCCTCTGGCGTCGCTTTCTGCGGATGCCAAGGTGGCCTTGCTGGAGCGTCTGGAAGGCTTCGCGCGCGCCGCCGATCCGCGCGTGATGCAGGTCAATGCCGGGCTGGCGGGCGAATACGAGGTGATTCTGGTGGCCGGTTCGGACGGGCGGCTGGCGGCGGACATCCGGCCACTGGTGCGTTGCTCGATTTCCGTCATCGTCGAGGAAAACGGCCAGCGCGAGCAGGGCAGCGCGGGCGGCGGCGGGCGTTTCGATTTTTCCTACTTCGACGACGAGGTGTTGCGCCGCTACGCCCAGGAAGCCGTGCATCAGGCGGTGGTGAATCTCAAGGCAGAACCTGCGCCCGCCGGGCAGATGACGGTGGTGCTCGGGGCCGGTTGGCCCGGCATCCTGCTGCACGAAGCCGTCGGCCACGGTCTGGAAGGCGATTTCAATCGCAAGGGCAGCTCCGCTTTCAGTGGCCGCATTGGTGAGCGGGTGGCGGCAGCGGGCGTCACCGTCATCGACGACGGCACCATCGCCCAGCGGCGCGGCTCGCTCAACATCGACGACGAGGGCAACCCCACGCAACGTACCGTGCTGATCGAGGACGGCATCCTCAAGGGCTATTTGCAGGACAGCCTGAACGCCCGCCTGATGGGCGTCGCGCCCACCGGCAACGGGCGGCGCGAATCGTTCGCCCACCTGCCCTTGCCGCGCATGACCAATACCATGATGCTGGCCGGCGCGCACGATCCGCAGGAAATCATCGCCTCGGTGAAAAAGGGCATCTACGCCGCCAATTTTGGCGGCGGGCAGGTCGACATCACCAGCGGCAAGTTCGTTTTTTCGATGAGCGAAGCCTATCTCATCGAGAACGGCAGGATCACCCGCCCGATCAAGGGCGCGACCCTGATCGGCAACGGGCCGGACGCGCTGACCCGCGTCAGCATGATCGGCAACGATCTCAAGCTCGATCCCGGCGTCGGCACCTGCGGCAAGGAAGGGCAGAGCGTGCCGGTGGGCGTCGGGCAGCCGACCTTGCGAATTGATGGACTCACCGTGGGCGGAACGGCATAATTCCGGCCTGTCATTATCTGGAGACAAAGACATGCGTTTCTCCCCGCTGCTGGCGGCTTGCCTGTTGAGCGCGCTGACGACACTTCCCGTTCTGGCGCAAACGCCCGCCCACGAACGCATGAAAGCCTTGCAGGCCGATCCCGCCGCGCTGCAGAACGCCATTGCAGCGGGCAAGAAGGCCAGTTTTTTCTGCGCCAATTGCCACGGCGAGAATGGCATCGCGAAAACTACCGATGTGCCCAATCTCGCCGGGCAGCACCCTTCCTATCTGCTGGAACAGATTCGCAAATTCGGTGCGGGCGAGCGCAAGGATCAGTTCATGCAAGGCTTGATCAAGGTTTTGAACGACGAAGAGCGCGCCCAGATCACCCTGTATTACGCCAGTGTCAAGGTTCCGCCAGCCAAGGCTGATCCGGAACATACCAAGCAGGGCAAGATCTTGTTCGAGAAACTGTGTGCCCGCTGCCACGGCGCAGGCGCTCGCGGCACCGAAATTTATCCGCGCCTGGCCGGCCAGCAGCAGCCTTACCTGCAGAAATCCATCACCCATTACCGCGATGGCACCGGCGTGCGCAACAATCCCTTGATGGCAATTTCCACTGCGGGCCTGAAGAACGAAGACATCCTCGCCCTGTCGCACTTCCTTGCGCAATTGCCCTGAATCGGGCGTTTCTTCCGGTAGAATCGGTCGTTTCGACGATTTTGCTGGAAGAAAGCCATGAGTACGCGCGCAACGGACAAGCCGGTTACCGACGATGTCAGGATCAGGGAGATCAAGGAGTTGGTGCCGCCGGCACTGATCAACAAGGAATATCCGGTATCGACGCGTGCCGCGACCACCACTTTCCAGGCGCGGCAGGCCATCCACCGCATCCTGCACGGCGCAGACGACCGCCTGCTGGTGGTGATCGGGCCCTGTTCCATCCACAATTACGAACTGGCGATGGATTACGCGGCGCAACTGGCCAGGGAAGCGAAAAAGTATCAGGACGATCTGGTGGTGGTGATGCGCGTCTATTTCGAGAAACCGCGCACCACGGTGGGTTGGAAGGGGCTGATCAACGACCCGCGCCTGGACAACACTTTCCGCATCAACGAAGGTTTGCGTCTGGCGCGGCGGATTCTCCTGGAAATCAATGAGATGGGCGTGCCTTGCGCCACCGAATTCCTCGACACCATCACCCCGCAATACACCGCCGACCTGATCGCCTGGGGCGCGATCGGCGCGCGTACCACGGAATCGCAGGTGCACCGCGAACTGGCTTCCGGGCTGTCCTGCCCGGTCGGCTTCAAGAACGGCACCGACGGCAACATGCGCATTGCAGTGGATGCCATCCGCTCCGCCAGTTCGCCGCATCATTTCCTGTCGGTGACCAAGACTGGCCACACCGCTATCGTGTCCACGCAGGGCAACGAGGATTGCCACGTCATCCTGCGCGGCGGCAAGGAACCCAATTACGACGCGGCCAGCGTGGAAGCGGCCAGCCAGGAAATCGCCAAGGCCGGTCTGGCGGCGCGCCTGATGGTCGATTTCTCGCACGGCAACAGCCGCAAGCAGTACGCCCTGCAGATGGAAGTGTGCGACAGCGTCGCGGCGCAACTGGCGGCGGGTGAGGAGCGCATCATGGGCGTGATGGTCGAGTCGCATCTGTGCGAAGGCCGTCAGGATCTGACGCCGGGGCAGGAACTGACTTACGGGCAGAGCATCACCGACGCCTGCATCGGCTGGGAAGACAGTCTGGCGGTGCTGGAACGCCTCGCCGCCGCGGTGCGCGCCCGGCGTCTGATCGAGGCCGAGGACTGAAAAAATCCGCCGTCCGCCAAGCGTGGCGGCGGTAGGCTTAGGTCACAAATCGAGAAAAGCGCCGACCGCTTCGCCCTGCGCCAGCGTGTCGGCGTAGCCAAGATCGATCAGGCGGCGCGTGAAACTCTTCTCGAACAGCAGATAGCTCGTCAGCGCGCCGCCCTGGCGGTTCATCGCGCCCAGGCCGCCGAGGAGCTTGCGGATCGTCCACGGCAGGCTGCCGGCGTGTTCAGCGGCGATCCGGTCGATGCTTTCCGAGGGTGAAATCACCAGGGTTTCGATCGGGCGCAGGCTGATGCCGCCTTGCTGGCGCAGATTTTCCGGAATGGCGGCGAGGGTGCGGTTGACCCGCTGGATGCGCTCGATATCCACCGACAAGCCATCGAGAAAAATGCTCGACAGCGCGTGGCCGGCGATCTGCGCCAGGCTGGGGTAGCTGCCTTCGCCGCCCTCGCCGCGCCGGCGCTGCTCGCTGGCGCGCGTAGCGCCGATGACCAGCAGGCGGTCCGCCCCGAGGTGAATGGCCGGGGCGAGCGGGGCGAATTGGCGCATGGAGCCATCGCCGAAGTATTCGCGGTGGATGCGTACGGCCGGAAAAATGAAGGGAATGGCGCTGGAAGCCAGCAGATGCTCGATGCCCAGCTTGGTGTGCAGGCCGTGGCGCTGGCTGCGCTGCCAGGGCATGACTTCGGGCGGCGCCTGGAAGAAATTGATGCTTTCCCCGGAGTCGTAGCCGGAGGCGGTGATGTTAATCGCCCGCAGGGCGCCGGAGTGGATCGCGCGCTCGATGCCGGAAAAATCGACGTGGCGTTTGAGCAAGGTGGCGAGCGGCGCGTTGTCGAGCAGCGAGCGTGGCGCCGCCCGCCCGGTCAGCCAGCCGGCGGCCAGCGTTGCCAGCCAGCGCGCGCCGGCGGTGGCGACTCCGGCGCTGTCGACGCGGTAGATGTCGGCGGTGCGCATGTGCCGCCAGAAATTGTTGAGGCTGCCCACCGCCTGCCGGAAATTTTCCGCCTGACAGGCCAGCCCGACGGCGTTGATGGCTCCGGCCGAAGTGCCGCAGATGATGGGAAAGGGGTTGCGCCGGGGCTTGCCGGCGAGGCGGTTGATGGCAAGCAGCGCCCCGATCTGGTAAGCCGCCCGTGCGCCGCCGCCGGTGAGCACCAAGGCGCGTGAGCAGCAGGCGCTGGCTGCGCGCATCAGGTATCCGGCGGACGCGTCGCGTCGGCCCAGCAATTCGGGGTTTCGTAGAGGCGCACTTGCTGCAGGCGCAGGTGATTGCCGTAGCGGTCCTGATACACCGGGTCGAGCAGGGAGAAGGCGCGGCGGGCCAGATTCTCGGCAGTCGGAATGCAGTCCAGCAGCACGGTCTTGTGGCCGGGCAGGGTGGCGAGAAAATCCACCACGGCCCGATCGCCGGCATACACCAGAAAGGCGTGATCCCAGAGATCGACGACGTGCGCCTTGGCCAGCGCCTTGACTTCGGAAAAATCCATCACCATGCCGTTGGCGGGGTCGCCCGAGCGTTCGATCACGCTGCCGGACAGGGTGATTTCGATGGCATAGCGGTGGCCGTGCAGGTGGCGGCACTGGCTTTTGTGGTCGGGGATGCGGTGGCCGGCATCGAATTCCAGGCGGCGGGTAATCAACATGAGCGCAACGGTTCGCGGGAGTGGCCGGGGATTATACAATGTGCGCATGTTGCAGATCGATGACCACAACCGCTTCAGCGCCGGTTTTACCTACGTCTATCCCGTGCTCTCGCGCCGCGCCGGGGGCGTGTCCCTGGGGATCAATCTGAATCCCAACAATGCCTGCAACTGGGCCTGCCTGTATTGTCAGGTGGAGAACCTGCAACGCGGCGGGCCGCCGCCGATTGATCTGGCGCAACTGAACTCGGAACTGGAAAGCCTGCTCGATGCGCTGCAGGCGGGCGCGTTTACCGTAGCGCCGGGAGCCAGGGCGGCGCTCGTCGATATTGCCTTTTCTGGTAACGGCGAGTCGACTGCGGCAGCGGAGTTTCCGGCAGCGGTAGAGGCGGTGTGCGCCGTGATGCAGCAGCGGAATTTGCATGTGCAGCTGCGCCTGATTACCAACGGCAGCTTTCTGCATCGCCCGGGCGTGCAGGAAGGCATCCGGCGGATTGCCGCGCAAGGCGGCGAAGTGTGGTTCAAGTTCGATCGCGGCAGCAGCGATGAAATCGCCGTGGTCAACAGCATTGCCTGGCCGCTGGCGCGCGCGCTGGCGCATCTGGCGCGTTGCGCGGAACTCGCGCCGACCTGGGTGCAGACCTGCTGGTTCCGCCTGGATGGGACGCTGCCTTCAGAGGCGAGTCTGGCTGCCTATTGCGCGGCTCTGAAACCCCTGGCCGACAGCTTGCAGGGCGTGCATCTGTATGGTCTGGCGCGCCCGTCGCAGCAAACCGCCGCGCCGCGCCTGAGCGCGCTGACGCCTGACGAATTGAATGCGGTCGCGGTCGTCGTCCACAAAGAAACGGGGCTCAAGGTGATCGTCTCACCCTGAGCCCCGCCGTCGGGGGTCCGGCAAATCAGGCGGCTTTCTTGGTGCGGCTGCGAGCGGCTTTCTTCAGCGTCTTGAACAGTTCCGGTTCCTGCGTGCGCAGGTACTCGGCAACTTCCCAGTCTTCCTGCTTGATGCTCTTGGTGTCGATCTGCTCGACGTGCACCAGACGCAGCAATTCGCGCACCGGCTTCGGCATGTTGCGGCCGCTTTCATAGCGGGAACCGCCGCTCTGGGTGACGCCCAGAGCCGACCAGAACTGCTGCTGGTTCAGGCCAAGCTTGCGACGGATTTCACGCGGGTCGATTTTTTCGATGATTTTGGTAGATGCCATGGTTTTCTCCTATGCAAGGAAGTTAGATATAGATATTTGTGCTTTTCAGCTATGACTAAAGTCATATATCGAATTGTAGAGCGACATATGACGAAGTGCAATTGATCTATGACAAATTTTGTATGGCGGATATGTAACCAGGCGTGACGTCGCACGGCAGAAAAATCGCCCGGACCATGCGGAAGCTGTCTTGTGGCTTGTGCTATCATCCGCCGCGTTTTTGATCCGCCGAAACAGCGCAAGGAAGCTTGGCAGAGTGGTCGATTGCACCGGTCTTGAAAACCGGCAACCCGCAAGGGTTCCAGGGTTCGAATCCCTGAGCTTCCGCCAGCGATTTGTGCACGAACCTGCCCTCGGACGCTTCCATGAATCGATTGCGCCAGCCCCGGACCATTGCCCTGGTGGGCAAATACCACAGCCCCGAAATTGCGGAATCCCTGTCGCGTCTTGCGCAATACCTGCATGAGCGCGGCGTGTCGGTGTTCATCGAGCGGGAAACAGCAGGGCATATCGGCAAATTGGTCGATCTGACGCGCTGGGTGACCTGCGGGTTCAACGATATCGGCGCGCATGCCGACGTGGCCATTGTGCTGGGCGGCGATGGCACGATGCTGAATGCGGCGCGGCGTCTGGCGCGTTACTGCGTGCCGCTGGTGGGGGTGAACCAGGGGCGGCTGGGTTTCATGACGGACATTGCCCGCGACGATATGCTCACCTGCATGGACGATCTGCTCGATGGCAATTTCCAGCCGGAAAGCCGCATGCTGCTGGCGGCCGAAGTGATGCGTGCGGGCCGCGAAATCGCCACCAATCTGGCCTTGAACGACGTGGTCATCGACAAAGGGGCGATTGGCCGCCTGATCGAGTTCGAGTTGTTCATCGACGGTGAGTTCATCTACAACCTGCGCTCGGACGGCCTCATCGTGTCCACGCCGACCGGTTCCACGGCCTATGCCTTGTCGGCCGGCGGGCCGATTCTGCACCCGACGCTGACGGGCATCGCCCTGGTGCCCCTGTATCCGCATGCGCTGACTTATCGTCCGGTGACGGTCAATGACACGGTGGAGATCGAACTGCGCATCACGCATGCCGACGATCCGCGTGTACACTTCGACGGTCAGGTCACGCTCGATTTGCAGGAGGGCGACAGCGTGCGCATCCATCGTTCGGATCACGCGATCAGTTTTCTGCATCCGCCGGGCTACAGTTATTTCTCCATGCTGCGGCAGAAGCTGCAGTGGAGCGAGCGGCCCAAGGGTAATTAAAAGGCAACCCAGAGCGGCCAACGCAAGGGCAAGCGAAAAAGGAAAACGATGCTGCGTCAACTATCTCTGCGTGATTTCGTCATTGTCGATCGGCTGGAACTGGAGTTTTCTGCCGGTTTTTCGGCGCTGACCGGGGAAACCGGGGCGGGGAAATCGATTCTGATCGATGCCCTGGCGCTGGCCCTGGGCGAGCGCGGCGATGCCGGCGTGGTGCGCTCGGGTTGCGACAAGGCCGAAATCGTGGCGCTGTTCGATATTGACGGCCTGCCGGGAATCGCGGACTGGCTGCGGAAAAACGATCTCGATGCGGATGCCGATCTCGTGCTGCGCCGGGTGGTCGATGCCAATGGCCGCTCGCGCGCCTGGATCAACGGCACGCCCGCCACGGTGCAGCAATTGCGCGAAGCGGGCGAATATCTGGTCGACATTCATGGTCAGCATGCGCACCAATCCCTGCTGCGCCACGACGCGCAGCGCCAGTTGCTCGACACCCATGCCGGTCTGGACGGCCAGGTCAAGGCCGTGAGCGAAGCCTGGCGTATCTGGCGGGCGGCCGAAAACGCTTGGCGCGAAGCGAGCGGTGACGCGGAGCGCCTCACGCGTGAGCGCGAGGATTTGAGTTGGCAGGTGCAGGAACTGGAACGACTGGCCCTGGGCGAGGATGAATGGGCCGCGCTCGATGTCGAGCACCGCCGTCTGGCCCACGCGGCGGGTTTGATCGAAGGCGCGCAATTCGCCCTGGCGGCACTCTCGGAAGGCGATGCGGCCTGCCAGGGAACGATCGATCAGGTTGCGGGCCGTCTTGCCGGTCTGGCCGAATATGACCCGGCGCTGGCCGAGGTGGCAGCAGTGCTGACGTCCATCCAGGCTGAATTGAGCGATGCCGTTTCATCGCTGCGCCGCTACGCGGACCGGGCGGATCTCGACCCGGCGCGCCTGAGCGAAGTCGAGGCGCGGCTGGAGGCCGTGCTGGCCCAGGCGCGGCGTTTTCGTGTGGCACCGGAAGCCTTGCCGGAATTATTGCAGGCTGCCCGCGTGCGGCTGGAAGCCTTGAATGCCGCAAGCGATCTCGGCGCGCTGGAACAGCGCATGCAGGCGGCGGAAGCCGAATTCCGGGCGCTGGCTGTCCGCTTGAGCGCGGCGCGCAAAGCGGCTGCAGAAACCATGAGTGCCGCGGTGAGCGCCAGCATGGCGCAATTGGCCTTGGGCAGCGGGCGTTTCGAGGTGGCACTGGTGCCCCAGTCCGCCGGAGCGATCTACGGCCTGGAACAGGTGGAATTCCGTATCGGCGGCTTGTCCGGCCAGGAAGCGCGGCCGCTGGCGAAAGTGGCTTCCGGCGGCGAATTGTCGCGCATCAGTCTGGCGATCCAGGTGCTCACCTCGCGCTCGGCGGCGGTGCCGACGCTCGTTTTCGATGAAGTCGATGTAGGGATCGGCGGCGGCGTCGCCGAGATCGTCGGGCGCCTGCTGCATGAGCTTGGCCGGGAACGCCAGGTGTTGTGCGTGACGCACCTGGCGCAGGTTGCCGCGCGTGCCGATACGCAATGGCGCGTGGCAAAAACGACGCGTGAGGGTCAGGTGCTATCGTCGATCCAGTATCTGGACAACGATGAGCGTATCCAGGAAATCGCCCGGATGCTGGGCGGTGTGGAACTGACGGAAATCACGCTGCAGCACGCGCGGGAAATGCTGGGGTAGGGCCTGGGGCGAGGTGCGTGTAACGTGTGAAAGGTGCTTACATTCCACCTTTCATTTGTCACCTTTCGCGCCGTTCTGGCATTCCCGGCATTGGCCATAGAGATAGAGGGCGTGATCCTGGATTTTGAAGCCGTTTTCCAGGGCGACTTTATCCTGGCGTTTTTCGATTTCCGGGTCGTAGAATTCGGCGACCTTGCCGCACTGGACACAGACCAAGTGGTCGTGATGCTTGCCGTGGTTGATTTCGAACACGGCCTTGCCGGATTCGAAAAAATGCCGCTCGAGCAAACCGGCCTGCTCGAACTGGGTGAGGACGCGGTACACGGTGGCCAAGCCGATATCCATGTTGTCGGCGAGAAGGAGGCGGTAGACGTCTTCTGCCGTCATGTGGCGCAAATCGCTCTTCTCGAACAGTTCGAGAATCTTCAGGCGGGGGAAGGTGGCCTTGAGGCCGATGTCCTTGAGGCTCTGCGGATTGCTCATGGTGGGTTTCCTGTTGTTGTGTGTTATCGGTGCCGCTTGCGGGCGGGTTCGGGTATGATATACCGCTTCTTGGCTGCCACGAAATTATCCCGGAATCTTTCATGCGTCACACAGGCTTTCCCGCTGGCTTTTTCCTTCTTGTGGCTTCCACCCTCCTTTTGGCGGGCTGTGCCTACAAACCGAATTTCATCAACGAATACAAGATCGACGTGCAGCAGGGCAATGTGCTGACGCAAGACATGGTAGCGCAGCTCAAGCCTGGGCAGACGCGCGAGCAGGTGCGCTTCATTCTCGGCAGCCCCTTGATTACCGATGCTTTTCACCGCCAGCGCTGGGATTACGTTTATCACTTCCGCGACGGCAGCACGCGTGCCGTGCAGCAGCGGAAATTTTCCGTGTTTTTCGGTGACGACGGCCGCCTGAGCAGGGTGGCCGGCGATGTCGAGGTCGCCGCTACGGAAGAGCTGACGACGCCGGTGGCGCGCACGCGCGTCATTGACCTGGGTGCGATCAGCGAGCAGGAAGCTGCAGCCGGCGAGGCTGCGGCTGGCGTTGAGGAAGAAGAGCGGCCGGGCTTTTTCCGGCGCATGTTGAACTGGGTGGGATTGTAAAAATGAATCAGGCAGTCAAGCCGCGCATCGGCATCGTCGGTGCCAGCGGACGCATGGGGCGCATGTTGCTCGAAGCGGTGTTGAAGGATGAAAGCGTAACGCTCGGCGCAGCTTTCGAGTTGCCGGACAATACGGCAGTCGGCGGCAATGCCGGGGCTTTGGTCGGCTTGCCGAGCGATGTAACGGTGAGCGCCGATCTGGCCGCCGGCATGGCGCAGATCGACTGCCTGATCGACTTCACGCGTCCGAAAGGCACCTTGCAGCATCTGGAACTCTGCCGCCAGGCGGGTGTCGGGATCGTGATCGGCACCACCGGCTTCGACGCCGCCGGCAAGGCAGCGATCAGCGCCGCGGCGCGGGAGATTCCGGTGGTGTTCGCGCCGAACATGGCGGTCGGCGTCAATCTGGTATTCAAGCTGCTCGACACGGCGGCGCGCATTCTCGACACGGGTTACGACATCGAAGTGGTGGAAGCGCATCACCGTCTGAAGGTGGATGCGCCATCCGGCACGGCGCTGCGCATGGGTGAAGTGGTGGCAGCGGCGCTCGGACGTGATCTGGAGGAATGCGCCGTCTATGGCCGCGAAGGCGTCACCGGTGAGCGCGATCCGTCCACCATCGGCTTCGCCACGGTGCGCGGCGGCGACATCGTCGGTGACCATACGGTGATGTTCTGCGGTCTGGGCGAGCGGGTCGAAATCACCCACAAGGCCAGCAGCCGCCAGCCCTACGCCCAGGGCAGCCTGCGTGCCGCCCGCTTCATTGCCGGGCGCGGAAACGGCCTGTTCGACATGCAGGACGTGCTCGGTCTGCGCTGATCGCGGCGCGCTGATTTTTTGTCGATAATTCCGCGTCAGTCATGAAATCCAGTCTCTTTGCTCGCCAATTGCAAAGCCTGTTTGGCGGCGACAGGGACGAAGGCTTCCGTACGGCGCTGACGCAGGCCAGGGCTGGTCATTGCGCCCCCTTGCTGGCGGGCCTGGAAGCTTTGATCGAGCAGGTCGATACGGCCTATGCGGCTTACGTCAATCTGAACCAGTGGACCACCGTGCTCTCCGGCGATGCGCTGATGGACTGGAATCTGCTGTCCGGTGCCATTGACGTCAAGCGCGGCTGGAAGGAAATGCTCGGCTATGGCAAAACCGAGTTGAGCGACAGTGTGGCGCAGTGGCAACAACTGCTGCACCCGGAAGATGCGCCGCGTTTTCAGGCGGCCCTGGCGGCGCATGTCGAACAAAGGGACTCCTGGTTCGAACTGGAGTGCCGTTTGCGCGGCAAGGATGGTTCCTGGCGCTGGTGCCTGATGCGCGGCGCGGTGGCAACGCGCGATGCGGCCGGCCAGCCGATCCGCCTGCTGCTTTTGCAGCGCGACATCGCCTCCTTCAAGCTCACCCAGGATGAGTTGATCGTGGCGCGCGATCTGGCGGAATCGGCCAATCAGGCGCGTGGCACCTTTCTGGCGAACATGAGCCACGAAATCCGCACGCCGATGAATGGCATCATCGGCATGACGGAATTGACGCTGGATACCGATCTGGATGCCGAACAGCGGCATTACCTGCGCACAGTGAAATCCTCGGCGGAATCCTTGTTGCGCATCGTCAATGACGTACTGGATTTTTCCAAGATCGAAGCCGGCAAGATGGACATCGAAGCCGTATCCTTCCCGGTCGAGGAGGTCATTTTCGAAGCGGCACGCGTGCTGGCGATCGATGCGCACAACAAGGGGCTGGAGTTGGTGGTTGATGTGGCGCCGAATGTGCCGGAGCGCCTGGTGGGCGATCCGACGCGCCTGCGCCAGTTGCTGCTCAATCTGGTCGGCAACGCCATCAAATTCACCGAGCAGGGCGAGGTGCTCATTCGTGCCGAAATCGAAACGGATGCAACGGGCCAGCTTTTGCTGCACGTCATGGTGCGCGATACCGGCATCGGCGTGCCGGCTGACAAGCAGCAGGCGATTTTCGCCGCCTTTGCGCAGGCCGACGCCTCCACCACGCGCCGCTTTGGCGGCACCGGCCTGGGACTGGCGATCTGTACCAGGCTGGTGCAGTTGATGGAAGGCCAGATCTGGCTGGAAAGCCGGGAAGGCGAGGGGGCCAGTTTTCACTTCACGGCGCGCATGGGGCGATCGAACGAGCCGGCCAATCTCCCGGCGGTTGAGCGTCCTTTTGCCGGGCGGCGCGCGCTCATCGTCGAAAGCAACGCCAGCACGGCCCACGTTCTGCAGCGGATGCTCGAACGCCAGGGCATCAAGACGGCCGTGCTGCCCGATCCGGTGCAGGCGGTGGCGGCGATCAACATGAATCGCTCGCTGGATCAGGCTTTTGATTACTTGCTGATCGATACCGATATGCCGGCACCTGCTGGCATGGCTCTGATCGAAACCTGGCACCACGCGGGTCAGCGCGAGCGCGTGCTGGCTTTGCTGACGACGGAGAATCAGCGCCGGGAAATCGGCCGCTTACGCGAATTGGATGCGCAGGTCCATCTGATGAAACCCGTAGGCAGCGGCGACATCAGCGCGGCGCTGACGCTGCTCGAACAACTCGGGCAGGAGCGGCAAAGCGACGTTTGTCCGGTGCTGGCGGCAGAAACGCGCCGTTTGCGCATTCTGCTGGCGGACGACAACCCGGTGAATCAGGAAGTGGCCCGTCGCCTGCTGGAAAAGCACGGGCACCGGGTCAAGATTGCCAATCACGGCGGCGAGGCGGTCGATATGTTCGAGCAGGGCTCGTTCGATGCGATCCTGCTCGACATGCAGATGCCGGTGATGGGCGGTATCGAAGCGGCGGAGGCGATCCGGGCGCGCGAACTGCGGCGCAGTTGGGTGGTGTCGCGCGAATTCCAGCCGGTGTACATCATCGCCATGACGGCCAATGCGCTGGAAAGCGACCGTGAACAGTGCCTCTCTGCCGGTATGAACGATTACGTGGTCAAGCCCTTGCTACCGGAAGACCTCTACGCGGCGCTCGCCAAGGTGCCCGCTGCCGATGAGAGCAACTGGGCGAGCGCGACCGCGGTGGGCAATGTGCTGGCGGAAAGCTGCCTCGATCTGCAAGGCGCGCTGGCCAATCTGGGGGACGTCGATCTGCTGGTGACGATGGCCAGCATGTTCCTCGAAGACTGGCAAAACTATATCGACAAGCTCGCGCGCGCCCTGGAATTGCGCGACGTGGCCAACACGCGCCTGCATGCGCACACACTGAAGGGCTTGCTCGCCATGTTCAATGCCGAAGTGGCGCGCACGCATGCCGTCATGATCGAAGGCGCGATGACGGGCGGCACTCAGGACTGGGATGAAATCGGTGCGGAATTCGCCGCCCTGCAAAGCGAAATGGCGCGCGTGCGTCCGCAACTGGCGCGTTTTGTCGAGAAGCGCGCGGTCAACTGACAGCGGCCTGAATTTGCCTGTAAAAGCCCTTCTCGGCTAGAATACGCCAGTTAAGCGCACCGCGGAGGGATGAAAATCCCTCCTTTTTGTGTGCGCGCAAGCAAAAGAACCAGGAGAGCCAACGTGTCGTTGCTGCCATCATTCATACCCGCCATCCTCGCCCTCGCCGACGGGACGGTTTTCAAGGGATATTCCATCGGCGCAGGCGGCATCGCCAGCGGCGAAATCGTCTTCAACACCGCCATGAGCGGTTACCAGGAAATTCTTACCGATCCGTCCTACACGCGCCAGATCGTCACCCTGACCTATCCACACATCGGCAACACGGGTTGCAATGGCGAAGACTGCGAATCCACCGGCCATTTCGCTGCCGGACTGATCGTCAAGGACTTGCCGCCCGCCTCCAACTGGCGTAGCGAGGAAACGCTGGATGCCTATCTGAAACGCAATGGCATCGTCGGCATCGCCGGGATCGATACCCGCAAACTGACCCGTATCCTGCGCGAAACGGGCGCGCAAGCCGGTTGCATCCTTGCCGGCGAAACCGACGAGGCAAAAGCCTTGGCGATGGCCCGGGCCTTTCCGGGGCTGGCAGGGATGGATCTGGCCAAGGTGGTATCCACACAGGAACCCTACGAGTGGACGGAAACTGAATGGACGCTCGACGGTTTCGGCCAGCAGAAGGGAACGCGTTTTCACGTCGTCGCCTACGATTTCGGCGTCAAGCGCAACATCCTGCGCATGCTGGCGCATCGCGGCGTGCGTGTCACCGTGGTGCCGGCTCAGACGCCGGCTGCCGAGGTGCTGGCGATGAAACCGGATGGTGTCTTTCTCTCCAACGGCCCCGGCGACCCGGAACCGTGCGATTACGCCATTGCCGCCATCCGCGAAATTCTGGAAGCGGGTGTGCCCACCTTCGGCATTTGCCTCGGCCACCAGTTGCTGGCCCTGGCTTCCGGCGCGAAGACGATGAAGATGAAATTCGGCCATCACGGTGCCAACCACCCGGTGAAGGATCTCGATACCGGCAAGGTGCTGATCACCAGCCAGAATCACGGTTTCTCCGTCGATGCGGCAACCTTGCCGGCCAATATGCGGGTGACGCACGTCTCCCTGTTCGACGGCTCCAACCAGGGGATTGCCCGTACCGACGTGCCGGCCTTCTCTTTCCAGGGCCATCCCGAAGCCATTCCCGGCCCGCACGACGTGGCCCACCTCTTTGACCGCTTCCTCGATTGCATGACGCGCGGCGTCGCTGCGCTGTGAGAGAAGGGGCTAGGGAGAAGAAGGAAGGGTAAAACCGACCGGCTCCCTGAAACGAGAAGCGAACGAATATTTATGGAGATGCGAAGCGGATAAAGGCGGCAAGGCAGGGTGGAAACACCCTTCTCCCTTCCCCATTCCCCCTTCCCAAACAAGCAAATGCCGAAACGTACAGACATTCAAAGCGTCCTGATCATTGGCGCCGGCCCCATCATCATCGGTCAGGCCTGCGAGTTCGACTACTCCGGCGCGCAGGCCTGCAAGGCGCTGCGCGAGGAGGGCTACAAGGTCATCCTGGTCAATTCCAACCCGGCCACCATCATGACCGACCCGGAAATGGCCGACGTGACCTACATCGAGCCGATCACCTGGCAGGTGGTGGCCAAGATCATCGAGAAGGAGCGCCCGGATGCGCTCCTGCCGACCATGGGCGGCCAGACGGCGCTCAACTGCGCGCTTGATCTCGACCGCGAGGGCGTGCTCGCCAAGTTCGGCGTCGAACTGATCGGCGCCTCGAAGGAAGCCATCGACAAGGCCGAGGATCGCCAGAAGTTCAAGGACGCCATGACCAAGATCGGCCTCGGCTCCGCCCGCTCGGCTACCGCGCACAGCATGGAAGAGGCCTATCAGGTGCAGGCGGTGGTCGGCTTCCCGACCATCATCCGGCCTTCCTTCACGCTTGGTGGCACCGGCGGCGGCATCGCCTACAACATGGAGGAGTTCGAGACCATCTGCAAACGCGGTCTGGAAGCCTCGCCGACCAACGAACTCCTGATCGAGGAGTCGCTGCTTGGCTGGAAAGAGTTCGAGATGGAAGTCGTGCGCGACAAGGCCGACAACTGCATCATCATCTGCTCGATCGAAAACCTCGATCCGATGGGTGTGCATACCGGCGATTCCATCACCGTCGCTCCGGCGCAGACGCTGACCGACAAGGAATACCAGCTCCTGCGCAACGCCTCCATCGCCGTTCTGCGCGAGATCGGCGTCGATACCGGCGGTTCCAACGTGCAGTTCGCCATCAATCCCAAGGATGGTCGCTGCATCGTCATCGAAATGAACCCGCGCGTGTCGCGCTCTTCCGCCCTGGCGTCCAAGGCCACCGGCTTCCCGATCGCCAAGATCGCCGCCAAGCTGGCCATCGGGTACACGCTCGACGAACTCGCCAACGACATCACCGGCGGCAAGACGCCGGCTTCCTTCGAGCCGTCCATCGACTACGTCGTCACCAAGGTGCCGCGCTTCGCCTTCGAGAAATTCCCGCAGGCCGACGCCACGCTGACCACGCAGATGAAATCCGTCGGCGAAGTCATGGCGATGGGCCGCACCTTCCAGGAATCGCTGCAGAAGGCCCTGCGCGGGCTGGAAGTCGGCGTCGACGGCTTCAACCTGAAAACGGTCGACCCGGAAACCATCGACGAGCAACTGGCGATTCCCTCGCCGGATCGCCTGTGGTACGTGGCGGACGCCTTCGGCGTCGGCATGAGCGTGGACAAGGTGTTCGAACTGACCAGGATCGACCCCTGGTTCCTTGAGCAGATCAAGGAAATCGTCGATCTCGAACTGGCCGTGGAAAAGCGCCAACTGGCCTCGCTGAGCGCCGAGGAAGTGCGCTACCTGAAAAAGAAAGGCTTTTCCGACCGCCGTCTGGCCTATCTGCTCAAGACGAACGAGGCCGAATTCCGCAAGCAGCGTCATGCCTTGGGCGTGCGCCCGGTGTACAAGCGGGTCGACACCTGCGCCGGCGAATTCGCCACCGGCACCGCCTACATGTACTCGACCTACGAGGACGAGTGCGAAGCGAATCCGACCGACAAGAAGAAGATCATGGTGCTCGGCGGCGGGCCGAACCGCATCGGTCAGGGCATCGAGTTCGACTATTGCTGCGTCCATGCCGCGATGGCGATGCGCGAGGATGGTTACGAAACCATCATGGTCAACTGCAACCCGGAAACTGTTTCCACCGACTACGATACGTCGGATCGCCTCTATTTCGAGCCGCTGACGCTGGAAGACGTGCTGGAAATCTGCGCCATCGAGAAGCCGGAAGGCGTCATCGTCCAATACGGCGGCCAGACCCCGCTGAAACTCGCGCTGGCGCTGGAAGCCAACGGCGTGCCCATCATCGGCACGACGCCGGAATCCATCGACATCGCCGAAGACCGCGAGCGCTTCCAGAAGCTCCTGCATGAACTCGGCCTCAAGCAGCCGCCCAACCGCACCGCCCGCACCGAGGAAGAAGCCCTGCGTCTGGCGCAGGAAATCGGCTATCCGCTGGTGGTGCGCCCGTCCTACGTGCTGGGCGGACGGGCGATGGAAATCGTCCATGAGCAGAAGGATCTGGAGCGCTACATGCGCGAGGCGGTCAAGGTGTCCAATGATTCGCCGGTGCTGCTCGACCGCTTCCTGAACGATGCCATCGAGTGCGACGTCGATGCGCTCTCCGACGGCAAGGACGTGCTGATCGGCGGCGTCATGGAACACATCGAACAGGCCGGCGTGCACTCCGGCGACTCGGCCTGCTCGCTGCCGCCTTACTCGCTGTCCGCCGCCGTGCAGGACGAACTGCGCCGCCAGACCAAGCTGATGGCCAGGGCGCTCGACGTCTGCGGCCTGATGAACGTGCAGTTCGCCATCAAGGACGACGACGTGTACGTGCTGGAAGTCAATCCGCGCGCCTCGCGCACCGTGCCTTACGTGTCCAAGGCCACCGGCCTGCAACTCGCCAAGATCGCTGCCCGCTGTATGGCGGGCAAGAGCTTGGCCGCGCAGGGCGTGACGAAGGAAGTGATTCCGCCGTACTTCTCGGTCAAGGAAGCCGTTTTCCCCTTCGTCAAGTTCCCCGGCGTGGATACCATTCTCGGCCCGGAAATGAAGTCCACCGGCGAGGTGATGGGGGTGGGCAAGACCTTTGCCGAAGCCTTCATCAAGTCGCAACTGGCGGCGGGCGTGCGCCTGCCCCGCCAGGGCAAGGTGTTCATGTCGGTGAAGGACAGCGACAAGCAGAAGGTCATCGAAATCGCCCGCCATCTGGCCGACGCCGGTTTCCAGCTGGTCGCCACGCGCGGCACGGCGCATGCGATCGAAGCGGCCGGTTTGCCGGTGCAGGTGGTGAACAAGGTGACCGAAGGCCGGCCGCACATCGTCGACATGATCAAGAACAACGAGATTGCCCTGATCATCAACACGGTGGAAGAAAAGCGCGCCGCGATCAACGATTCGCGCTCGATCCGCACTTCCGGCCTGCAAGCGCGGGTCACCATCTACACGACCATCTGGGGAGCCGAGGCGGCCGCCGACGGCATCCGCAATCTGGGTGAACTCGTGGTTTATCCGATCCAGGAGTTGCACGCCGCACTCGCCTGATTCAACTGTGATTCGCCGCCGGCTTGCCCCTTCGCGGGTGCCGGCGGTTTTGCATTTTGGGGATGAAAATGAACAAGATTCCATTGACCGTCAAAGGCGCCGAGCAATTGCGCGAGGAATTGCAGCGCCTGAAAACCATCGAACGTCCGGCGGTGGTCGCCGCCATCGCCGAGGCGCGGGCGCACGGCGATCTCTCGGAAAACGCCGAATACGACGCCGCCAAGGAGCGCCAGGGCTTCATCGAAGGGCGCATCAAGGAAGTCGAGGGCAAGCTGTCGAACGCCCAGATCATCGACCCGGCGCTGCTCGACGCCGATGGCCGCTGCGTGTTCGGCTCGACGGTGGAAATGGAAGATCAGGATTCCGGCAGCAGCGTGACCTACCAGATCGTCGGCGAGGACGAAGCCGACATCAAGGCCGGCAAGATTTCCGTCAACTCGCCCGTGGCGCGCGCCCTGATCGGCAAATACGCCGGCGACCTTGCCCAGGTGCAGGCGCCGGGCGGCATCCGCGAGTATGAAATCATCGACGTGCGCTACGAATAATCAGCGAGCGGTTGATCGGAAGCAACACATTCACCGCAGAGGAAAGGAGGTACGCAGAGGAAAGCAATACGGGGGCATGGTTGGCCGTTCCGCCTTTGGTTTCCTCCGCCTTTCTCTGCGCCTCTGCGGTAAAAGTCAGCCCTGGAAACTGCGCTTGCTGCGTCGCGCCGGCGCTTTTTGCGGGGCGGGTTTTTTACGGGCTGGCGCAGGTTTTTCCGGGTTTTCCCGATACACGACCAGCAGTTTCCCGATATGCTGTACCGCCGCTGAGCCGAGTTCCTGGCAGATGGTGGCGAGATAGCCCAGGCGGTTTTCCCGGCTGTCGCCATAGACGCGGATCTTGATGAGTTCGTGCGCCTTGAGGCAGGTGTCGATTTCCTTCAGGACGCTTTCGCTCAGGCCGTTCTCGGCGATGGAAACGACCGGATCGAGGCCGTGGGCGCGGGCGCGCAGTTCGCGCACCTGGGCAGAAGTAAGCTGCGGCATTTAAAAACCTTTCAAAAACGGCATTTTACCGAAGAATGAAGCGAACCAGAACCAGCAAGGCGTGGATGCACGAACACGTAAACGACCCTTACGTGCAGCAGGCGAAAAAGGACGGCTGGCGCTCGCGGGCCGCGTTCAAGCTGATCGAGATCGACGACCGGGACAAGCTGCTCAAGCGCGGCGAGGTGGTGGTCGACCTGGGGGCGACGCCGGGCGGCTGGTCGCAGGTGGCGGCGCAGCGGGTGGGGGACGCGGGTCTGGTGTTCGCGCTCGATCTGCTGGAAATGGCCCCGATCCGCGGCGTGCACTTCATCCTGGGCGATTTTCGAGAGGAATCCGTGCTCGCCGAACTGGAAAAAAACCTCGGCGAGCGCGAAGTGGGGCTTGTGATGTCGGACATGGCCCCCAATATGTCGGGTATGGCGGTGATGGATCAGGCGCGGGTGATGCATCTGGCGGAACTGGGCCTGGAATTTTCCAGAGCGCACCTGAAACCGGACGGCGCATTTCTGGTCAAAGTTTTCCAGGGCCGCGATTACGAGGCATTCGTCAAGGCCATGCGCGAAACGTTTCAGACGGTGGCGGTACGCAAACCCGACGCCTCGCGGGATCGCAGCGCGGAGGTTTACCTGTTGGGGCGCTGTTTGCGCTGAGAATTGTTTAGAATGCTGGCTTTATCGCTTGTCGAAGGCAAAGGAGTAGTCGCTTGAACAACATGTTCAAAAATCTCGCAGTCTGGGTGGTGATCGGTCTGGTGCTGATGACGGTGTTCAACCAGTTCAACACGCGCCAGGTTGCGCCCGGAGCGATCGAGTATTCGCAATTCCTCGACGAAGTGAAGCAGGGACGGATCAGCAAGGTGGTGATGGAAGGGCGCACCCTGAAAGCCACCACCAATGACGGCAAGCGCATCACCAGCTATGCGCCGCCCGATCTGTGGCTGGTTTCCGACCTGCTCAAGTACGACGTCAAGGTCGAGGCCAAGCCGGACGAAGAACCGTCCTTCCTGATGAGCATCTTCGTTTCCTGGTTCCCGATGCTGCTCCTGATCGGCGTCTGGGTCTTTTTCATGCGTCAGATGCAGGGCGGCGGCAAGGGCGGCGCTTTCTCCTTCGGCAAGTCGAAGGCGCGCATGATGGACGAGGCGCAGAACACCATCACCTTCGTCGACGTCGCTGGCTGCGACGAGGCGAAAGAGGAAGTGCAGGAAATCGTGGACTTCCTGCGCGATCCTTCCAAATTCCAGAAGCTCGGCGGGCGCATCCCGAAGGGCGTGCTGATGGTCGGCAACCCCGGCACCGGCAAGACGCTGCTCGCCAAGGCGATTGCCGGCGAGGCCAAGGTGCCGTTCTTCTCGATTTCCGGTTCCGATTTCGTCGAAATGTTCGTCGGCGTTGGCGCGGCGCGCGTGCGCGACATGTTCGAGAACGCCAAGAAACACGCGCCGTGCATCATCTTCATCGACGAAATCGACGCCGTCGGCCGCCAGCGCGGGGCCGGCCTGGGCGGCGGCAATGATGAGCGCGAGCAGACGCTGAACCAGTTGCTGGTCGAAATGGACGGCTTTGAAGGCCACTCCGGCATCATCGTCATCGCCGCCACCAACCGCCCCGACGTGCTCGACCCGGCGCTGTTGCGTCCGGGCCGCTTCGACCGTCAGGTGGTGGTGCCGCTGCCGGACATCCGCGGTCGCGAGGAAATCATCAAGGTACACATGCGCAAGGTGCCGGTGGCGCCCGACGTCAACGCCAACGTGCTGGCGCGCGGCACGCCGGGCATGTCCGGCGCCGATCTGGCCAATCTGGTCAATGAGGCCGCCCTGTTCGCCGCGCGCAGCAACAAGCGCGTGGTGGATATGGATGACTTCGAGCGCGCCAAGGACAAGATTTTCATGGGCGCCGAGCGCAAGTCGATGGTGATTACGCCCGAGGACAAGAAAAAAACCGCTTACCACGAATCCGGCCACGCCATCATCGGCGAGGTGCTGCCGGGCTGCGATCCGGTGCACAAAGTCACCGTGATCCCGCGTGGCCGGGCGCTGGGCGTGACTTGGTCGCTGCCGGAAATGGACAAGTTCAGCCTGTACCGCGACGAGATGCTGGCGCAGATCTGCATGCTCTTCGGCGGCCGCGTGGCGGAAGAGCTGTTCGTCGGCAACGTGTCGACCGGCGCGTCCAACGACTTCGAGCGCGCCACCCAGACGGCGCGCGACATGGTGACCCGCTACGGCATGTCCGAGGCGCTGGGGCCGATGGTGTATGCCGAGAACGAGGGCGAGGTTTTCCTGGGCCGCTCGGTGACGACGCACAAGAACGTGTCGGAAGCGACCATGCAGAAGGTCGATGCTGAAATCCGCCGCATCATCGACGAGCAGTACGCGCTGGCGCGCAAGATCCTGAGCGAGAACCGCGACAAGGTGGAAGCCATGACCGCCGCGCTGCTCGAATGGGAAACTATCGACGCCGAGCAGATCAAGGACATCATGGAAGGCCGTCCGCCGCGCCCGCCCAAGCCGATGCAGAGCACCGCCAAGCCGACGCCGCCGGACGAAACGCCGGGTGCCGAGCCGAACGCCCCGGCCACGGCCTGAACGCGAACCGAAGCAGCCGGAAGCGCCCGCTTCCGGCTTTTTTTCCATGCACGAAATCCACTGCGGCACCTACCGCCTGCCGACCGAGCGCCCTCTGCTGATGGGCATCGTCAACCTGACGCCGGATTCCTTTTCCGGCGACGGGCTGGCGCAAGATACCCTGCAGGCAATCGAACACGCCCGCCAGCAGTGGCAGGCCGGTGCGGACATGCTCGACATCGGCGCCGAATCCTCCCGCCCCGGCGCGCAGGCCACGCCGGAAGACGAGGAGTTGCGCCGCCTGCTGCCGGTATTGCGGGAAGTGTGCGCCTGGGGTGTGCCGGTGTCGGTCGATACCTACAAGCCCAAGGTCATGCAGGCCGCGCTGGCGGCGGGGGCGAGCATGATCAACGACATCACCGGCCTGCGCAGCACCGAGGCGCGCGCAGCGGTGGCGGGTTCAGATTGTGCGCTGTGCCTGATGCACATGCAGGGCGAGCCGGCCACCATGCAGGAAGCCCCGGCCTACGCCGACGTGGTGGATGAAGTCAGCGGCTGGCTGCGGACGGCGGCGGAGGATTGTCTGGCGTCAGGTATTGCCCGCGAACGCCTGGTGCTCGATCCGGGCTTTGGCTTCGGCAAGAATCTGGCGCACAACCTGGCCTTGTTCCGGGCGCTGGACAGTGAAATCTGGCAAGGCTTGCCGCTGCTGGTCGGCGTGTCGCGCAAGCGGATGTTGGGTGAAATTACCGGCCGGCCCGTGGCGGAGCGCGTTCATGCCAGTGTCGCCGCGGCCTTGCTGGCGGCGCAGCGCGGCGCGGCGATCCTGCGCGTGCACGATGTGGCGGCGACGCGCGACGCGCTGGCGGTCTGGGCGGCAATCAAAGAGGAAACGACACAATGAGCAGAAAATATTTCGGCACCGACGGCGTGCGCGGCCGGGTCGGGCAAAGCCCGATCACGCCCGATTTCGTGATGCGCCTCGGTTACGCGGCCGGCAAGGTCTTGTTGGAACAATGCCCGATGCCGCCGGGCGAGCGCCCCAGCGTGCTGATTGGCAAGGACACGCGCATCTCCGGCTACATGCTGGAATCGGCGCTGGAAGCCGGTTTTTCGTCGGCGGGCGTCGATGTCTGTCTGGTCGGGCCGATGCCGACGCCGGCGGTGGCCTATCTGACGCGGGCCTTGCGCCTGCAGGCGGGCATCGTCATTTCGGCGTCGCACAATCCCTACTACGACAACGGGATCAAATTCTTCTCGGCGCAGGGCAGCAAGCTGCCGGATAGCCTGGAGCGGGCCATCGAGGCCGGCATCGACCAGGAAATGCGCTGTGTCGATTCCGCTGCTTTGGGCCGGGTGCGCCGTATCGAAGATGCGCGCGGGCGCTACATCGAATTCTGCAAAAGCACTTTTCCCAACGAACTCGACCTGCGCGGCCTGCGCATCGTGGTCGATTGCGCGCACGGTGCGGCCTATCACATCGCACCGGACGTCCTGCACGAACTGGGTGCGGAAGTGGTCAGCATCGGGGTGCAGCCCAATGGCCTGAACATCAACGATGGCGTCGGTGCCACCGCGCCGCAGGCGCTGGCGCAGGCGGTGCTGGCGCAGCGCGCCGATCTGGGGATCGCCCTGGACGGCGACGCCGACCGGATTCAGATGGTGGATGCCGCCGGCAATCTCTACGATGGCGACCAGTTGCTGTACGCCATCGTCCGGAACCGGGCGCAAAAGGGCAAGGTGGCGGGCGTGGTCGGTACTTTGATGACCAATCTGGCGCTCGAACACGCGCTGGCGAAACTCGACATTCCCTTTGCCCGGGCGGCGGTCGGCGACCGTTACGTGGTCGAGATGCTGCGCCAGAACGGCTGGCTGTACGGCGGCGAAAATTCCGGCCACATTCTCGCGCTGGATCGTCATTCCACCGGCGACGGCATCATCGCCGGTTTGCAGGTACTGGCCGCCCTGCGCGAAAACGGCGGCACCCTGAAAACGCTGCTCGGCGGCCTGCGGCTCTATCCGCAGGTGCTGATCAACGTGCCGCTGGCGCGCAGCTTCGTCTGGCAGGAGTCGCCTGCGATCCAGGCGGTGCACCGGCAGGCCGAGGAAAGCCTCGCCGGGCGGGGCAGGGTGCTGCTGCGCCCGTCCGGCACGGAACCGCTGCTGCGTGTCATGGTGGAAGGCGAGGATGCCGCGCTGGTCAGGGCGGCGGCCGAGGAAATCGCGGCGGCGGTGCGCCAAGCGGCCGATCTCTGAATGTTTTCGGGCGGCGGGCCTGCATTGACCGGGCCGGCCCGCCGTCGTTATAATCCCGCGGTTTTTGCCCACGGAGAAGCGCGTGCGCCGTAAGCTCGTAGCCGGAAACTGGAAGATGCATGGCGGCCTGGCTGGCAATGCGGCCTTGCTGACGGCGCTCTTGGCGGAAGTCGATGCGCTGCCGTGCGAAGCGGCGGTCTGCCCGCCTTTCCCCTATCTGGCGCAGGCGCAGCAGTTGCTGGCCGGTTCGGTGCTGATGCTGGGGGCGCAGAACGTCAGCCAGCATCCGTCGGGCGCGTATACCGGCGAAGTGGCGGTGGGCATGTTGCAGGAATTCGGCTGCCGCTACGTCTTGCTCGGCCATTCCGAGCGGCGGGCGATTTTCGGCGAAAGCGACGCCACGGTCGCCGCCAAGTTCGAGGCGGCGCTGGCGGGCGGTCTGGTGCCGGTGCTCTGCGTCGGCGAAACCCTGGCCGACCGGCAGGCGGGCGAGACTGAAATCGTCGTTGGGCGTCAGCTCGACGCGGTGCTGGCCCGGCTCGGCAGCGCGGCCCTGGGGCGCGGCGTGGTGGCGTATGAGCCGGTATGGGCCATCGGCACCGGGCAGACGGCAACGCCGGAAGAGGCGCAGGCGGTGCACCGCTTCATCCGGCAACGGGTGGCGGCCGGCGATGCCGAAGTTGCCGCAGGTTTGCGCATTCTGTACGGCGGCAGCGTCAAGCCGCAAAACGCCGCCGCCCTATTCGGGCAGGCGGATATCGACGGCGGCCTGATTGGCGGCGCGGCCCTGGTGGCCGAGGATTTTCTGGCGATTTGTCGGGCAACCGGCAACGCGTCTTCATAGCGATGAAAGTGGGCAGGTAAAAATGAGCTGGATGTTCTCTCTGATCTTGACGATCCATATCCTGGTGGCGATTGCCATCATCGGCCTGGTGCTGGTGCAGCACGGCAAGGGTGCCGACATGGGGGCTGCTTTCGGCAGCGGTGCTTCCGGCAGCCTGTTCGGCGCTTCCGGCTCGGCTAATTTCCTCAGCCGGACGACGGCGGTGCTGGCCGCGGTGTTTTTCCTGACTAGCCTGTCGCTGGCCTATTTTGCGTCGAGCAAGCCAAAAACGTCTGGCAGTCTGATGCAGGATTCGGTACAATCGCAGACTGTTTCGCCGGCCCCGGCCGGCGCGGCAAATGAACCGGCTGATGCGGGTTCCAAGGCGCAGGAAGTGCCTAAATAAGGTGGTCATTCCGTTGGCAATTTGCGTTGTCGGCGGAGAGAAAAAAGCAGTAAGCCGACGTGGTGAAATTGGTAGACACGCTATCTTGAGGGGGTAGTGGCGCAAGCTGTGCGAGTTCGAGTCTCGCCGTCGGCACCAAAACGGGGTTGGTTGAATTTTCATCCGGCTCGATAAAAACTGACAAATTGGCGGCGGATGATGGAAGCGTATTTTCCAATCCTGATGTTTGTGTTGGTTGGGGTGGCGATTGGCGTGTTGCCGGTGGCCATGGGTTTCATGTTGGCGCCGCAGCGCCCCGACTCTGAGAAACTCTCCCCTTATGAGTGTGGCTTCGAGGCCTTCGAAGATGCGCGCATGAAGTTCGACGTGCGCTACTACCTCATTGCAATCCTGTTCATTCTGTTCGATCTCGAAATCGCTTTCCTGGTCCCGTGGGGCACCGTGTTTGCGGATATGGCAGCCAGTGACGGCTTGAAAGTGTTTGGTTTCGTCGAGATGCTGATTTTTATTGGCATTCTTGCCCTGGGCGACATCTACGCCTGGGCCAAGGGTGCGCTGGATTGGGAATGAGGCAGCGTCATGGCCATTGAAGGAATTCTGCAGGAAGGCTTCGTCACCACCACGGCGGACAAGCTCATCAACTACATGCGCACTGGCTCGATCTGGCCGATGACTTTTGGTCTGGCCTGCTGCGCGGTGGAGATGATCCACGCCGGCTGCGCGCGCTACGACCTGGACCGTTTCGGCATCGTGTTCCGTCCCAGCCCGCGTCAGTCCGACGTGATGATCGTGGCCGGCACGCTCACCAATAAAATGGCGCCGGCCCTGCGCAAGGTGTACGACCAGATGGCCGAGCCGCGCTGGGTGGTTTCCATGGGTTCCTGCGCCAACGGCGGCGGCTACTACCATTACTCCTATTCGGTGGTGCGCGGCTGCGATCGCGTGGTGCCGGTCGACATCTACGTGCCGGGCTGCCCGCCCACGGCCGAAGCTCTGCTCTATGGTTTGATCCAGCTGCAGAACAAGATTCGCCGCACCAACACCATTGCTCGCTAAATTTCGAGGCCGATCACTATGTCAGCCAAGCTGGAAGCGCTTTGCCAAAAATTGCAGGAACGTTTCGGGGAAAAGCTTCAATCCACGAAGATCGCCCTGAATGAACTGACCATCGAGCTTGCTGCCGGCGATTATTTCGCCACCATGCAGGCATTGCGCGATGAAAAGGAATTCTCCTTCGAGGAATTGATCGACCTGTGCGGGGTGGATTACTCCGCCTACGGCGACGGTGCCTGGACGGGCAAGCGTTACGCCACGGTGGTGCATCTCCTGTCGATCGCGCATAACGTTCGCCTGCGAGTGCGTGTGTTTGCCGAGGATGAGGCTTTCCCTGTCACTGATTCCGTGACTTCGTTGTGGACGACGGCCAACTGGTTCGAGCGCGAAGCCTTCGACCTGTTCGGTATCGCCTACACCGGACACAACGATCTGCGCCGCCTCCTGACCGATTACGGTTTCATCGGCCACCCCTTCCGCAAAGACTTCCCGATTACCGGTCACGTCGAGATGCGTTACGACCCAGATCAAGGACGCGTGGTCTACCAGCCCGTTACCATCGCGCCTCGCGAAAACACCCCGCGCGTCGTGCGCGAAGATACCTACGGGGACCCGAAACATGGCTGATATCCAGAGCTATACCCTGAACTTCGGGCCGCAGCACCCGGCCGCGCACGGTGTGCTGCGCATGGTGCTGGAGATGGATGGCGAAGTCGTGCGTCGTGCCGATCCGCACATCGGCCTCTTGCATCGCGCTACCGAAAAACTCGCCGAAAACCGCACCTGGGTGCAGGCCATGCCTTACATGGATCGCCTCGATTACGTCTCGCCCATGTGCAACGAGCATGCCTACTGTCTGGGTGTGGAAAAACTGCTGCAACTGGAAGTGCCTGAGCGCGGTAAATACATCCGCACCATGTTCGACGAGGTGACGCGCATTCTCAACCACCTGCTGTGGATCGGCTGTCACGCGCTGGACGTGGGGGCCATGACCATGGCGCTCTACACCTTCCGCGAACGCGAAGATTTGATGGATGCTTACGAGGCCGTCAGCGGTGCGCGTTTGCACGCGGCTTACTACCGTCCGGGCGGCGTTTATCGCGATCTGCCCGAGCGCATGCCGCAGTATCGTGAATCGACCTGGACGAGCGCGAAGAAAGCGCAGGAAATCAACGCCAATCGCGGCGGCTCGCTGCTCGATTTCCTGGAAGATTTCACCGAGCGCTTCCCCAAGTATCACAGCGAATATCACACCCTGCTCACCGACAACCGCATCTGGAAGCAGCGTCTGGTCGGCGTCGGCGTGGTCAGCCCGGAACGCGCCATGCAACTCGGCTTCACCGGGGCCATGCTGCGCGGCTCCGGCATCGCTTGGGATCTGCGCAAGAAGCAGCCCTACGCCGCTTACGACAAAGTCGATTTTGACGTGCCAATCGGCGTCAATGGCGATAGCTACGACCGCTATCTGGTGCGCATGGAAGAAATGCTGCAATCCAACCGCATCATCAAGCAATGCATCGACTGGCTGCGCAAGAACCCCGGCCCGGTCATCACCGACAATTTCAAGGTGGCGCCGCCCAAGCGCGAGGCGATGAAGTCGAACATGGAAGAGCTGATCCATCATTTCAAGCTCTTCAGTGAGGGGATCCACGTCACGCCGGGTGAAGCCTATGCCGCGGTCGAGCATCCCAAGGGCGAGTTTGGCATCTACTTCATTTCGGATGGCGCCAACAAGCCGTACCGGATGAAGATCCGTGCCCCGGGCTACGCCCATTTGGCTGCGATGGACGAGATGGCGAAGGGCCACATGCTGGCCGACGTCGTCACGATCATCGGTTCTCAGGACATCGTTTTTGGCGAGATCGACCGCTGATGTTTTCCGCAGACACCCTAGAAAAATTCGCCCGCGAGGTCGCCAAGTATCCGGCTGACCAGAAGCAATCCGCCGTCATGGCCTGTCTGGCGCTTGCCCAGGAAGAACAGGGCTGGCTGCCGTCGCAGGCCATCGAGGCCGTGGCCGATTACCTTGGCATGCCGCCGATGGCGGCCTATGAAGTGGCCACCTTCTACAACATGTACGACCTGAAGCCGGTCGGCAAGTACAAGATCACGGTGTGCACCAATCTGCCGTGCGCCCTGTCCGGCGGCTATCACGCTGGCGAGTACCTGCAAAAGAAACTGGGCATCGGCTACAACGAGACGACGCCGGATGGCAGGTTTACGCTCAAGGAAGGCGAGTGCATGGGCGCTTGCGGCGATGCGCCGGTGTTCATCGTCAATAATCGCTCGATGTGCAGCCACATGCACCCGGAGCAGATCGACAAGCTGCTTGAGGAGTGCAAATAATGGCCATGCTGGGGGCAATCAATCCGGTTCTGATGGCCGGTCTGGACGCCGATAACACTTGGCGTCTGAAGGATTACGTGGCGCGCGGCGGTTACGAGCAGTTGAAGCGCATTCTGCAAACCGGTATGACGCAGGAAGACGTTATCGGCGAAGTCAAGAAGTCGGTGCTGCGCGGCCGTGGTGGCGCGGGTTTTCCGACCGGCCTGAAATGGTCCTTCATGCCGCGCTCCTTCCCTGGCGACAAATACGTCGTCTGCAATACCGACGAAGGCGAGCCGGGGACGTTCAAGGATCGTGACATCATGCGCTACAACCCGCATGCGGTCATCGAAGGCATGATCATCGCCGGTTTCGCCATGGGAGCCAGCCGTGGTTACAACTACGTGCACGGCGAAATCTGGGAAATCTACAAGCGTTTCGAGGAGGCGCTGGACGAAGCCCGCGCCGCTGGTTTGCTCGGCCAGAAGATTCTCGGTACCGAATTCAGTTTCGAACTGTTCGCCCACCACGGCTATGGCGCTTACATCTGCGGCGAGGAAACCGCGCTGCTCGAATCGATCGAAGGCAAGAAGGGCCAGCCGCGCTTCAAGCCGCCGTTCCCGGCCTCGTTCGGTCTGTACGGCAAGCCGACCACGATCAACAACACCGAAACCTTCGCCTCCATTCCCTTCATCCTGAAGATGGGCGGCGAGGAATTCCTCAATCTCGGCAAGCCGAACAACGGCGGCACCAAACTGTTTTCGGTGTCGGGCCACGTCAATCGTCCGGGCAACTACGAGATTCCGCTCGGCACGCCCTTCTCCAAGCTGCTCGAAATGTGCGGCGGGATGCGCGGCGGGCGCAAGCTGAAAGCGGTCATTCCCGGCGGCTCCTCGGCACCGGTGATGCCGGCGGAAGTCATCATGGACTGCACCATGGATTACGACTCGATCAGCAAGGGTGGTTCCATGCTCGGCTCCGGCGCGGTCATCGTCATGGATGAAACCGTCTGCATGGTGAAGGCGCTGGAGCGCTTGTCGTTCTTCTACCACGAGGAATCCTGCGGCCAATGCACGCCCTGCCGCGAAGGCACGGCCTGGATGTACAAGGTGGTGCATCGCATCGAAAACGGGCTGGGCAAGCGGGAAGACCTGGATCTGCTCAACAGCGTGCTGGGCAACATCGCTGGACGCACCATCTGTGCTCTGGGTGATGCTGCGGCCTTCCCGGTACAGAGTTTCATCAAGCACTTCCGCGCCGAGTTTGAACACCACATCGAGCACAAGTGCTGTCTGGTGCCCAGGGATGTGCAGTGGGCGGGCAGCGGCTTCCACAAGATTCCGGCCTGATGGCCTGATCCGTTAAGAAAACTGGCTACAAGGTAGCGACATGCTAGACATCGAAATCGACGGCAAGAAAGGGCAGGTGCCCGCAGGCAGCACGGTGATGGACGCCGCGCAGCAACTGGGCGTATATATCCCGCACTTCTGCTATCACAAGAAACTTTCCATCGCCGCCAGTTGCCGCATGTGCCTGGTGGAAGTCGAGAAGGCGCCCAAGCCCCTGCCGGCCTGCGCGACGCCGGTGACCAACGGGATGAAGGTGTTCACGCACTCTGATCTGGCGGTCAAGGCGCAGAAGGGCGTGATGGAGTTCCTGCTCATCAACCATCCGCTCGACTGCCCGATCTGCGATCAGGGCGGCGAATGCCAGTTGCAGGACATGTCGGTCGGCTACGGCCCGATGCAGAGCCGCTACACCGAGGAAAAGCGCGTCGTCTTCCACAAGGACGTCGGGCCGCTGATTTCCATGGAAGAAATGAGCCGCTGCATCCATTGCACGCGCTGCGTGCGCTTCGGCCAGGAAATCGCCGGGGTGATGGAACTGGGCATGGCCAATCGCAACATGCATGCCGAAATCATGACTTTCGTCGGTCGTTCGGTCGATTCCGAACTCTCCGGCAACATGATCGACCTTTGCCCGGTCGGCGCGCTTACCTCCAAACCCTTCCGCTACACCGCGCGCGCTTGGGAATTGCAGCGCCGCAAGTCGGTCAGCCCGCACGATTCGGTCGGTGCCAATCTGGTGGTGCAGGTCAAGCACGACAGCGTGATGCGCGTTCTGCCGCGCGAGAACGAAGCAGTCAATGAATGCTGGATCTCCGACAAGGAGCGTTTCGCCTATCAGGCGCTGAATTCGGAAGAACGTCTGACCAAGCCGATGGTCAAGCAGGGCGGACAATGGCGCGAGGTCGAGTGGAACGTGGCGCTCGATTACGTTGCGCACGGCCTCAAGGACGTGGCCCGCGAACACGGCGGCGATGCCATCGCTGCGCTGGCCAGCCAGACGGCCAGCGTTGAAGAACTCTACCTGCTCAAGCAGGTGATGCAAGGTTTGGGTTGCAACAACGTCGATTTCCGCCTGCGTCAGAGCGATTTCTCCACGGACGGCAAGACCGCTGGCGCGCCCTGGCTGGGCATGCGTCTGGCTGACATCGAAAGTCTCGATGCCGCCCTGGTGGTCGGTTCCTTCCTGCGCAAGGATCATCCGCTGATCGCCCAGCGTCTGCGTCAGGCGGCCAAGAAAAATACCCAGGTCAGCCTGTTGTCGGTGACTGCCGACGATCAACTCATCAATCTGCACGCCCAGGCCAGCGTGGCTCCCGCACAATTGGCGGGCGCGTTGGCGGGCGTCGTGCGCGCCGTTGCCGAAGCCAAGGGGCAGCCGCTGCCTGCCGGGCTGGAAAATGCCAAGGTCTGCGAGACTTGCCGCAAGATTGCGGCCAGCCTTGCGGAAGGCGAAAAGAGCGCGGTTTTCCTCGGCAATGTGGCAACGCAATCGGTCGACTTTGCCCAGTTGCATGCCCTGGCTCTCGAATTGCAGCGTCTGTGCGGTGCCAGCGTCGGTTTCCTCGGTGAGAGTGGTAACACGGTCGGTGCCTGGCTGGCCGGCCTGCCGGTGGGCGGTGCCAATGCGCAGCAGATGCTGGCGCATCCGCGCAAGGCGTATTTCCTCATGGGCGTCGAGCCCGAACTGGATTGCGCCAATCCGCAAGCCGCCCGCGCCGCGCTCGATCAGGCGGCGCTGGTGGTGGCCTTGTCGCCCTTCAAAAACGAAGCGGCGCTGCAATACGCCGATGCCATCCTGCCGATTTCGCCCTATACCGAAACCGCCGGCACCTTCATCAATATCGAAGGCCGCGTGCAGTCCTTCAACGGCGTCGTCAAGCCGCGTGGCGAAACGCGCCCGGCCTGGAAACTCCTGCGCGTGCTCGGCAACGTGCTCAATCTGCCCGGTTTCCAGTATCAGAGCAGCGAAGAAGTGCGCGATGAAATCCTTGGCAGGAATGTCGAGTTCGCAGCCGGGCTGGACAATGGCCTGAACGGCGTGAGCTTGCAGTTGCCGGTCGAAAAGAACATCGCCCTGCAACGCATTGCCGATGTGCCGATTCACTTTGCCGATGCCTTGGCGCGCCGTGCGCCTGCCTTGCAGAAAACGGCTGATGCCCGCTCGCCGGTCGTGCGCGCCAATGCGGCAACGCTCGCGGCACTGCAACTGACGGCGGGCGACAGCGCCCGCGTGCGTCAGGGTCAGGGAATGGCCGAATTCAAGGTCGTGCTTGATGACAAGGTGCCGGACAACTGCCTGCGTCTGGCGGCGGCCCATGCGAGCACGGCCATGCTGGGCGCGATGTTCGGCGAAATTTCCGTGGAGCGCGCATAAATGGATGCCCTGATGAATTTCGGACAAGGTCTGTTCGGCGGTGCCTGGCCCGTCGTCTGGACGCTGCTCAAGATCGTGGCCATCGTCGCGCCGCTGATGCTCGGCTTGGCCTATCTCACTTATTTCGAGCGCAAGGTGATCGGTTTCATGCAGGTGCGCATCGGTCCCAACCGGGTCGGCCCCTGGGGCTTGATCCAGCCGATCGCGGACGGCCTGAAGCTGCTCCTGAAGGAAGTGGTGGTGCCCACCAACTCGTCCAAGGCGGTCTTCATCATCGCCCCGATGCTGGCTATCGCGCCAGCGCTGGCGGCCTGGGCCGTGGTGCCTTTCACCGACACCCTGGTGCTGGCCAATATCGACGCCAGCTTGCTCTACATCCTGGCCATGACCTCGATCGGGGTGTACGGCATCATCCTCGCCGGCTGGGCTTCCAACTCGAAATACGCCTTCCTGGGCGCGATGCGTTCGGCGGCGCAGATGATTTCCTACGAAATCGCGATGGGCTTTGCCCTGATTACCGTGCTGATGATCGCCGGCAGCCTGAATTTCGTCGATATCGTCAATGGTCAGGCCGAGGGGCGCTTTGCCGATTGGGGGCTGGGTTTCCTGTCCTGGAACTGGCTGCCGCTCTTGCCGATGTTCCTCGTCTACCTGATTTCGGGCACGGCTGAACTGAACCGCGCGCCGTTCGACTTGGCCGAAGGCGAGTCGGAAATCGTTGGTTTCCACGTCGAATATTCGGGGATGGCGTTCGCGCTCTTCTTCCTTGCCGAATACGCCAACATGATCCTGGTGGCCGCGCTGACCTCCATCCTCTTCCTGGGGGGCTGGTTGTCGCCGGTGGGCTTCCTGCCGGATGGCATCCTGTGGATGTTCGCCAAGATGTCCTTCGTGCTCTTCCTGTTCCTCTGGTTCCGCGCCACCTTCCCGCGTTACCGTTACGACCTCCTGATGCGCCTGGGCTGGAAAGTGTTCCTGCCGCTGTGTTTCTTCTGGGTCATCATCGTCGGCGCGTGGATGATTTCCCCGCTGACCATCTGGAATTGAGGAGAGAAGCATGGGTTCGATGAAGGAAATCTTCGGCAGCCTCTTCCTCAAGGAGCTGTTGAAAGGCTTGGCGGTGACGGGCAAGTATTTCTTTGCCCGCAAGATCACCGTGCAATACCCCGAGGAAAAAACCCCGCAGAGTTTTCGCTTTCGCGGTCTGCACGCCCTGCGCCGCTATCCGAATGGCGAGGAGCGCTGCATTTCCTGCAAGCTGTGTGAGGCGATCTGCCCGGCCCTGGCGATCACCATCGAGGCCGAGCCGCGCGACGACGGTTCGCGCCGCACGACGCGCTACGACATTGATCTGACCAAGTGCATCTTCTGCGGTTTCTGCGAGGAAGCCTGCCCGGTCGATGCCATCGTCGAGACGCGCATCTTCGAATATCACGGCGAGAAGCGCGGCGATCTCTACTACACCAAGGAGATGCTGCTGGCCAATGGCGAACGCTACGAAGCCCAGATCGCCGAAGACCGCGCGCACGACGCGCCCTACCGCTGACAGGTGCTTGTGATGGAATTTCAAACCGCTGTTTTCCTGTTTCTCTCGGCCATCCTGATCTACGCCGGTCTGCGCGTGATTACCGCGCGTAATCCGGTGACGGCCGTGCTGCACCTGATGCTCGCCTTTTTCACCACCGGCGGCCTGTGGCTGATGTTGCAAGCCGAATTTCTCGGTATTGCCCTGATCGTGGTGTATGTCGGCGCGGTGATGGTGCTGTTCCTGTTCGTGGTGATGATGCTCGACCTGAATTTCGATCAGTTGCGTCAGGGTTTCTGGCGTTATCTGCCGCTGGGGGCGATGGTGGGCCTGGTGATGGTGCTGGAAATGGGGTTGGTGCTGGGCAGCAAGTATTTCCAGGTGCCGCTCGCCGAAGCTGTCGTCGAACCGGGCATTTCCAATACCCGCGAACTGGGCGCGCTGCTGGTGACGGATTACGTTTTCCCGTTTGAACTCGCGGCGGTCATTCTGCTGGTCGGCATGATCGCCGCCGTGGTGCTGACTTTCCGGGGCGGACCGAAGCGCTCCAAGGTGCCGAATCCGAGCACGCAACTGTACGTCAAGGCCAAGGACCGTGTGCGCGTCCTGCAAATGCCGGTTGAAAAAGACTGATCCGGGGCAAACATGCTGACACTTACCCTTTCCCATTTCCTGATTCTCGGCGCGATATTGTTCGCCATTGCCGTGGTCGGCATCTTCCTCAACCGGAAGAATCTGATCGTGCTGCTGATGTCGATCGAGCTGATGCTGCTCGCCGTGAATATGAACTTCGTGGCCTTCTCGCATTTCCTGGGCGATCTGTCCGGGCAGGTTTTCGTTTTCTTCATTCTTGCCGTGGCTGCCGCCGAGGCGGCCATTGGTCTGGCTATCCTGATCGTGCTGTTCCGTAACCTCAAGAGCATCCATGTGGATGACCTGGGTAGTCTGAAGGGTTGAACATGGACATGAAATCGCTCTACCTGCTCGTTCCGCTGGCACCGCTCCTCGGTTCCATCATTGCCGGTCTGTTCTGCCGGGTCATTCCGCGCTGGCTCGCCCATACGGCGACCATCCTCGGCGTGGCGACGGCCTTCGTGGCTTCCGTGCTGATCTTTCAGGATGTCATGGCGGGCAACACCTACAACGGTACGGTCTATCAATGGATGGTCAGCGGGGATTACAGCTTCGAGGTCGGTTTCCTGATCGACACCCTGACCGCCACCATGATGCTGGTGGTGACTTTCGTGTCCCTGATGGTGCACATCTACACCATCGGCTACATGCAGGAAGACCCCGGCTACAACCGCTTCTTCAGCTACATTTCGCTGTTTACCTTCTCCATGCTGATGCTGGTGATGGCCAACAACTTCATGCAGCTTTTCTTCGGCTGGGAAGCGGTGGGTCTGGTGTCCTACCTGCTGATCGGTTTCTGGTACACCCGCCCGACGGCGATCTTCGCCAACATGAAAGCCTTCCTGGTCAACCGCGTCGGCGATTTCGGCTTCATTCTCGGTATCGGTCTCGTGCTGGCGCATTTCGGCTCGCTCGACTACGCCGAAGTGTTCAAGCAGGCGCCGGATTTTGCCAACACGACCATCAACATCTGGGGCGCTCAGGAATGGTCGCTGATGACCGTCACCTGTATCTGCCTGTTCATCGGTGCGATGGGCAAATCGGCGCAGGTGCCGCTGCACGTCTGGCTGCCCGATTCGATGGAAGGCCCGACCCCGATCTCGGCGCTGATCCACGCCGCGACGATGGTGACGGCGGGCATCTTCATGGTGTCGCGCATGTCGCCGCTGTTTGAACTGTCCACCACGGCGCTCTCCTTCGTCATCATCATCGGTGCCATCACCGCGCTGTTCATGGGCTTCCTCGGCATCATCCAGAACGACATCAAGCGCGTCGTCGCCTATTCGACACTGTCGCAACTGGGTTACATGACCGTGGCGCTCGGCGCGTCCGCTTACTCGGTGGCGATCTTCCACCTGATGACGCACGCCTTCTTCAAGGCGTTGCTCTTCCTCGCCGCCGGCTCGGTCATCATCGGCATGCACCACGATCAGGACATCCGCAACATGGGCGGCCTGCGCAAGTACATGCCGATCACCTGGATCACCTCGCTGGTCGGCTCGCTGGCTCTGATCGGCACGCCTTTCCTGGCTGGTTTCTACTCCAAGGATTCGATCATCGAGGCCGTCAAGTTCTCGAACATTCCCGGTGCCGGTTTTGCCTACTTCGCCGTGCTGGCTGGCGTCTTCGTGACCGCCTTCTACTCCTTCCGCATGTATTTCCTGGTCTTCCACGGCGAAGAGCGTTTCGGCAAGGATCATCACGGCCATGAGGCGCACGATGAGCACCACGACGACGATCATGGCGACCACCATCACGGTCTGGCCCCCGGCCAGAAGCCGCACGAAACGCCGTGGGTGGTGACGCTGCCGCTGGTGCTGCTGGCGATTCCGTCGCTGGTGATCGGCTACATCGGCATCGGGCCGATGGTGGCGGGCGATTATTTCAAGGACGTGATCTACGTCGATTCGGCCGTGCATCCGGCGCTGGCGCAGTTCCTCGAGCATTTCCACGGCGCGGCCGCGATGGGGCTGCACGCCTTCTCGACGCCGCCGTTCTATCTGGCGCTGGCCGGCGTGGCCTTGTCCTGGTTCTTCTACATGAAGCGTCCGGACATTCCGGCCGCCATCCAGCGCCGTTGCGGCCTGATCTACGAGGTGCTGGAAAACAAGTACTACTTCGACAAGATCAACGAGTTCGTTTTTGCCGGCGGTGCCCGCGTTCTGGGCAAGGCATTCTGGCGCGGCGGGGACGTCGGGCTGATCGACGGTCTCATCATCAACGGCTCGGCCAAGGTGGTCGGCTGGGTGGCGACGATCAGCCGCCTGTTCCAGACAGGTTACGTTTATCACTACGCTTTCACGATGATCATCGGTGTTCTGGTGCTGATGACTTTGTGGCTGAACCACGCATAAGCTGAATCGCTCGCAGAAAAGCAAGGAACAACATGTCAGATTACCCGCTGCTCTCTCTCGCCGTCTGGGTGCCTATTTTGGCCGGCGTTATCGTTCTGCTCACCGGCGGAGACCGCAACGCGCCTTTGGCGCGCTTCCTGGCGCTCATTGGAGCCATCCTCGGCTTCCTGGTCACCATCCCGCTGTGGACCGGGTTCGATGTCAGCCATTCAGGCATGCAGTTCGTTGAACTGCATCACTGGATTCCGCGTTTCAACATCAACTACCACCTCGGCGTGGACGGTATTTCCATGCTGTTCGTGGTGCTGAATGCTTTTATCACCATCATCGTGGTGGCGGCGGGCTGGGAAGTGATCCAGACCAAGGTGGCGCAGTACATGGCCGCCTTCCTGATCATGTCCGGCCTGATGAACGGCATCTTCACCGCGCTCGACGGCATCCTGTTCTACGTGTTCTTCGAAGCGTCGCTGATTCCGCTCTACCTCATCATCGGCGTTTGGGGCGGCCCCAACCGCGTCTATGCGGCGATCAAGTTCTTCCTCTACACCCTGTTCGGCTCGTTGCTCTTCCTGCTGGCCCAGATGTATCTGTTCTTCAAGTCGGGCGGCAGCTTCTCCATTCTCGACTGGCACCAGTTGCCGCTTGATCTGACGCCGCAGATCTGGGTGTTCCTCGCCTTCCTGATCGCCTTCGCCGTCAAGGTGCCGATGTGGCCGGTGCATACCTGGCTGCCGGATGCCCACGTCGAAGCACCGACCGGCGGCTCCATCGTGCTGGCCGCCATCGCGCTGAAACTGGGCGCCTACGGCTTCCTGCGCTTCTCCCTGCCGATCGCGCCGGATGCCTCGCACGAACTGGCCGGCCTCATCGTCGCGCTGTCGCTGATTGCGGTGGTGTACATCGGTCTGGTTGCGCTGATTCAGGCCGACATGAAGAAACTGGTGGCCTACTCGTCGATTGCGCACATGGGCTTCGTCACCCTCGGCTTCTTCATGTTCAGCCCGCTCGCCGTCGAAGGCGCGCTGGTGCAGATGATTTCGCACGGCTTCGTGTCGGGGGCCATGTTCTTCTGCATCGGCGTCATGTACGACCGCGTGCATAGTCGGCAGATCGCCGATTACGGCGGCGTGGTGAACACCATGCCCAAGTTCGCCGCCCTGTTCATGCTGTTCACGATGGCCAACGCCGGTCTGCCGGCCACTTCCGGCTTCGTCGGTGAATTCATGATTATCCTGGCTGCGGTCAAGTTCAATTTCTGGGTGGCCGTGCTTGCCGCCACCTCGCTCATTCTCGGCGCGGCCTATTCGCTGTGGATGTACAAGCGGGTGATCTTCGGCGACGTGGCGAACGACCACGTCAAGGAATTGACCGACATCGGTGGCCGCGAATTCCTGATTCTCGCCGTGCTCGCCTTGTGCACCCTGTGGATGGGTCTGTATCCGCAGCCCTTCACCGAAGTGATGCACACCTCGGTCAACGATTTGCTGCGTCATGTCGCCGTCAGCAAGATTCAATAAACGGTAGCCGTCATGTTTGAAAATTTCGTCATTCCCGATTTTCTGCCGGCGGCGCCGGAAATGTTCCTGGCCTGCATGGCCATGGCCATTCTCATGCTCGACCTGTTCGCCAAGGACGCGCGTCACTCGCTCGCCTTCTGGCTGGCGCAACTGACGCTGTTGGGCTGCGCCTTCATTCAGGTTTATACCAGCACGCCGGGGGTGGTTTACACCTTCAGCAACACTTTCGTCGATGACAGCCTGGGCGATCTGCTCAAGCTTTTCGTCTATCTGACGATGATGGTTGTGCTCTTTTACTCGCGCACCTATGTGCTGGAACGCCCGGAGATGAACAAGGGCGAGTATTACGTGCTGGCCCTGATGGCGACTTTGGGCATGCTGGTGATGATTTCGGCCAATAGTTTCATCACGGTGTATGTGGGTCTTGAGTTGCTCTCGCTTTCGCTCTACGCACTGGTGGCGATGAACCGCGATTCGCTGCGTGCCACCGAAGCGGCGATGAAGTATTTCGTGCTCGGCGCGCTGGCTTCCGGCCTGCTCCTCTACGGCATGTCGATGATCTACGGCGCGACCGGCAGCCTGGAAATTTCCGAAATTGCGCAGGCACTTGCCGCCACGGAGGGAAATCGCACGGTGCTGGTGTTCGGCCTGGTCTTCCTGGTCAGCGGCCTGGCCTTCAAGCTGGGCCTGGTGCCTTTCCATATGTGGATTCCCGACGTCTATCATGGCGCGCCCACGCCCGTTACCCTTTTGATCGGCTCTGCGCCCAAGTTCGCTGCCTTTGCTCTGGTCATGCGCTTGCTGGTCAGCGGCCTGCTGCCGCTCGCTCAAGATTGGCAGGCCATGCTGGTGATCATGGCGGTGCTGTCGATGGCCATTGGTAATCTCGCCGCCATTGCCCAGAGCAATCTCAAGCGCATGCTGGCTTATTCGACCATTTCACACATGGGTTTCATGCTGCTCGGTATCGTCACCGGTGTGGTCAATAATGATCCGCGCTATGCCTTGAATGCCTACAGTTCGGCGATGTTCTACGTCATTGCTTACGTGCTGATGACGCTGGCTGCCTTTGGCGTCATCCTCCTGATGTCCCGCGCCGGTTTCGAGGCGGAAGAACTCAGCGATTACAAAGGCTTGAACAAGCGCAGCCCCTGGTTCGCGGCCATCATGATGATCGTCATGTTTTCCATGGCCGGCATTCCGCCCTTCATCGGTTTCTTTGCGAAGTTCTCGGTTCTGCAGGCAGTGGTGGCTACCGGAGAGGTCTGGCTGGCGGTGGTAGCCGTGCTCTTCTCCCTGATCGGTGCCTTCTACTACCTGCGTGTGGTCAAACTGATGTATTTCGACGCGCCGGAAACCGAGGCGCCGATCGAAGCAGGCATGCATATGCGCCTCTTGTTGTCGGCCAATGGTCTGGCGGTTGCCGTGCTCGGTTTCTTCCCGCAAGTCATCATGACCTTGTGCGCTTATGCCTTGCTGACCTCATTCTGAGCGCTATCTGGCCTCCTGTCTCCGGCCTCGTTTATCAGCGCCCCGCCTCGTGCGGGGCGTTGTGCATCCGGGCAGGCTGTTCTGCTGCTGTTCTCCTGTCGTCCGACGATAAACATCCGGCAGTTGCCTGCCCTGTGCTATGATTCGCGTCGGCGGGTCTCCCCGCATTGCAGGGTGGTGAACTTGGTCAGGTCCGGAAGGAAGCAGCCACAGCCATTTACTGCAAGTGCCGGGGGTTAGGCTCGCCACTTTCATTTTCTGCTTTGATGTGAGGCGCATGAGTTATCAGGTTCTCGCGCGCAAGTGGCGGCCGCGCAATTTCTCGACCCTGGTCGGCCAGGAGCATGTCGTACGCGCGCTCAATCATGCCCTGTCAGAGCAGCGTCTGCACCACGCCTACTTGTTCACTGGCACGCGCGGCGTCGGCAAAACCACCATCGCCCGCATCCTCGCCAAATCGCTCAACTGCGAAACCGGTATCACCGCCACGCCCTGCGGCCAGTGCACCGCCTGCCAGGAAATCGATGCCGGGCGGTTCATCGATCTGCTCGAAGTCGATGCGGCCACCAACACCCGTGTCGACGAAATGCGCCAGTTGCTCGAAAATGCGGCATACGCGCCGACACGGGGCCGTTTCAAGGTGTATGTGATCGACGAAGTGCATATGCTGTCCACTTCGGCCTTCAACGCCATGCTGAAAACGCTGGAAGAGCCGCCTGAGCACGTCAAATTCATTCTTGCCACCACCGATCCGCAGAAAATTCCGGTGACGGTACTGTCGCGCTGCCTGCAATTTAACCTGAAACAGATGCCGGTGCCGGCTATTGCCGGGCATCTGGCGCACATTCTGCAGATGGAAGGCATTGCGGGCGAGATGCCGGCACTCAATCTGATTGCCCGTTCGGCGGGTGGCAGCATGCGCGACGCCTTGTCGCTGCTCGATCAGGCCATTGCGCATGGGGCCGGGCAAGTCGATGAGATGCAGGTGCGCAGCATGCTGGGCAGCGTCGATCAGGATCATCTCTTTTCCGTGCTGGAAGCCGTGTTGGCGGGCGATGCGGGAACTCTGCTGCAAGTGGCGGCGAATCTTGCGTTGCGCGGCCTGTCTTTTGCAGTGGCCTTGCAGGAACTGGCGGCGTTGCTGACGCGCGTCCAGGTGGTGCAGTGCGTGCCGGAAGCCGGAGATGAAGACGATCCCGACCGCGAGCGCATTCAGGCGCTGGCCCAGGCGCTGTCGCCCGAATTCATCCAGTTGGCTTACCAGATCGTGACGGTCGGGCGCAGCGAACTCGCGCTGGCTCCGGACGAGCACGCCGGTTTCGTGATGACGCTGCTGCGCCTGCACACTTTCCGCCCGCGCAGCGTGGGCGAAATCGTGGAAACCTACCGTCCAGCAGCGGTTCCGGTTGCTGCGCCGCAAGCTTCGCGCCCGCCGCTGATGCCGCCGCCTGCGCCGCCAGCGCCGCTCAGGCAACTGGAAGCGAGCGCTGTGCCCGCCCCTGTTGGCGCAACGCCCGAACCTATCGCGTCCGCCCCGGAACCCCCACGGCCTGCCGCAGTGAATGCAATAAACGCAGCAAATGTGAATGCCGCGCAAAACTGGTCCAATCTGCTCGCCGCACTGCCCATCAGCGGCCTGGTGCGTACCCTTGCCGCGCATTGCGAGTTGCGTGAATTGGGCGAGGGGCATTGCCTGCTGCGTCTGCCTGCCGAATTCGCGCATTTGCAGATGAAACCGAACCCGGACAAGCTGCAACAGGCTTTGTCCGATCATTTCGGGCGGGCGATCCGGCTGGCCATCGAAGCCGGTGCCACGGCCACGGAGACGCCGGCTGCGGCACAGGGGCGCGTGCGCCAGGAACGGCAGGAAGAAGCCGAGGCGGCAATCAGGAACGACGATTTCGTACGCGAGGCCATCGATTTGTTCGGTGCCTCGATTGTGGAAGCTTCCATTAAACCGATCGATTGACGGAGCCAGTAAATGATCAAAGGTGGTTTGGGCGGCCTGATGAAGCAGGCGCAGGTGATGCAGGAAAACATGAAAAAGGCGCAGGAGCAGCTCGCCCAGATGGAAGTGGAAGGGCAGGCCGGAGCCGGCATGGTCAAGGTCATCATGACCTGCGCGCACGACGTGCGCCGCGTCAGCATCGACCCTTCGGTGATGGACGACAAGGAAATGCTGGAAGACTTGGTGGCTGCCGCGGTGAATGACGCGGTGCGCCGGGGCGAGGCGCTCAGCCAGGAAAAAATGGCCGGCTTCACGGCGGGCCTGAATCTGCCGCCGGGTTTCAAACTGCCGTTCTGACGTGCCGACCAGCAGCATCGTCGAACTGACGGAGGCGCTGCGCTGCCTGCCCGGTATCGGGCCGAAATCGGCGCAGCGCATGGCTTACCACCTGCTGCAGCACGACCGCAACGGGGCCGAGCGCCTCGGGCAGGCCGTGCAGCGAGCGCTGGCGATGGTGCGCCGCTGCCGCCGCTGCAATACCTGGACGGAGCTTGAATTATGCGAGTGCTGCGCCTCGCCGCACCGCGATCCGAGCCTGCTGTGCGTGGTGGAAACGCCGGTCGATCTCAACATGATGGAGCAGACGCACGCCTACAGCGGGCTGTACTACGTCCTGATGGGGCGGATCTCGCCGCTGGATGGCGTCGGCGCGCGCCAGTTGGGGCTGGAGGCGCTGCTCTCGCGGGCGCTCGACGGCGTGGTGAAGGAGGTGGTGCTGGCCACCAATTTCACCAACGAGGGCGAGGCGACGGCGCATTACATCGGCGAAATGCTGAAAACGCATGGCATCGCCGTAACGCGCATCGCGCGCGGCGTGCCGGTGGGCGGCGAACTGGAGTTCGTCGATAGCGGCACGCTCGCTCAGGCCCTGCGCGAACGGCGTCGTCTGGTGGAAATATAAGAAAAATTACATCTTCTATCGTCGGCGGGCTTGCCTTATAATTCCGCCTTTGTTTTTTTACCCATTCAATTCCTTTAGGGGTCAGCGTTATGAGCAATCAAGGGAAGATGGACTGCGGCCGGCGGCGTCTAGTCGTCGCTACGGCGGCCGTCGGGGGCGTCGGCGCGGTGGGCGCTCTGGTGCCGTTCGTGTCCAGTTTGCTTCCGTCCGAACGCGCCAGGGCAGCAGGGGCGCCGGTCGAAGCCGATATCAGCAAGCTGGAAAGCGGCCAGATGATGACCGTCGAATGGCGAGGCAAGCCGGTCTGGATCATCAACCGGACCCAGGCCATGCTCGACACCCTGCCCAAGCTGGACGGTCAGGTCGCCGACCCGAAATCCGAAGTGGCGACGCAGCAACCCGCCTACGCGGCCAATGCCACGCGCTCGATCAAGCCGGAAGTGCTGGTGGTGGTCGGCATCTGCACCCACTTGGGCTGCTCGCCGTCGAACAAGTTCAAGGCGGGCGCCGAAGAAGGCATGGGCGCCGACTGGCTGGGTGGCTTCCTCTGCCCCTGCCACGGTTCGACCTTCGATTTCGCCGGCCGCGTCTTCAAGGCCAAGCCGGCGCCGACCAATCTTGAAGTCCCGCCGCACGTGTATCTGACCGATACCCGTATTCTGATCGGCGAAGACAAGAAGGGGGCATGATCATGGCTGGTGGAACTTACGAAAAATACAAGTCGGACGGCTCGCTGGCCGGTAACGTCCTGGAGTGGGTGGACGCCCGCTTCCCGGCAACTTCCATGTGGAAGGGCCATCTGTCCGAATACTACGCGCCGAAGAACTTCAACTTCTGGTACTTCTTCGGTTCGCTGGCGCTCCTGGTGCTGGTCATCCAGATCGTCACCGGTATCTTCCTGGTCATGCACTACAAGCCGGACGGCTCGCTCAACGCCGCTGGCGTGCCGGTGGCCTTCGCTTCCGTCGAGTACATCATGCGCGACGTGCCGGGCGGCTGGATCATCCGCTACATGCACTCGACCGGGGCTTCCGCCTTCTTCATCGTGGTGTACATGCACATGTTCCGTGGTCTGATCTACGGTTCCTACCGCAAGCCGCGCGAATTGACCTGGCTGTTCGGCGTCGGCATCTTCCTGGTGCTGATGGGCGAAGCCTTCTTCGGCTATCTGCTGCCCTGGGGCCAGATGTCCTACTGGGGCGCGCAGGTGATCGTGAATCTGTTCGGGGCCATTCCGGTGGTGGGCAACGATCTGTCCATCCTGATCCGGGGCGACTTCGTGGTCGGCGACGCGACGCTGAACCGCTTCTTCTCCTTCCACGTCATCGCCTTCCCGCTCATCCTGATCGGTCTGGTCGCGGCCCACATCCTGGCGCTGCACGAAACCGGCTCGAACAACCCGGACGGCATCGACATCAAGGAAAAGAAGGACGCCAACGGCATCCCGCTCGACGGCATTCCCTTCCATCCGTACTACACGGTCAAGGACATCGTCGGCGTGGTCGTCTTCCTGATGGCCTTCTCGGCGATCATGTTCTTCGCGCCGGAAGGCGGCGGCTACTTCCTGGAAACGCCGAACTTCTACCCGGCCGATCCGTTGAAGACGCCGAACCACATCGCGCCGGTCTGGTACTTCACGCCGTATTACTCCATCCTGCGCGCGATGGTGTGGAACTTCTTCGGCCTGGATGCCAAGTTCTGGGGCGTGGTGGCGATGGGCGCTTCGGTGGTGATCTTCGCCTTCCTGCCCTGGCTGGATCGCAGCCCGGTGCGCTCGATCCGCTATCGCGGCCCGATCACCAAGGTCATGATCGCCCTGTTCGTGGTCTGCTTCTTCATCCTGGGCTACCTCGGCACCCTGTCGCCGTCGCCGATGGGTGAGCTGATTTCCCAGGTCTGCACGGTGTTCTACTTTGCCTTCTTCCTCGGCATGCCGTGGTGGTCGCGCATGGACAAGTTCAAGCCGGTTCCCGACCGCGTGACGATGAAGTGAGAGGATGCACAAAATGAAAAAATTTCTGATCGCTCTGCTTTTTGCGCCGGTTCTCGCCTTTGCCGCGGGGGGGCATGTTTCTCTCGACAAATGGCCGGGTTCGGTGTCTGACAAAGCCGCCCTGCAAAACGGCGCCAAGCTCTTCGTCAATTACTGCCTGAACTGCCACGGCGCTTCCTTCATCCGCTACAAGAGCCTGATGGATCTGGGCCTGACGGAGGAACAGGTCAAGGAAAACCTGATGTTCGCCGGCGACAAGATCGGCGACCTGATGATGGTGGCGGCGCGTCACGACGAGCAGAAGAAGTGGTTCGGCGCGACGCCGCCCGATCTGACCATCGTCGCCCGCGCCCGCGGCGAAGCCGGTAATGCCGGTGCCGGCGCCGACTGGCTGTACACCTATCTGCGTACCTTCTACCGTGACGACAGCCGTCCGACCGGCTGGAACAACGTGGCGTTCGAGGCCGTCGGCATGCCACACGTCCTGTGGGAGCTGCAAGGCACGCAGGTCATGGACCCGACGACGCACAAGCTCAGTCTGGCCGTACCCGGCAAGATGAGCACGGCCGAGTACGACAAGGCCGTGTCCGATCTGGTCGGCTTCATGGTGTGGATGGCCGAGCCGCAGCAGGAATACCGCAAGACCCTGGGTTTCTTCGTACTGGGCTTCCTGGCGCTCCTGTTCGTCGTTGCCTACGCGCTGAAGAAGGAATATTGGAAAGACATTCACTGATCCTTTCCTGATCGCGCTACGGCATCGCGGTTCCGGGATTTCCGGGCCGCGATGCCGCCTCGTTTCAAGGACAATAAACCATGATGAATCTTTACTCGGGGACGACCTGCCCCTTCAGTCACCGCTGCCGCATCGTACTCTACGAAAAGGGCATGGATTTTCAGGTGATCGACGTCGATCTGTTCTCCAAGGCCGACGAAATCGCCGCCGTCAATCCGCATGGCCGGGTGCCGGTGCTGGCCGAGCGCGATCTGGTGCTGTTCGAGCCGAACATCGTCAATGAATACATCGACGAGCGTTTCCCGCATCCGCAGCTGATGCCGGCCGACCCGATCATGCGCGCCCGCGCCCGGCAATTGCTGGTCGGCATGGAGCGGGAAATCTTCTCGCACATGGAAGTGCTGGAAAAGAACGGCAAGGGTGCCGACAAGGCGCGCCAGGAAATCAAGGCGCGCCTCACCGAAATCGTGCCGATCTTCAACAAGCAGAAATACATGCTGGGCGACGAATTCTCCATGCTCGACGTGGCGATTGCCCCGCTCCTGTGGCGGCTCGACCACTACGGTATCGACCTGGGCAAGGCCGCTGCGCCGCTGATGAAATACGCCGAGCGCATTTTCAGCCGCCCCGGTTTCATCGAAGCCCTGACGCCGTCCGAAAAAGCGATGCGCAAGTAAGCTCATGGAACTGCCGTCGACCAAGCCCTATCTGTTGCGCGCCATCTGGGAATGGTGCTGCGACAACGGCTTCACGCCCTACATCGCGGTCAAGGTGGATCAGCGCACGCTGGCCCCGCGCGAGTACGTGCAGGACGGGCAGATCGTGCTCAACATCGGGCCGGATGCCAGCAACCGCCTGCAGATGGGCAACGAGCTGATCGACTTCCAGGCGCGTTTTGCCGGCACGCCGCGCCAGTTGTCGATTCCGGTCGACCGCGTTCTCGCCATCTATGCGCGCGAAAACGGCGCTGGAATGTCCTTCGAGGTGGAAGACGCGGCGGCCTCGGCGCCGGCGGCCAGCAACGAAAATCCGGACCCGGACGAGCCGCCGCCGCGTCCGCCGGCTGGCCGGCCGTATCTGCAGCGCGTGAAATGAGCGTATGCGCGAAGCCCTGATCCTGTTTGCCCACGGCGCGCGCGACCCGGCCTGGGCAAATCCGCTGCGTCAGGTCGAGGCCTGCGCCCGGCGCATGGCGGGTGGAGACTTGCACGTCGCGCTGGCCTTCATGGATTTCATTGCGCCGAACCTGCTCGATACGGTAAATGCTGCGATTGCCCAGGGTGCGCAACGTATCCGCATCGTGCCGCTCTTCATCGCGCACGGCGGCCATTTGCAGAATGATCTGCCGAAGCTCATCGCCGACCTGCAAATGCAGTGGCCCGCCATCGAATTCAAGCTGGCGCGGGCGATTGGCGAGGAAGAGCGCGTAATCGCCGCCATGGCCGAGGCGGCATTGAAAGACTAGGCAAGAAGAAGGCCGACGCTAGTCGGCCTTTTTGTTTTTCCCGGTGATCGGGCAAACCCCGTCGATGATCTGCAAATCGTTGTCGTTGGCGAAGTTGAGCATGAAGCGGTAAGCCATCGGTTCGATTTCGCCAAGCCTGCCATCGACGAAAACGGCTTTGTTGCCGTTGTAGTCGCCGGGGCCGACGTAGGGGGAATATTTCATCTTGCGCTCGGCGCCAAACGCCGACATGACGCCGCACAGGCGCTCCGCCCAGTCGCTCGGGCGGAACTTCCGGCCTTCCTTGGTGAGGCCGATAATGATGAAAGTGGTCGATTCTTGTGTTGTCATTGTTGTGCGCTCTGCGTGTTATGTGGGCGACCTTGTCTCTCGCTGCATTCTAGCAGAACTGCCCGTCGGAAATTGTGGCAATGCGGGCGGCAATCAGGGCAATCGCACGAACGTCGGCGGTCGACCGGAAGGCGGAGAAACCCACCGCAAAGACGCCAAGACGCCAAGATTTCGCCAAGAAATGCCCTGTTTATTCTTCCCTTCGCACTTCCTCTGCGCCTTGGTGCCTTTGCGGTGAAGATTTTGGGGGCCATGCCGATTGCCCTGGGGCGGCAATGCGGCGCTGTTTGGTCTAAGATAAAGACGCTCTGCGCGTTCAGACGATCAGGCACACCCAAGGTCGGCGCGAAAAATCTGCATATCCTGAACTGACGATGAATTCGATTTCCGCTTCTTCCTCCACGGCTTCCTGGCCGGCTCGTGTCCAGCCGGAGCCGGGCGGCGCGTCGACGGGCGCTGCCAGCGCCAAGGCTGGCGCGGGGAAGAGCGGCGGCCTGACGCCGGAACAGCAGGCCGAAGTCGACAAGCTGAAAAAAATCGACCGCGAAGTCCGCCAGCATGAAATGGCGCATATGACGGCCGGCGCCGGCATGGTGACTTCGGGGGCCAGCTACACCTATACGCGCGGTCCGGACGGGCTGAATTACGCGGTGGCGGGCGAGGTCAGCATCGACACCTCGCCGGGGCGCACGCCGGAGGAAACCATCGACCGCGCCGCGCGCATCCAGGCTGCCGCCTTGGCCCCGGCCGATCCCTCGCCGCAGGACAGAAGCGTGGCGGCGCAGGCCGCGCAGATGGCCGCCCAGGCCCGGCAGGAAATCGCGACGCGCGAGCAGGGGGAAGCGGTTGGGCAGGCTGGCGAATCCACGGAATCAGGCCAGCCGTCCGGTGAGGGCGCGGAAAGCAGTCCGGCGAGCAAACCGGGAATTAAGCCGGGAATCGCCGCCTATCAGGCGCAGGCGGCGTATGAAAATGCCGGCGACCGCCAAGCTCCGGCTGTTGGAGCAGCGCGGATCGACCTGTACGGCTGACAGCGGGCGGACGCATTGCCGGCCAGGGGCCATGGCCCATGACCCAGGCAGGATTCTGGCAGCGGGTTTTTTGTCCGGATCGTGGACCCAGACCCGCAGGAATGCAGGCCGGCTGAGGGTATCGCCTTCCATGTGGGGAAGGGCCAATAATCAGCAGCCAGCAGTCGTAAGCGGCAGGTTCAGGCAAACATCAGCCCGCCAGACTGGCCGGCAATTTTTCCTCGATCAGCTTGAGCAGCGGCAGAAAGACCTTGGGCGTGCCGGCGATGATGTTGCCGGTTTCCAGATAATTCGCCTCGCCGCGCAGATCGCTGACCAGCCCGCCCGCTTCAGCGATGAGCAAGGCGCCCGCCGCCATGTCCCAGGGCGCCAGGCCGAATTCCCAGAAGCCGTCGTAACGGCCGCAGGCGACGTAGGCGAGATCGAGCGAGGCCGCGCCAGGGCGGCGCTGGCCAGCGGTTTTCTGCGCCAGTTCCTTGAAGATCGACAGATACAGATCGACCTTGTCGAACTCGCGGTAGGGGAAACCCGTGCCGATCAGGGCTTCGCCCAGGCGGGCGCGGCGCGAGACGCGGATGCGCCGGTCGTTGAGGAAAGCGCCGCCGCCCTTGCTGGCGGTGAACAGCTCGTTGCGGTTGGGATCGAAAATCACCGCGTGCTCGATGACCTTGCCGCGCATCAGGGCGATCGAAACGGCGTATTGCGGCAGGCCGTGGATGAAATTGGTGGTGCCGTCGAGCGGGTCGATGACCCACTGGTACTCGCCATCGCTCCCATCGCGCGCCGGGGTGCTGCCGGATTCCTCTGCTAGAATTCCGTAGGCCGGGTACGCCTCGCGCAGCACCTCGATGATGGCGTTTTCCGCCGCTTTATCGACCTCGGTGACGAAATCGTTGGGCTGCTTGCTGCTGACCTTGAGCGTGTCCAGATCGTTGGAGGCGCGGTTGATGATCTGACCGGCACGGCGCGCGGCCTTGACGGCAATGTTGATGATGGGATGCATGGCGATTTGGCAAAGAGCGATCAACCGCCAGCGGCGGTTGATACAAATTTTGGAAAGCGCGAATTTTACACTATGAAGCCAGAGACGCTGCTCTCCCGCATCCGGGTGGTGTTGTGCCGCCCCAGCCACCCCGGCAACATCGGCGCTGCGGCGCGGGCGATGAAAACCATGGGCCTGGGCGATCTGCGTCTGGTCGCGCCGCGCCAGTTTCCCGATGCCGAGGCGACGACGCGCGCCACCGGCGCGGTCGACGTGCTGGAGCGGGCGCAGGTGGCCGCTACCTTGGCCGAAGCCTTGCGCGACAGCGTGTTTACCGTTGCCCTGAGCGCCCGCCAGCGCGATCTGGGGCCGCGCCTGGGCGCGCCGCGCGAGGTGGTCGGGGAATTGCTGGCGCGCGCCGCGAGCGGCCCGGTGGCGCTGGTGTTCGGCAACGAAAGCAGCGGGCTGGCGAACGAAGAAATCATGCAATGCCAGGCGGCGGTGACGATTCCGACCAATCCCGAATTCAGTTCACTCAATCTGGGCGCGGCGGTGCAGTTGCTGTGCTACGAATGCCGCATGACCGCCTTCGCCGGGGCCGCGCCGCTGCCCGATGCCGGCGTGACGCCCCTGGGCGGAGCGCCAGCGAATCACGCCGAAATCGAAGGGTTTTACGCCCACCTGACGCAGATCATGCAGGACACCGGCTTCTACAATCCGCAACAGCCGGGGCGGCTGCTCGCCAAGCTGCGCCGCCTGTTCGGCCGGGCGGCGCTGGAACGCGACGAGGTGAATATCCTGCGCGGCATCCTGAGCGCGACACAGAAACCGACCGGGCATGGGCGGCGGGGGGATTGAGCCGGCGCGGAGCTGGCGCAGCCCTTGGGAAGTTCTGAATCAATCAGAACCGTTCGGGTTGAGCTTGTATAACCACTTGATTTTGCAGGTAATATACTTCGACAAGCGCCCTTCGGCAAGCTCAGGGCGAACGGATTCGTTTAGAGCTTCCCTCACGGAATGTAAGGCAGCCGGACGTGCTCCGTGCTCGGCGCGTCCTCCGTCATTTCCCGGCACAGGGCGCGGAACAGGCGGATGGCGTTGCTGTCGCGGCGGCTCGCGTGGCAGGCGAAATAGAACTGGCGGCTGAAATCGAATTGCGGCGTCGGGATTTCCAGCAGGCTGCCGCGCCGGAAGGCTTCGCGCAGCGCGAGCCGCGACAGGCAGCCGATGCCCAGGCCGGATTCCACCGCCCGCTTGATGGCTTCGGTGTGTTCCAGTTCGAGGCCGGCGCGCACTTCCTGCAACTGGCCGCGGATGCCTTTCTCGAAACGGGTGCGCGTGCCGGAGCCGGCTTCGCGCAGAATCCAGAACTGGCGGGCCAGCGTGGCGTTGTCGACCGGGCCTTGTCCGGCCAGTGGGTGACTGGGGGCGCAGAAAACGACCAGTTCGTCGGCCAGCCAGGGTTCCAGCAGCAGTTCGGAATGGCTGAATTCGCCTTCCAGCAGGGCGAAATCGCACTGGAAGCGCAACAGGCGCTCGGCGATGGCGGCGGTATTGGCGACTTGCAGGCGCACCGGGGAATCCGGGTAGCGGCGCATGTACTCGACCACGATCAGGGTGGCGAGGTAGTTGCCGATGGTCAGCGTGGCGCCGATGGCGAGCGGGCCGGGGCCGCTGCCGGTGAGATAGGTTTCGATGTCGCCAGCCTGGATCAGCAGGGCTTCGGCCTTGTCGAGCAGGCCGCGGCCCGTGGAATTGAGATGCAGCGACTTGCCGACGCGGTCGAACAAGGGCCGCTCGAACATGCGTTCCAATTCGACCAGGGCGCTGCTGGCCGCCGATTGCGACAGTTTCAGTTGCTCGGCGGCGCGCGACACGTTTTCGGCGCGGGCGATGGCGACGAAGATTTCCAGTTGGCGCAGGGAATATCGCATATCTATAAAACCGATAAGATTGATCTATATTAACCGTTTTTTTGATGAAGCATTTTGCTTTATCCTTGCCACCTTTCATTTTTCTGCCTGAGTACACCGCATCATGAGCGCCTTCATCAGCGAAACCGTCACCTCCGTTCATCACTGGAATGACAGCCTGTTTTCCTTCCGCACCACGCGCGATCCGGCCCTGCGTTTCATCAACGGCCAGTTCGTGATGATCGGTATCGACGTCGCAGGCAAACCCCTGATGCGCGCCTACAGCGTGGCCAGCCCGAACTACGAGGAGCATCTCGAATTCTTCAGCATCAAGGTGCAGGACGGCCCGCTGACTTCCCGCCTGCAACACCTGCAGCCGGGCGATCAGTTGCTGGTCAGCCGCAAACCGACCGGCACCCTGGTGCTGCGCGACCTGAAGCCGGGCAAGCGCCTGTTCCTGTTCGCCACCGGCACCGGCCTCGCGCCCTTCATGAGCCTGATCCACGACCCGGAAATGTACGAGCAGTATGAGAAGATCATCCTCATCCATGGCGTGCGCTGGGTGAGCGAACTGGCGTACCGCGACTACATCGAGAACAAGCTGCCGAACAACGAATTCCTCGGCGAGGAAGTGCGCGCCAAGCTGATCTACTACCCGACGGTGACGCGCGAGCCGTTCCGCAATCAGGGCCGGCAGACCGAACTCGTCACCTCCGGCAAGCTGTTCGCCGACATCGGCGAGCCGCCGCTCGACCCGGCCACCGACCGCGGCATGATCTGCGGCAGCCCGCACATGCTGAAAGACATCTCCGAGATGCTCAACGGCTATGGTTTCGAGATTTCCCCGCACATCGGCGTGCAGGGGGATTACGTGATCGAACGGGCCTTCGTCGAGCAATGATCGGGTAAAACCGGCACGAAATTGCGCAAGAAATCCACGTAAAACCTGCGCCGCCTCTTGGTCAGGCGGCGCAGGCGCGTTATAATCACCGGCTTGAAAAAATCGCCCGGCCGGCCGGGCGAATGCTGTCAGCGTTACTTTGGCGTGCAGGAGAAACACCAACGGAACGAGGGCTCGGCAAAGGCCGGCGAAACGTCTCCCCCGATATTTTCCTTGCCCGCAGGTGGCGCTTGTTGCTGCGAAGGGCTGCGCTGTCTCGTTGCGCGGCCGTTCTGCCACTACAGATTGCTCAGGGAGAGACTCGACGCATGAATACCCCCGTGATTTCCGCCGCCATCGCCAACACGGCGTCCACCCGCATCAGCCGCAGCGCGACCGGCCTGCACCTGATCGGCGATCTGTACGTCTGCCGCTGCGACGAGCGCCTGATGCTGGACGCCGCTTTTCTCGAAGCGTTTTGCAAACAGAGCGTGGCGGCGGCGGAACTGACGACGGTGGGCAGCCTGTTCCACAGCTTCGGCGACGGTGACGGCGTGACCGGCGTGGTGGTGCTGGCCGAGTCGCATCTCTCCATCCACACTTGGCCGGAAGCGGGCTACGTGACGCTGGACGTGTATGTCTGCAATTACTCGACCAACAACCGGCCCAAGGCGGAAAAATTGTTCGACGCCATCCTGACCGCCTTCGATCCGGCCGAGCCGCATCTGCACCGCGTCGAGCGCGCCTGATGGGAGCGCCGCGCTACGCCGTCGAGCGCCTGACGCCGGATTTCGGATTTTATTTGCGCGACGCGCAAACGCTGGCCCGGGTCAAGTCGCCATGGCAGGAAATCGAAATCTTCGAGAACCCGCTGTTTGGCCGGGTGATGCGCATCGACGGCTGTTTCATGACCTCCGAGCGCGACGAGTTTTTCTACCACGAGCCGATGGTGCATCTGCCCGCCATCAGCCACGGCGCGCCGCGCTCGGCGCTGATCGTCGGCGGCGGCGACGGCGGCGCGGCAAAGGAATTGCTGAAGTACGCCTCCTTGCAGCGCTTGGTTCTGGCCGAACTGGACGGCGTGGTGATCGAAACGGCGCGCCGCTGGCTGCCGGAAATCCACCGCGGCGCTTTCGACGACCCGCGCCTGGAGATCCGCCTGGGCGATGCGCGGCCGCTGATCGAAGCGGGGCAGGAAGGCTTCGACCAGATCATTCTCGATCTGACCGACCCCTTCGGCCCGGCCACCGACCTGTACACCGTCGAGTTTTACGCCGCCTGCCGCCGCTGCCTGAATCCGGGCGGCGTGCTGTCCCTGCATCTGGGGTCGCCCATCCACCGCGCCGAGGCCATGGCGCGGATTCATGCCTCCCTGCGCGCCAGCTTCGCCGTGGTGCGTCCCTATCTGCAATACGTTCCGCTCTACGGCACCTTGTGGTGCATGGCGATGGCGTCCGATACGGTCGATCCGCTGGACTTGGCGGCCCCGGAAATCGACGCGCGCATCGGCGCCTGCGGTTTGCGCGACCTGCGGCTCTACAACGGGGCCACGCATCAGGCGCTGCTGGCGCAGCCCAATTTCGTGTGCGACATCTTCCGGCAGGAAGCCGCGCCGATCCGGCGCGGCGAGACGCTGACCGACGTTTGCGATCCGGCGCGACTGCCGGAGTTGCTGCTGCGCGAGGCGTAATCAGCCAGCGCGCAGGCGCGCCAGCGGGTCTTGCCGGTAATAGCGCACGAGCAGCCGGTAGAGCGCCGGATATTCTGCGGCGAGCACGTCCGGCGCGCCAAAGAAGCATTCGCTGCTGACGGCGAAGAATTCCTCCGGCGCTTCGCTGGCGTAAGGGTCGATCCAGGTATCCTCGCCGGCGTCGACCCGGCGGCAGAAATCCTCGTAGGCCGGGGCGAAATCGCGCAGCCACGCCTGCCGCGACAAACCTTCCGGCAGCGCCGGAATGCCGTCGGCCGCGCCGTTCCGCATGTCGAGCTTGTGGGCGAATTCGTGGATGACCACGTTGTAATCCGCTGTCGCCATCGCCGCATCGCGCCAGGAAACGAGCAGTGGCCCGCCCGCCCAGGCTTCGCCGGAGAGCACGTCGGCGTATTCGTGCACGACGCCGTCCTCGTCCATTTCGCTGCGCTCGACGACGAATTCATCCGGGTAAACCACGATGCCGACCCAGTCGCGGTAAGCGTCCAGCCCCAGTTCCAGGATGGGCAGGCAGCCCTGGGCGGCAATGGCGACGCAGATGGCGTCGGTGAGGCGCAGGCCGCCCGCGGCGGAAAATTCCTTGGCGGCGAGAAATGCCTCGCACAGGGTTTTCAGGCGCGTCTGTTCTGCCGCAGTCAGCGCGGCCAGAAAGGGATAGTGCGCCAGGGTGGAACGCCACAGCGTTTCGGGAATCGCGCGCGGCTCGCGGCCCAGCCAGCGTGACAGGTGCGCCAGAATGCCCATCTCAGCCCTTGCGCATGGTCAGGCCGATGCCGGTGAAGATTAGGCCGATGCCGAGGTAGTGGTAAAGCTGCGGCCGCTCGCCCAGGAAAAGCGCGGAGAGCAGGATGCCGAACACCGGCATCAGGTGAATGAACAGGCTCGCCCGGCCGGCGCCGACTTCGGCGACGCCGCGGTTGTAAAAGATGTAGCCGATGAAACTGGGAAAAATCCCGACGTAGGCCAGCGCCGCCAGAGAAGCGGGATGCACGTCGATGCTGCGCCCCTGCGCCATTTCCCAGAGCCAGGCCGGCAACAGGGCGGCCAGCCCGACGGCGGTGAAGGCGGCGAGCAGGAGCATGGCATCCACGCCGGCCGGCCGCCAGGCCAGCCCGACGGTGTAGAGCGCCCATACGGCGACCGCCAGCAGCATCCACAAATCCCCCCGGTTCAGGTTCAGATGCAGCAGGGTGGAAAGCTCGCCGTGCGCCACGATGGTCAGCGCGCCGGCCAGCGAAATCGTCACGCCCAGGCTGGCGAGTACAGACAGGCGCTTGCCGAAGAAAGCCCAGGCCAGCGCCACGGTGGCGACGGGGATGAAGGAATTGAGCAGCACCGCATTGGTCGCGGTGGTGGTCTGCAAGGCCAGATAGGCGAAGGTGTTGTAGCCGCCGACGCCGAGCAGCCCGAGCGCGACGACCGGCCGCCAGGCGCGGCGCAGCAGCGGCCATTGCGTCTTGAAATGCGGCGCGGCCAGCGGCAGGACGAGGAGAAAGGCGATCAGCCAGCGCCAGAAGGCCAGAGCCAGTGGCGGCACGTCGGCCCGGATGCCGCGCCCCAGGACCATGTTGCCCGACCAGAACAGCGCCGTCAGGGTGAGGAGGAGATAAGGGTTTTTCAGGAACTTCGTCATCGTCGGCGCATTATGCCCGAGGCCGCGCGGAGACGTGCGAGGAGGCATGGGGGCTGGCGCGGCAACTGCCGGTATAATCGCGGGATGGTTTCCGTCGTTCATTCCGTCGCCGCGCAGAGCGACTTCGAGCAGTTTTTTTCCGTTCTCTCGGCTGGCCTGACGGCGCCGGAAAGCGAGCGCCTGCACGACGCCGTTTCCTACGCCTGGGAGATTTACGGCGAGCGTCTGCTGGGCAGCGGCGAGCGTATCTGGTCGCACGCCCTGGGCATGGCGGTCATCATCGCCGGGCTGGAACTCGACGTCGAATCGCGCATCGCCGCGCTGCTGTTCGCCGCGCCGGCGCAGGACGAAAACGCCATCGCGCACATCGAAACGCGCTTCGGCAAGCCGGCGGCGCATCTGGTGCAGGGCGTCTATCGCCTGAACCGCCTGCGCCCGATCGCCAAGGGGTTCGTCGCGGTCGATCTGGAAGCCGGCGAAAGCAATCCGGCGGAAATGCGCGCCCAGGTCGAGGTGCTGCGCAAAATGTTGCTGGCGATGGTGGAGGACATCCGCGTGGTGCTGCTGCGGCTCGCCAGCCGCACGCAGACCCTGCGCTTCTACGCGGCCAACCCGGACGACCTGCGCACGCAGGTGGCGCGCGAAACCCTGGAACTCTATTCGCCGCTGGCGAACCGGCTCGGCGTCTGGGAACTCAAGTGGGAGCTGGAAGATCTGTCCTTCCGCTTCCTGCATCCCGACATCTACCGCTCGATCGCCAAGCAGCTTGACGAAAAGCGCAGCGAGCGCGAAGAATTCATCGCCAATGCCGTGACCCGCGTGCGCGAGGAGCTGGAGGCTTCCGGCATCCACGAGGCGGAAATCTACGGCCGCCCCAAGCACATCTACAGCATCTGGAACAAGATGCGCAAGAAAGGCGTCGAGTTCGCCGAGGTCTATGACGTGCGGGCGCTGCGCATCATCCTCAATGACGTGAAGGACTGCTACACCGCGCTGGGTATCGTGCACAACCTGTGGACGCCGATTCCCAAGGAATTCGACGATTACATCTCCAAGCCCAAGGGCAACAACTACCGTTCCCTGCATACCGCCGTGCAATGCCCGGACGGGCGCAGCCTGGAAATCCAGATCCGCACCCACGAAATGCACGGCCACGCCGAACTCGGCGTGGCGGCGCACTGGCGCTACAAGGAAGGCTCCAAAGCGCCGGGGGCGGACGCCTACGACGAAAAGATCGCCTGGCTGCGCCAACTGCTCACCTGGAAGAACGAAGTCGCCAGTTCCGACTGGGTGACGCACTACAAGCAGGCGGCGCTCGACGAAACCATCTACGTGATGACGCCGCAGGGGCGCGTGGTCGATCTGCCCTCCGGCTCGACGCCGGTCGATTTTGCCTACCGCGTGCATACCGACCTCGGCCACCGCTGCCGCGGCGCGAAGGTCGACGGGCAACTGGTGCCGCTCAACACGCCTCTGGAAACCGGGCAGCAGGTGGAAATCGTCACTGTCAAGCTGGGCGGCCCGTCGCGCGACTGGCTGAATCCCGCCCAAGGCTACATCCACACCAAGAGCGCCCGCATCAAGGTGCGCAACTGGTTTGCCCATCAGGCGCTGGAAGAAACCCTGAGCGAAGGGCGCGCCCTGATCGCCAAGGAGTTGCAGCGCGCCGGCCAGACCGGGGCCAACATCGACGATCTGGCGCGCAAGATGGATTTCGCCAAGGCCGACGATCTCTACATCGCGGCGGCGCGCGGCGAACTTGGCCAGCGCCAGTTGCAGCTCGCGCTGCGCGGCGACGCGGCGCTCGACAATCTGGTGCCGGACACCGTGCCGACCCGCCCGCGCAAGCCGGTGGAAGGCAATCAGGGCATCCTGATCGTCGGCGTCGACAAGCTCCTGACGCAGCTCGCGCGCTGCTGCAAACCGGCGCCGCCCGATGAGATTCTCGGCTTCATCACGCGCGGCAAGGGGATTTCCATCCACCGCGCCGATTGCCCGAATTTCGCCAACCTCGCCGCGCTGCACCCGGAGCGGGTGATCGAAACCGACTGGGGTGAGGAAACCACCGGCGTATTCGCCTGCGACATCGTAGTGGACGCGCACGACCGGCAGGGCCTGCTGCGCGACATTTCGGAAATCTTCACCCGCGAAAAACTCAACGTCGTCGGCGTCAATACGCAGTCGCGCCAGGGCGAAGCGCACATGAGTTTCACGGTTGAAATCAGCAATTTGCGCCAGCTGCAGCGTACCCTCGGCCTGATTCACGAAGTGCAGGGCGTGGTCGGGGTGCGCCGGGCCTGATTTGAGCGCGGCGGGTGCGACAATTTGCCGCAAACAGCCGCCCGCCGCCCATGCCACAATCCGTGACGAGAACAGGAAAGGCGGCGCGGCGGTTCGATGTGGCGTTTTTCCTTCGGAAAGAAAACAGTGAATAGAAAAATTCTGCTCGACGTCGTGGGAGTGTTGCTGATCGCGCTGGTCGTGCTGATCGGCTACAAGCTGTCCCCGATCCTGCTGCCCAAGGCCGACCTGACGCTGGAACCCGATCCTGCCTGCGATTTGCAGAAAACCGCCTGTGCCGTCGCGCTGCCGGAAGGCGGCGAGTTGAAGCTTTCCGTCGGCACGCAGCCCATTCCCCTGGTCAAGCCGTTTGCCGTGACGGTGGACATGCCGGGGGCCGAGCAGGTGGAAATCGATTTTTCCGGCGTCGACATGGACATGGGCTATAACCGCCCCATGCTGCAACAGGCGGCTCCCGGCGTGTTCAAGGGCGAAGCGACCCTGCCGGTGTGCGTGACCGGGCGCATGACTTGGCAGGCGACGGTGCTGGCGGAAACCGGCAAGACGCGCATTGCCGTGCCGTTTCGTTTCGTGACGGGCGAGTGAAGTGTCGCAAGGGCAAATGTTGAAAGAACCAAGGTCGAAAGAACGGCTGAACGAGCGTCTTCTCGTCCTGCTGGCCGTTGCCGTGGCCTTGCTGATCGCCGCGCTGGCGGTGTTCTGGCACCCGGAAAAACAGCCGCCGTTGCGCCCGACCACCTTGCCGTCGGGTGGCGATTTCACCCTGCAATCCGCCGCCGGCCCGGTTGCGCTTTCCGATTACCAGGGGCGTCTGGTGTTGCTCTATTTCGGCTACACCTTCTGTCCGGACATTTGCCCGACCACGCTCATCACCCTGTCCGACAGCCTTTCACTGCTTACGGCGGCGGAGCGCGGGAAAGTCGCCGTGCTCTTCGTTTCGGTCGATCCCGAACGCGATACGCCGGAGCATCTCAAAACCTATCTCGCCTTTTTCGACGCCGGAGCCGTCGGCCTGACCGGCACCCCGCAGGAAATCGCCGAAATTGCCAAACGCTACGGCGTGTTCTATAGCAAGCAGCCCGCAGATGGCCCCGGCGGTGCCTACAGCATGGATCATTCCGCCGACACCTTCCTGGTCGGCCCGGATGGCCGGGTACGCGCGCGTATTGCCCACGGCACGCCGCCGGAGGACGTGGCGGCCATTCTTCGTCAGTATCTAAACCCGTAAAAGGAGTCTTTCATGAAGCGTTTGAGCGTTCTCGTTTCCGGCCTGTTCCTGTCTCTGGCCGCCTTTGCCGGCGCGGCGGATCAAGTCGAGGTGCACGAGCCTTATGTCCGCCTCGCGCCGCCCAATGCCCCGGCCACCGGTGCCTTCATGGTGATCCGCAACACCGGCGACATCCCGGTCAAGGTGGTGAAGGCGGAAAATCCCACGTCCAACCTCACTGAATTGCACAACCACATCAACGACAAGGGCGTCATGCGCATGCGCCAGGTGCCGTCCATCGACATTCCGGCCAAGGGCCAGGCCGAACTCAAGCCGGGCGGCCTGCACGTCATGCTGATCGACATGAAAGCCCCGCTGACCGAAGGCCAGATCGTCCCCATCACCCTGGGCTTCGATGACGGCAGCAGCAAACAGGTCGACGCCAAGGTGGTCAACATGATGGCCGGCAAGGCCATGCAGCAGCCGGTGCGGCACGGCCAGCACTGAACGGTTTTTCAGCACGAAAAAACCCGCAGCGTTTTTCGGCTGCGGGTTTTTTATGGGTGCTGCAGGAGCGTTAACTTATTGAGAAATCAGCCTCTCAAGTAAGGTTTTGAGGCTTATTTGCTCGCTGCCATATGCGCCTGCAGGTAGTTGGGTAGCGTCACGTCGCCGATCAGCGTGTGCTGCGTTTCCAGCCAGTCGATGGCTTCCTCGCAGTGTTCCAGCAGGTCTTCCAGCAGTTCGCGGCTGACGTAATCCTTGGCTTCTTCGCACAGGGCGATGGCCTCTATCAGCAGCGGGCGCTGGATCGTTTGCTCGTACTGCAAATCGCCCTGCAGGCATTCGACCACGTTTTCGCCGATCAGCAGCTTGCCCAGGTTTTGCAGATTGGGCAGCCCTTCCAGAAACAGCACGCGCTCGATCAGTTCGTCGGCTTCCTTCATGACGCGGATCGACTGCTTGTACTGGTAGTCGTTGAGCTTTTCCAGCCCCCAGTTGCGGAACATGCGAGCGTGCAGGAAATACTGGTTGATCGCCGTCAGTTCGTTTTTCAGCACCTTGTTGAGCGCTTCGATGACCTTCTTGTCGCCTTTCATGGTGGCTCCTTATGCCGCGCTGCCCGAGCCGCCCATCTGGCTTTGCAGGTAATTCTGCAGGCCGGTCAACTCGATCAGGCGCAGTTGCTTTTCCAGGAAGTAGGCGTGATCTATCTCGGTGTCCTCGAGCTGGATCTTCAGCATGTCGCGGGTGACGAAATCCTGGGCCTTCTCGCAGGCAACGATGGCTTTTTTCAGGTCGCCGTCGACCTTGTATTCCACGTCGAGATCGGCTTTCAGCATCTCCGGTACGGTCTTGCCGACCTTCAGAGCCTCGCGCTTGGCCAGATTCGGCTTGCCTTCCAGGAACAGGATGCGCTGGATCAGGGCGCGGGCATGCTGGCGCTCGTGGTCGGATTCGTGGATCGACTTCTCGGCCAGGACGTTCAACCCCATGTCGGCGTACATTTCGCCGTGCAGCAGGTATTGATCCACCGCCGTCAGTTCGCCGGCCAGCAGTTCGTTAAGGATGTCGATGATTTTCTTGTCGCCCTTCATGGTTGTTCTCCGTTGCAAGGAAAGCGTATTGTAGGAGCTTCGGGTGGGTTTGACGAATCCTGCCGACTGCGGCAGGCCAAAACCGTGGCGGTCTTGAGGCCCGGATTTTCCTGCATGGCACTTGCGCGGGAGCAGGATTTCGCGCTAGAATCCGCGCCTTTGATTCTTCACCTTTTGGATTTCATTCATGGCCAATAGCGCACAAGCCCGCAAGCGCGCACGTCAAGCAGACAAGCAGCGCGCCCATAACGCAAGCCTGCGTTCGACCCTGCGCACCGCGATCAAGCGCGTGCGCAAGGCGATCCTCGCCGGCGACAAAGCCGCCGCCCAAGGCGTCTTCCAGGAATCGGTGTCGGTGATCGACCGCATCGCCGACAAGAAAATCGTGCACAAGAACGCCGCGGCCCGCACCAAGAGCCGCCTCTCGGCACAGATCAAGGCGCTGGGCGTTACCGCCGCCTGAGCGTTTCAGTATCTTCGGCTTCGGCCCTGAAAAAAGCCTCGCAAACCAAGCGGTTTCGAGGCTTTTTTGTTTTGACTGGCTTTGGGTTCCGGCTGGTTTATCGCATCGGAACCCACGCGCTGTGTACTTGCGGGCCTGGGGCCATGACCCAGGCGGGGGCGTTGTTGGGACAGGGCGGCGGCATCAGGGATTTTGTCCGGGGCATCGCCCCGGACCAATATGTTTTCGATGGTCTGATTTTGCCTGCGGCCCCCTTTCCCGTGAGGGAAGAGGGGGCATGATGGTTTACGCGGCGAACAGCGCGTCGCCTAGGGCCAGACAGCCGCTGTCGCCGGCCTTGACCGTTTCCGCGCAGGCAATCGCCTTCGGCAGCATCTGGTCGGCATAGAAGCGGGCGCTGGCGAGTTTGGCACGGTAGAAAGCTTGGTCGCCTTCGCCCGTGTCGAGATGGGTGCTGGCGGCGAGCGCGGCCTTGGCCATCATCCAGCCGTTGCAGACGACGACGGCGAGCTCGAGGTAGGACACGGCGGCGGCCAGCACCGGGCCGTAGCCGCCCTTGGCGCTTTCGGCCAGCCATTCGGTGGTGTCGGTCCACATCTTGAGTGCCACGCCCAATTTCTGGGCGATGCCGGCGAGTTCGGGTTTGCCGCTGGCCCCCAACGCTTTCACCGTGCCGTAGATTTCGCCGAAAACGAGTTTGGCGGTGGCCCCTTGGTCGCGCATCAGCTTGCGGAACAGGAGGTCGTTGGCCTGGATGCCGGTGGTGCCTTCGTAGATGGTGGTGATGCGGGCGTCGCGCCAGTGCTGCGCCGCGCCGGTTTCTTCGATGAAGCCCATGCCGCCGTGAATCTGGATGCCGAGCGAGGTGACTTCGATGCCCATTTCGGTGCCGCCGCCCTTGACGATGGGGATCATGAATTCGGCGAGGTAGAGGGCTTTCTTGCGCTCGTCCGCATCGGCCAGGTGGCTGGCGCGGTCGAGCAGCCCGGAGGTGTAGTAGGTGAGGGCGCGGGCGGCTTCGACGCGCGATTTCATCAGCATCAGCATGCGCCGGATGTCCGGGTGCTTGTCGATGGACACCAGCGCCTCGCCGGTCAGCGCGTCGCGCCCCTGCTTGCGTTCGCGGGCGTAGGCCAGCGCCTGCTGGTAGGCGCGCTCGCCGAGCGCCACGCCTTGCAGGCCGACGCCCAGGCGCGCTTCGTTCATCATGATGAACATGTATTCGAGGCCGCGATTGGCTTCGCCGAGCAGCCAGCCGACGGCGCCGCCATTATCGCCATAGGCCATGACGCAGGTCGGGCTGGCGTGGATGCCGAGCTTGTGTTCGAGCGACACGCAGTAAGCGTCGTTGCGCACGCCGAGCGAACCGTCGGCATTGACCAGGAACTTCGGCACCAGGAACATCGAGATGCCCTTGACCCCCGGCGGCGCGTCCGGCAAGCGGGCCAGCACGAGATGCACGATGTTGTCGGTCATGTCGTGGTCGCCGTAGGTGATGAAGATTTTCTGGCCGAACATGCGGTAGCTGCCGTCGGCCTGCGGTTCGGCGCGCGAGCGGATCAGCGCCAGATCGGAGCCGGCCTGCGGCTCGGTCAGGTTCATGGTGCCCGTCCATTCGCCGGACACCATCTTGTCCAAATACACGGCCTTCAGTTCGTCGCTGGCGCAGGTGAGCAGCGCTTCGACCGCGCCGGTGGTGAGCAAGGGGCCGAGGCTGAAGGAGATGTTGGCGGCGCACAGCATTTCCTTGGCGGCGATGCCCAGGGTGTTGGGCAGGCCCTGGCCGCCGAACTCAGCGGGCAGGGTGATGCCGTTCCAGCCCGCTTCGCGGTACTGATCGTAGGCGGCTTTCCAGCCGGGCGGCGTGGTAACGCCTTCGGCAGTGAGCTTGCAGCCTTGCTGGTCGCCGATACGGTTGAGGGGGGCGATGATTTCGCCGGCGAATTTGGCGGCTTCGTCGAGAATGGCGTCGGCCAGGTCGGGCGTGGCTTCGGCGAAATCCGGCAGTTGCGAGAGTTCCTTGAAGCCGGCGATTTCGTCCATGACGAAACGCATGTCCTTGATCGGGGCGCGATAGTCGCTCATGTTCAATGTCTCCTTGGTATGGGTTATTGGTCAGTTACGTGAAATTCAGAACGGGGAGGCGCACAGCGCCGCCTTGGCGCGCTGGTAATCGGCATGCAGGGCGGCGATGATCTCGGCGGCCGGGCGCACGGCGTCGATGGTGCCGACGCCTTGCCCGGCGCCCCAGATGTCCTTCCACGCCTTCGGCCCGGCCTCGCTGGAGGCGCCGAAATTCATGGCCGATTTGTCGCGCACCGGCAGATTCTCCGGGTCGAGGCCGGCGGCGAGGATGCTCTGTTTGAGGTAGTTGCCGTGCACGCCGGTGAAATACGGCGTATACACCACGTCCTTGGCGGCGGCATCGACCACCGCCTGCTTGTAGGCTTCGACCGCGTTGGCCTCGCGGCTGGCGATGAAGCGCGTCCCCATGTAGGCGAAATCGGCGCCCATGGCCTGCGCGGCGAGAATGGATGCGCCATTGCTGATGGCGCCGGAGAGCGCGATCGGGCCGTCCCAGAATTGGCGGATCTCGCTCACCAGCGCGAACGGACTCAAAGTGCCGGCGTGGCCACCGGCCCCGGCACAGACCAGGATCAGGCCGTCCACACCGGCTTCGATGGCTTTTTCGGCATGGCGCACGCTGATGACGTCGTGGAACACCTGGCCGCCGTAGCCATGCACCAGCGGCACGATCTGCGTCGGTGCCGAAAGACTGGTGATGATGAGCGGCACCTCGTGCTTCACGCACAGCGCCATGTCGTGTTCGAGGCGGGTGTTCGACGGATGGATGATCTGATTGACGGCAAACGGCGCGGCAGCCGGGGCGGCGGCGAGTTCGCGCTTGATGCGCAGGAGCCAGTCGTCGAGCAGGCTTTCCGGGCGGGCGTTGAGCGCCGGAAAGGAGCCGATGACGCCGCTCTTGCACTGGGCGATCACCAGTTCCGGGTTGGAGACGATGAACATCGGCGCGCAGATCACCGGCAGTTTCAGGTTCTTGTTGAGCGAAGCGGGGATGGGCATGGGGTCAGGCTCCTTCTTTCAGGGCGCGGCGAAGGATCTTGCCGACGTTGGTGCGCGGCAGGTCGTCGCGGAATTCGATGTACTTGGGAATCTTGTAGCCGGTCAGCACGTGGCGGCAATGCTCGATCAGTTCGGCTTCGGTGACGCGCGGGTCCTTGCGCACCACGAAAATCTTCACCGCCTCGCCGGCGCGCTCGTCCGGCACGCCGATAGCGGCCACGTCGATGATGCCGGGGTGCATGGCGACGGCTTCCTCGACTTCGTTGGGATAGACGTTGAAGCCGCTGACCAGGATCATGTCCTTCTTGCGGTCGACCAGGAACACGAAGCCCTGCGGGTCGATGTAGCCCATGTCGCCGGTGCGCAGAAAACCGTCCGGGTGGAAGACGTTGGCGGTTTCGTCCGGGCGGTTCCAGTAGCCTTTCATCACCTGCGGGCCGCGAATGCAGATTTCGCCGACCTGATTGACCGGCACTTCGTTGCCGTCGTCGTCGCGGATGGACACCTCGGTGGAGGAAATCGGCAGGCCGATGGCCCCGTTGAATTCCTTCATGTCGAGCGGATTGATGGTGGCCGCCGGGCTGGTTTCGGTCAGTCCGTAGGCTTGCAGCAGCGGCACGCCGACCACCTGCCGCCAGTGCTCGGCCACGGGCGCCTGCACCGCCATGCCGCCGCCCAGGGTGACGTTCATGGTGGAGAAATCGAGCTTGGCGAAATCCGGGTGGTTGAGCAGCGCATTGAAGAGCGTATTCACGCCAGTGACCACGGTGACCGGGTATTTGTCCCATTCCTTGATGAAATTGGGAATGTCGCGCGGGTTGGCGATGAGCAGGTTGCGCGCGCCGATCATCAGGAAGGTCAGGCAGTTCGCCGTCAGGGCGAAGATATGGTAGAGCGGCAGCGCGGTGATGATGAATTCCTGCCCTTCGTGCACCACCGGACGAATCCAGCTATAGGCCTGGGTGACGTTGGCGGCGATGTTGGCGTGCGTCAGCATCGCGCCCTTGGAAACGCCGGTCGTGCCGCCGGTGTATTGCAGGAAGGCGATGTCCTCCTGTGCCAGCGGCACCGCCTGCCAGCCGTGACGGCGGGGCGGGGGGGGGGCGGGGGGGGAGCCCGGTCAATTGC
>URNG01000002.1 GCA_900549295.1 uncultured Rhodocyclaceae bacterium
CTACGACAGCATCAAGAAAAAACGGGGGGCCCCCGGCCCCGCCGTCGTCTGGCAACATGCCGTTCAGTGATGCCCCTTGGGCTGTTCGCCGGTAAAGACATATCTGGCGCTGCAATAGGGGCAGACCGCTTCGCCCTCGTGCAGCACGTCGAGAAAGACGCGCGGGTGCTGGCTCCACAGCGGCGCGTTCGGCGGCGGGCAGTACAGCGGCAGATCGTGGGCGGTGACGGCGGTTTTTTGCGGGTCGGACATGGCGGTTCTCCTGCGCGATCAAACGTAGGCCAGCCAGTCGGCGTGGTCTGCCGAGCGGCCATAAACGGCGTCGAAGTATTTTTCCTGCAAGGCCTTGGTGATCGGGCCGCGATGGCCGGGGCCGATCTGGCGGTTGTCGAGTTCGCGGATCGGCGTCACTTCGGCGGCGGTGCCGGTGAAGAAGGCTTCGTCGGCGCAATAGACTTCGTCGCGGGTGATGCGTTTTTCGATCACTTCGACGCCCATCTCGCGCGCCAACTGCATGACGGTGGCGCGGGTGATGCCTTCCAGACAGGCGGTGAGATCCGGCGTGTACAGCTTGCCGTGCTTGACGATGAAGATGTTCTCGCCGGCGCCTTCGCAGACGTAGCCTTCCGGATCGAGCAGCAGCGCCTCGTCGTAGCCGTCGCCCAGCGCCTCGTTGTTGGCAAGGATGGAGTTCATGTAGTTGCCGGACGCCTTGGCGCGCACCATCGTGATGTTGACGTGGTGGCGGGTGTAGGAGGAGGTCTTGATGCGGATGCCGCGCTGCATGCCGTCCTCGCCCAGATAAGCGCCCCAGGGCCAGGCGGCGATGATGACGTGCACCTTGGCGCCCTTGGGCGAGACGCCCATCTTTTCCGAGCCGTAGAAGGCGAGCGGGCGCAGGTAGCCGGATTCGAGATTGTTGGCGCGGATGACTTCCTTCTGCGCCTCGTTGAGTTCCTCGGCGCTGTAGGGCATCTGCATCTGGAAGATGTGGGCCGAGCGGAACAGGCGTTCGGTGTGCTCCTTGAGGCGAAAGATCGCCGTGCCGGATTCGGTCTTGTAGGCGCGCACCCCTTCGAAAACGCCCATGCCGTAGTGCAGCGAGTGGGTGAGAACGTGGGTGGTTGCCTCGCGCCAGGGCACGAGTTTGCCATCCTGCCAAATGAAACCGTCGCGATCCGACATGGACATGGTGGAACTCTCCGTGAAACTCTCGTTGAAACGGGGAATTCTAGCCGAAATCAGCGGCTAGAATAACGCCTTTTGCGGATTTGCCGGGTATGGTCTGGAAACCTCATGTCACCGTGGCCGCCGTGATCGAGCGCGACGGAAAGTTCCTGCTGGTCGAGGAAGAAACCGAAACCGGCTTGGCCTTCAATCAGCCTGCCGGCCATCTGGAAGCGGGCGAGTCGCTGCTCGACGCCGTGGTGCGCGAAACCCTGGAGGAAACGGCCTACCCGTTTCGTCCGACGGCGCTGGTCGGCGTGTATCAATGGCGGCATCCGGCCAAGGACCTGACCTATCTGCGTTTTGCCTTTGCCGGTGAATTGCTGGGCGAGGCGCTGCCGCGCGCGCTGGATACCGGCATCGTGGCAGCGCGCTGGCTGAGTCTGGCGGAAATCCAGGCACAGTCCGCGCGCCATCGCAGTCCGCTGGTGCAGCGTTGCTGCGACGATTATCTGGCCGGGCGGCGCTATCCGCTGGAATTGCTGGTGCATTGGGCTTGAGACGGTATGTGTGCGCAGCGCTGGCAGCGGTGATGACGCTGCCGGTCGGGGCCGATGCGTGGGTGAGTATCTGCCACGGCTATTCCTGCGTGGCGCAGGCGGAAATCGTGTACCCGGCAGAGCGTTTGGGTGAAATCCGCCGCCTGCTGGCCGGTGCGAACGATGCGGCAGCAGAGAGGGAACGTCTGGCTGAAGCGATGGGACGTTTGTATCGCTGGGCCGGAGAACAATCGGAAGTCAGAAACGACCGCGCCGGCAATTACGCCGATGGCCACGTGCCGGGAAAAATGGATTGCATCGATCATTCCACCTCGACCACGCGTCTTTTGAACATGCTTGAAAATGCGGGCATGTTGCGTTGGCATGCCGTTCTGGTGCCGCAAGTGCGGTATTTTCTGGGGATTTTCCCGAGTCACTGGTCTGCGGTGATCGAGGAAAAAGATGCGGAACGAAATTCGGACGCAAATGCCGGCGAGAGTGCCGGTGAAAATCGGCGTTTCGTCGTCGATAGCTGGTTCGTGAATAATGGTGAGCCAGCGGTGATCCTGCCGCTGGCCGATTGGAAGAAAGGGGCGGGGCCTGATGTCTAGGAAAACGGTGGTGGTGGGGTTGTCTGGCGGCGTGGATTCTTCGGTTGCCGCCTTGCTGTTGAAGGAGCAGGGCTGGAACGTCATCGGCTTGTTCATGAAGAACTGGGAGGACGACGACACCGAGGAGTATTGCTCCTCGCGCCAGGATCTGATCGACGTGATGAGCGTCGCCGACAAGATCGGCATCGACGTTGAAGTGGTCAATTTCGCCGCCGAATACCGCGAGCGCGTCTTTGCCGAATTCCTGCGCGAATATCAGGCCGGGCGCACGCCGAACCCGGACGTGCTGTGCAATTCGGAAATCAAGTTCAAGGCTTTCCTCGACCACGCCATCAAGCTGGGCGCCGACAGGATCGCCACCGGCCACTACGCCGGCGTGCGCGAATTCGACGGCAAATTCCAGCTGCTGAAAGCCGAGGATGGCACCAAGGATCAGAGCTATTTCCTCTACCGGTTGAACCAGGCGCAGCTTGCCAAAACGCTGTTTCCGCTGGCCGATCTCTACAAGCGCGAGGTGCGCAAGATGGCCGAGGCAGCGGGGCTGCACGTGGCGGTGAAAAAGGATTCAACCGGCATCTGCTTCATCGGCGAGCGCCCGTTCAAGGAGTTCCTCGCCCGTTACCTGCCGCCCAGGCAGGGCGAGATTCGCCGCTTGGACGACGGCAAGGTGCTGGGGGCGCACGACGGCCTGATGTTCCACACGCTGGGCCAGCGCAAGGGGCTGCACATCGGTGGCCTGAAGGAAAAAGGCCAGCCCGGGGGCGGCGAGCACGATGCCTGGTTCGTGGCGGGCAAGGACATGGAGAAGAATATCCTTTACGTCGTGCAAGGCCACGATCATCCGGCGCTGCTGAAAAACGAACTGGTCGCCGAGCAACTGAACTGGATTGCCGGCCAGACCCCGCGCACCAATTGGGTCTATACCGCCAAACCCCGCTACCGCACTGCCGACCAGACCTGCCACCTGGTCAGCGTCGACGGGGAAGCATGCAGCCTCTACTTTGCCGAGCCGCAATGGGCGCTGACGCCGGGGCAATCGGTCGTTGTTTATGAAAGCCGCGTCTGTCTTGGCGGCGGGGTGATCCGTTGAAAACTCAGCGCTGAATGTTCAGTCGTGCAGCACCGTCTCCATGAAGGACGGTCGTTGCTGGAGTTTTTCGTGCAGGCGGGCGAGGTTGGGGTGGTGTTCTGCCCAATTCATGCTCTGGAAGCGCAGATCGAGATAGCCCAAGGCGACGCCGACGACGATGTCGGCCAAGGAAAGATGCGTCCCCATGCAGAAGCTCTTGTCGCCCAACTGGCTTTCCATGAAGCGCAGGGTGCGGGCAAGAATTTCCTGCTGGCGGGCGATCCAGTCGGTGCTCTGTTCCTTTTTCGGACGCCGGTTTTCCAGCACGATGTTGATCGCGGTTTCGCACAGGCCATCGGCCAGGGCTTCCCAGCGTTTGATTTCCGTGCGCTCGCGGTTGGGCGCAGGAAAAAGCTTGTTGTTGGGCGTGATGTTGTCGATGTATTCGACGATTACGCGCGAATCGAAGAGCGGCGTGTCGTCATCCAGCACCAGGGTGGGGACGCGACCCAGCGGATTGATGTCGAGCAGGGTGCTGCCGGGTTCGCGGGGCGATTCGACGATGAAGTCGTAATCCATTTTCTTCTCGGCCAGAACGACGCGCACTTTGCGCACGTAGGGGCTGGTATGGGTTCCGATCAGCTTCATTACAGGCTCGGGAATGCGGGAGGCGCATTATAGCCTATGGCCTGTCCCCCGGCCTGCCGGTTAGAATGGCAGGCTTCATTTGCTGCGGCTTATACAACAAGGACGTGTTATGGATTTCAATCCCCTGACTGCAATTTCCCCGCTCGATGGCCGCTATGCCGGCAAGGTCGACGCCTTGCGCGCGCATTTCTCCGAATTCGGCCTGATTCGCGCCCGCCTCAAGGTGGAAATCGAATGGCTGAAAGCGCTCGCCGCTGAACCGCATTTCACTGAAATTCCGGCGTTCTCGGCGGCCACGATTGCCGAACTCGATGCGCTGGTCGCCAATTTCGGCCCGGCCCAGGCGGCAGAGGTGAAGGCTGAGGAGGCCGTCACCAACCACGACGTGAAAGCGCTGGAATACTGGATCAAGAAAAACACCAAGGGCAATGCCGAAGTCACCAAGGTGAGTGAATTCATCCATTTCGCCTGCACCTCGGAGGACATCAACAACCTGTCGCATGCGCTGATGTGCCAGGGCGCGCGTAGCGAGGCGCTGCTGCCGACGCTGGACAAGCTTATCGAGAAGCTGCGCGAACTCGCCCACGCCTACGCCGATATCCCGATGATGAGCCGCACGCACGGCCAGCCAGCAACGCCGTCGACGATGGGCAAGGAAATGGCGAACGTCGCTTACCGCCTCCAGCGCGCCCGCGCCCGCATCGCCCAGGTCGAACTGCTGGGCAAGATCAACGGCGCGGTCGGCAACTACAACGCGCACCTGGCCGCTTACCCCGGTTACGACTGGGAAGGTTTTGCCCGGCGTTTCGTCGAATCGCTGGGGCTGACTTTCAACCCCTACACCATCCAGATCGAGCCGCACGACGCGCTGGCCGAACTGTTCGACGCCTTCGCCCGCGCCAACAGCATTTTGGTTGATCTCGACCGCGACGTCTGGGGCTACATTTCGCTCGGCTTCTTCAAGCAGAAGGTCAAGGCCGGCGAAATCGGTTCCTCGACCATGCCGCACAAGGTCAACCCGATCGACTTCGAGAACTCCGAAGGCAATTTCGGGCTGGCCAACGCCGTCTTGAAGCACCTTGCCGAAAAACTGCCGATCTCGCGCTGGCAGCGCGATCTGACCGACTCCACCGTGCTGCGCAACATGGGCGTCGGCCTCGGCTACACGCTGCTCGGCTACGATTCGCTGCTCAAAGGCTTGGGCAAGCTGGAAATCAACGCCGACCTGATGCAGGCCGACCTCGATGCCAACTGGGAACTCCTGGCCGAGCCGATCCAGACGGTGATGCGCCGCTACGCCGTGCCCAATGCCTACGAGAAACTCAAGGAGCTGACCCGCGGCACCCGCGTTTCGCGTGAAGGCATGCAGGCTTTTGTGTCCACGCTGGATATTCCGGAAGCCGCCAAGGCCGAGTTGCTCAAGCTGACGCCGTGGGACTACACCGGCAAGGCTGCCGAACTCGCCCGGCGCATCTGAGCTTTTTACTGATGCATTTTCGGCCGGCTTGTGCCGGCCTTTTCTTTTTGGAGTGTCCCCATGAGTTTTGCCGAGAATCTGAAAAAGCTGCCCAAAATTTCCCACCTGGCCGCGCTTAATCTGCTCGATGCGCAAGGGCAGGTCGTGGCGAGCATCGAGAACAAGGCCGGTAGCCAGGGATCACTGGCGGTCTATAACCATTTGCTGCAAACCTACGGCCTGATCAACGCCGAGGCAGCGAAAAAGGGGTTGGAGCTGTTCGCAGAACATACGGAAGATGAGCGGGCGCATCCCGGCAAGCATCCCAACATCGCCCGCCTGCTGCGGATTGCCGGGGGTGAGCCGGCTTTGCGCGCGAAGCATGTCTTCGAGTTGTAATGTAAAGCGGGTATTTTCTCGTCACGGCTCGGCGCAAGCCTTGCCTGTTCAAGGTTTGCGTTTTTCCTTGCACACCATATGCAGAAATGCTCTATGGATGTCAGGAAAATTTCCTTGTAACTTGTGCGGTTTTTTCTAAAATGGGAAGCGGTTTTGCAGCGTTTCTTATAAAAAATCAATGAAAATTGTACGTTGTTTTTGAAGGAGAACGGCCATGACGAACCAACAGAGAACGAACCAACAGAGAAGCGAAGACCTTGCCTTGCTACGCTCGGCGCTCAACCGGCATCTGACGCGGATGCGCTACGTCGCTACGGCGTACTCTGTTCTGCTGGGAGGATTCATCGTGTACGGCCTGCTCGGCTCGGGCTATTTGTAATACCACCCGGCAGGTATTTCGGGTACGTCAACCCGGATGCTTCCGGGTTTTTTGCCGCCCGTTTTTTTGCTGGCTGCGCGGCAGGCAGACGAAAAAAAGCCTCGTAGCAGAAACTACGAGGCGCAGTGGCTCTGAATGAGCGGATCTGCGGCGTATCAGGCGCGCTGGATGTTGGAAGCCTGCTTGCCTTTCGGACCCTGTACCACCTCGAAGGACACCTTTTCGCCTTCTTTCAGGGTCTTGAAGCCATTCATGTTGATGGCCGAAAAGTGGGCGAAGAGGTCTTCGCTGCCGTCATCCGGCGTAATGAAGCCGAAGCCTTTGGAATCATTGAACCATTTGACCGTACCGATTGCCATGATGTGCTAATTTCCTACAAAAAACGAACGAATTGCCGGGTTGCCCCGTCTCCCTGTTTGATCCCGACACCCCCGGCACTTGGCGCACCCGCGATGCAATTTGAATCCAACAGCAAGGTTTTTACGCGACTTGAATTTTTCCGTCAACAAAATTGAATGCCGCAGTGCAGCATTTTTTGCTACAAAAACAAGACGAAAGCGCGCACTTTGTGTACCGGGAATGGTTAGAATCCCTCCATGACCAGCAAAACTCTTGAAGGCGGGCAGATCGAAGCCCTGCGCAGCAAGCTGCAGCCACCCAAAATGTACCGCGTGCTTTTGCTCAATGACGATTACACCCCGATGGATTTCGTCATTGTCGTCCTGCAGCGGTTTTTTTCGCTCGACACGGAACAGGCGACGCGCATCATGCTCCAAGTGCATCACGAAGGGCGCGCGGCCTGTGGTGTGTTTTCGCGCGACGTTGCTGCAACCAAGGTTGAACAAGTCAGCGCTTTTGCGCGTCAACACCAGCATCCGCTGGCTTGCTTCATGGAGGAGAATTGATGATTGCCCAGGAACTCGAAGTCAGCCTGCATCTGGCCTTCGTCGAGGCGCGCCAGAAGCGCCACGAGTTCGTCACGGTCGAGCACCTGCTGCTCGCGCTGGTCGATAACCCTTCCGCTGCCGATGCCCTGCGTGCCTGCGGCGCGCAGCCGGAGGTGTTGCGGCGCGAATTATCCAAATTCATTGCCGAGCACACGCCCACCATGAGCGGTGAAGGCGATTACGACACGCAGCCCACCCTAGGTTTTCAGCGTGTCGTGCAGCGCGCCATTTTGCATGCACAGTCTTCGGGCAAGAAGGAAATCAACGGAGCCAGCGTGCTGGCGGCCATTTATGGTGAAAAGGATTCGCACGCCGTCTACCACTTGCAGAAACAGGGGGTCAGCCGCCTGGATATCGTCAATTTCATTGCGCATGGCATCAGCAAGGTGCAGCCGTCCAAGGCTGCGCCGGAAGAAGGGGCGGGAAGCGGTGGCGACAAACCGGAAGCCGGGCCGCTGGAGCAATTCACGCTGAATCTGAACGCGCAAGCCCTGGCCGGGCGCATCGATCCCCTGATTGGCCGCCATGACGAACTGGAGCGGGTGATCCAGGTACTGTGCCGGCGGCGCAAGAACAATCCGCTGCTGGTCGGCGAGGCCGGGGTGGGCAAAACGGCGATTGCCGAGGGTCTGGCGCGGCGCGTGGTGGAGGGCGATGTGCCGGAAGTGCTGGCACAGGCGCAGGTTTATGCGCTCGATATGGGCGCTTTGCTCGCTGGCACCAAGTATCGCGGCGATTTCGAGCAGCGCCTGAAAGCGGTGCTGAAAGTCCTGCAGGGCAACCCGAATGCGGTTCTGTTCATTGATGAAATCCACACCCTGATCGGCGCTGGTGCAGCTTCCGGCGGCACGATGGATGCGTCCAACCTGCTCAAGCCCGCGCTTTCTTCCGGGCAGTTGAAGTGCATCGGGGCAACGACCTACACCGAATTTCGCGGCATTTTCGAGAAAGACAGCGCGCTGTCGCGGCGTTTCCAGAAAATCGACGTGCCCGAGCCGTCGGTTGCCGAAACCATCGACATTCTCAAGGGCTTGAAATCGCGTTTCGAAGCGCATCATGGCATCAGATATTCCAATACGGCGCTGACTTCCGCCGTGGAATTGTCGGCGCGCTACATTACCGATCGGCACCTGCCGGACAAGGCCATCGACGTGATCGACGAAGCCGGCGCAGCGCAGCGCATTCTGCCGAAATCGAAGCAGAAGAAAACCATAGGCAAGAACGACATCGAGGAAATCGTCGCCAAGATCGCGCGCGTGCCGTCGCAGCACGTGTCGGTGGATGATCGCAGCGCCTTGAAGAACCTCGACCGCGATCTGAAAAACGTGGTGTTTGGTCAGGACCCGGCCATCGAGGCGCTGGCGAAGGCGATCAAGATGGCGCGTTCCGGCCTGGGCAGCCCCGGCAAGCCGATCGGCAGTTTCCTTTTCTCCGGCCCGACAGGCGTCGGCAAGACCGAAGTGGCGCGGCAACTGGCGTTTTGCCTGGGCATCGAACTGCAGCGCTTCGACATGTCGGAATACATGGAGCGCCACGCCGTGTCGCGCCTGATCGGCGCGCCGCCGGGCTACGTCGGCTTCGATCAGGGCGGGCTGCTGACCGAAGCCATCAGCAAGAAACCGCATTGCGTGCTGCTGCTCGACGAAATCGAAAAGGCCCACCCGGATATTTTCAACATCCTGCTGCAAGTGATGGATCACGGCACGCTCACCGACAACAACGGGCGCAAGGCGGATTTCCGCAACGTCATCATCATCATGACGACCAATGCCGGCGCGGCCGACCTGCAAAAATCCAGCATGGGCTTTACCGGCACGAAGGAAGCCGGCGACGAAATGGCGGAAATCAAGCGTCTGTTCACGCCGGAATTCCGCAACCGCCTGGACAGCATCATTTCCTTCCGCACGCTCGACCACGCCGTGATCCTGCGCGTGGTGGACAAATTCCTCATGCAACTGGAAGAGCAGTTGCATGAGAAAAAGGTCGAGGCCCATTTCACCGACGCGGTGAAGGAAATGCTGGCGAAAAAAGGCTTCGATCCGCTGATGGGCGCACGCCCGATGAGCCGCCTGATTCAGGACAGCATCCGCGCGGCGCTGGCCGACGAACTGCTGTTCGGCCGCTTGGCCAACGGCGGCAAGGTGACGGTCGATGTCGACGCCGACGGTCAGGTGCGCCTGGATTTTGCCGAAGAAGCCAGCGAAGTTGCCGTTGCCGAGTGATTCCCCGGATCAAACCGTTTCAATTTCCCCAAACCCCGGAAAACTCCCATGAACTTCAAAACGCCCGATCTGTGCGATCACTACGAAAACGAACTGGGCAAGCAGGTACGCGTGGTCGCCCCGATGTTCCAGCGTTATGGCCGCCGCCCCGCCTTTGCCGGGCAGATCGTCACGCTCAAGATTTTCGAGGACAACACGCTGGTGCGTGAAATCTTCAACGAAGCCGGTCACGGCAAGGTGCTGGTCATCGACGGCGGCGGCTCGTTGCGCTGTGCCCTGGTCGGCGACCAGTTGGCCATTCTGGCGCAGAAAAACGGCTGGGAAGGCGTGGTCGTCTATGGCTGCATCCGCGATTCCGCCGACATCGACGGCATCGACATCGGCGTGCGGGCGCTCAACACCCACCCGCAAAAAACCGTCAAGAAAGGCATCGGCGAGCGCAATCTGGCGGTGACTTTCGGCGGCGTCACCTTCCATCCCGGCGAATGGTTCTATGCCGACGAGGATGGCGTGCTGGTGGCGGACAAGCCGTTGCAAATGCCCGCATAGCGATTCAGGCAACGACCCGTAGTGAAGCGCCATCCGCGTTCCTGCGGGGGCGTGGCGTTTTGGCACGCAATGCGTACCGGCAAGGCTGAAGTTTCGCGCTTCAGCTTTCCAGCAACACCTGGCTGTCGCAGCCCGCGCGCACCGTGCCCCAGTGGCGGCCGCCAACATGGATCGGCAGGTTGATTTCCGACAGGATTTCTCCCGTATCGCGGGCATAGGTCTGCACCAGTAGCGGTGCGGTGTTGTGCGCGCCGCGTTGACCGGTGGGATCGTCCCAGATGCGGCGGGTGCGGTTGCCGAGCAGGTCGGTCTGGTAGTCGCCGGTCAGCGGCTTGGAAAATTTCAGATTGTGGATGGCGCCGTAACCCCTGGTGTCGATGATGAGGGCGAAGATGCCGCCCTTGAGCTTGTTCAGGGTATCTTCCAGCAAAGGCTGCAGTTGGCGCTCAAAGACGGCGCAGTAGCTGACTTCGTATTTCTGCGGGTTGGTGCGTGCCAGAGGTTGATAGTTCTGATCCCAGATATTCACGCCTTCTGCGGCGAGCGTGGTGAGCCGCTCCTGAATCTGGTCGCGGAAGTTACGCGCCTGATCGACGTTGAAATCAAAAGCGCCACGACCGATCTTGAAGCGCGATACCAGTTCCTGCACGCTTTCGGCAGCCTGGCTGAGCATTTCCGAGGTTTTGCCCGAATCGACCATGCTGGCGGCGACATTGACGGAAAGCGTCTGCACCTGATGCACGGAATCGTGCACCTGGCCGTTGGTGGCGGTCAGTTCTTCCATGGCCGTGGCGATCTGGTTCAACTGGTCGCCAGTGCGCTCGAAATTGCCCACCATGTTCTGGAACTCGGCAGCGGAATCTTCAACGACCTGACGCGCCTGGGTGATATCGACGTTGATGGCTTCGTTCTCCTTCTGCGTTTCCATGACCAGATCGGTCATGCCGCTGATGTTGGCGGTGATTTCCTGGGTGGCGACATCGACCCGTTCGGCAAGTTTGCGCACTTCGTCGGCCACGACCGCAAAACCACGCCCCATTTCGCCAGCCCGCGCGGCTTCGATGGCGGCATTCAGGGCAAGCAGGTTGGTCTGGTTGGCAATGTCCTTGATCAGCCCGGCGATCTGGCGAATGCTGTCGGAACGTTCGGCGAGCTGGCCCACCGTGTCATTGAAGGAAGCCAGCTTGTCGCTGACGTTCTGCACCTTGCCGACGAAATCCTGCATTTCCACCAGCGAATTGCGCGCCGTGCTCAGATTGTGTTCCGTATCGTGGGAGATCATGGCGGCAGAGGCCGAAACCTCCTGGATCGCATGGATTGCCTCGCCGCTGGCCGAAAATACGGCTTTTGCCAGTTCGCCCTGTTCATCGGCGCTGCGGGCGGTGGTGTTCACCGCCCGGCGCACCACCACGGCTTCGCGGGCGATGTCGACGCTGGCGCGGCGCACTTCGCTGATGATCTCGCGCATCTTGTCGGCAAAACGGTTGTATGCCTCGGCGAGCGTGCGCAATTCGTCATGGGTGATGGTGGGCAGATCGCGCGAAAAATCGCCTTCGCCGCGCCCGATTTCATCAAAAATCTGGGCAATCATGCGCACCGGGCGCAGGATCAGGAAGCGCATGTACAGAATCTGCATCACGTTCCAGCACAAGGCCGCCACCGTGAGGCAGATCATCAGGAGCAAGGCATTGTCCAGCCCCGCGGCAACCCGTAACAAGGCTTCCTGCCCGACGTTGGATTGCGCCAATTCGGCCATGATGGCCTGTTTTTCGCGGTAATAGATGAACAGATAGCCCAGGTCGATCACGAAAAGCACCAGGAAACTCATCAGCTTCTTGGTCAAGGAATTCCAGAAGGTACGTTCGTTCCAGTCGTAGAGTTGCCAGAATAGGTTCATTGGAATTACCTGAAATATTCAAAATTACCGAATTTAATACTGGTTTGCTGGTATGCGTCAAGCGGATGAAACAAACCTGTAACAAGTCGAGATTCCGGCATATGCTGCACTGCATTTCATTGTTGCAAATATCGTTTCATGATGTGGAATATTGGATATATCAGTTTGATTTTTATGGAAAATATTTTGTCTTATGTCTTATATAAGAGTCTTGCTGCTCTGCAAAAAACGCTCTATACTCTGCCCACGTCGTCGGCGAGGAAATACCGACGACTTTTCGAGATTCCCCACCCTGACTATTAAGGAAGACACATGAGCACACGCGAACAGCAAATCGCCGCCCTGGAAAAAGACTGGGCTGAAAACCCCCGCTGGAAGAACGTCAAGCGCGGCTACACCGCTGCCGACGTGGTCCGTCTGCGCGGTTCCCTGCAGCCGGAATACACCCTGGCCCAGCGCGGCGCCAAGGTGCTCTGGGAGAAAGTCAACGGCGGTGCCAAGAAGGGTTACGTGAATGCTTTCGGCGCGATTACCGCCGGTCAGGCCATGCAACAGGCCAAGGCGGGTCTGGAAGCCGTCTATCTGTCCGGCTGGCAGGTGGCTGCCGACGGCAATACCTCGGAAACCATGTACCCGGATCAATCGCTGTACGCCTACGATTCCGTGCCGACGATGGTTCGCCGCATCAACAACACCTTCAAGCGCGCCGACGAAATCCAGTGGTCGCGTGGCGTCAATCCGGGCGACAAGGAATTCATCGACTACTTCCTGCCCATCGTGGCCGATGCCGAAGCCGGTTTCGGCGGCGTGCTGAACGCCTTCGAACTGATGAAGAACATGATCGCCGCCGGTGCCGCCGGTGTGCACTTTGAAGACCAACTGGCTGCCGCCAAGAAGTGCGGCCACATGGGCGGCAAGGTGCTGGTGCCGACCCGCGAAGCCGTCGAAAAGCTGATCTCCGCCCGCTTCGCCGCCGACGTCATGGGCGTGCCGACGCTGATCCTGGCCCGTACCGATGCCGAAGCCGCCAACCTGATTACCAGCGACTACGACGAGAACGACAAGCCTTTCCTTACCGGCGAACGCACCCAGGAAGGTTTCTTCCGCGTCAAGAACGGTCTGGAGCAATCCATTTCCCGTGGTGTTGCCTACGCGCCCTACGCCGACCTCGTCTGGTGCGAAACCGGTGTGCCCGACATCGGCTTCGCCCGCGAATTCGCCCAGGCCGTCCTGGCATCCTGCCCGGGCAAGCTCTTGTCCTACAACTGCTCGCCGTCCTTCAACTGGAAGAAAAACCTCAACGACTCGCAGATCGCCTCCTTCCAGGAAGAACTGTCGGCGCTGGGCTACAAGTACCAGTTCATCACCCTGGCCGGCATCCACGTCAATTGGTACAACACCTTCAAGTTCGCCAAGGCCTACGCTGGCGGCGAAGGCATGAAGCACTACGTGGAAATGGTGCAGGAACCGGAATTTGCCGCCCGCGAAGACGGCTACACCTTCGTCTCGCACCAGCAGGAAGTCGGCACCGGCTATTTCGACGAAGTGACCACCGTGATCCAGGGCGGCTCGTCTTCCGTCAAGGCATTGACAGGTTCGACCGAAGAAGAGCAGTTCCACTAAGCAAAGTCTGGAACGCACGCGCCGCTTTCTCGGCGGCGCGCCAAACAAAAACCGGCCTCGATAGGGGCCGGTTTTTGTTTGGCGCGCCTAGCATGAACTGCCTCTTGGTCAAAATTGCACTGGTCCATGCAAAACTTGCGCGATATTTATTTGTACACACAATACAGCCCGTGAACTACGAACACGACCCCAACAAGCTCGCTGAAAACGCCGCCAAGTATGGCGTCTAGTTTCATGAGGTCGAAGGGTTCGAGTGGGAAACCGCCGTGGTTCGCGTGGATGACCGCAGGCGCTATGGTGAGACACGGTTTGAGGCAACCGGCTATATCGACCTCAGGCTCTACGTGATGATCTTCTGCCTGCGAGATACCGTGGTTCGCATCATCAGTCTGCGCAAGGCAAACCCTCGGAAGGTGAAACGCTATGCCAAAACTTAAACCTGAAACGATCTGGCCGACCGAAGCTGAGGCTGCGGCCATTGATGCCGGCATTGCCGCCGATCCAGACAACCGCGAATGGTCTGAAGCAGATTTCGCCCAGGCCAAGTCGGCCAGTGAATTCTTCGATCAGAAAACTTACGCCGGGCTGACGGCTTTGAGCCAGCGCGGCAAGCGTGGACCATAGAAGGCTCCGACCAAGGAACGCATCACCATCCGCCTGTCACCGAACGTCGTGGAAACCTTCCGCGCTACGGGAGAGGGTTGGCAAACCCGGATCGATGAAGCCTTGCAGGACTGGATCAAAGCTCACAAGGTGGCCTGACGGATCAATTGTCACAAAACCCACGCAGTTCGCGTTACCGGACAGATGGCATATTGCGTAGCAGCGGAGGGAGTGGGCATGGCCGGTGTACATGGCGCACATGCAGTCCGCTGCCTCCTGTTGAGCCTTCTTTGGCGGCGCAATCCTATGCAGATCTGAATCGGCAGGCGGAATTGGCGTTGGCGCGATTGTCAGGCGTATCGGGGTTGGTGCCATCGGTGGATTGGTTCCTCTATAGTGCTGTGCGCAAGGAAGCGCTGTTTACCTCGCAGATCGAGGACGCAGCTACGCTGACTGACCTATTCGATTCGGCGCATTGCGCGACAGCGGATGGAGTGGACATGGCGGCGCATATGAAAAAACCGGCCTCGATGAGAGAGCCGGTTTTTTTTGTGGGTAATGAAACTCTTCTTACCAACACCCCGCCGTTGTCGGGCTTTTTGTGCCGAGGTGGTTGAGTGTCATGGTGCCGCATTTGTCGGCGCTTTGCGCACTTGTTGGTTGAGCCGTGACGGTGAAGGTTCTGGCGGCGATATTGCCGACGGTGATCGTGTACCGGCTGTTCAGATTGCCTTCGGTTTCGCAGCCTAGATTGGGGTCGTCGTCGTCGTCCGTTCCGTAGCTCAGGTTGGTGGTGTAGCGCCGCTCCATGGCGTGTGCCGTTTGCATCATGCAGGACTGAGCTTGAGAGCGAAAGCTCTTGCGCACGTGTTCCTGATAGGAAGGCACGGCAATGCTGGCCAGGATGCCGATGACGGCGACGACGATCATCAATTCGATCAGGGTGAACCCGCCCGTCGCCGGGCGGGGGAGGTGGGTTGGCATGTTCAATTTCATATTGTAAATCTCGGTTTATTGGTTAATCACTTCGCGCCAGGATTGGCGGGAGGGTTGGCCTGTCGGGATTTTTCCCTTGATGTCGCTGTTGGGCAGGTGGATGGTAAATGTGCCGTCTTTGCTGTTGCCGGTAATCGGAGGTGCACCACTGGTGATGGCGGGAATGCCATCCAGTACCGATGGATAGAGGCCGCCGATCTTGTCAGACGTGTTGAAATTGCCATCGCCGTCGATGTCGAAGATGCCCTGGTTGATGCGTCCGCCTGTAAAGGGGTTGATCGCCCAGATGGAACTGGTGCCGTTGGGTTGGCAGGGGTCGCTGGCGTCGGGGGTGAAACTGACGCCGAACAGGGCACCGCCGAGTATGAAATTGGGTGTCATCATGCGTTCCCCTTTGTCGGCGGGCAGTTTGAAATCAATGTACCAGCCCCGGTTGGTGGTGGTGGACATGGTGATTTCTGCTTCAGTCCCAGCTTCCAGGGTGCGCCCGGCAACACCGCTGGCAGCACCTGAGGCGAGGAGCTGGCGCTCTTTTAGTTTGGTTCTGGCAGCAATGGTGCTGCCCGTATCGAGCAGGCCATACCAAGTCTGGGTCTCGAATTTTGTGCTATCCAGATCGTCGGCGTTCAAGTATCGCCCACTGCCGACAGTGACCCAGGTTGCCCCGGTTTTCTGGTTCTTGATAACCAAGGGTTGCGCTGTGATTGGTTGCTTGCTGTTGCCTGCAAACAGTTTGGCAGAGGTCGGTGTGCTGCCCAGGTTCTTGAAGCGCCACACGTTGCCCTGCAGATCGCCGGCGTAGGCGGTATCGAAAAAACCGTCCTGATCGCTGTCCCAGGCATTAACTGCCGCCAGGCCATTGTTCGTGCCTGCACCGGTATCGACGGTGGTGATGGCCCCGGTCTCCAGGTTGAACATGATCAGTTGCGCCTTGTCGCCGTTACTGTTCGGGCCGTTGCCGAGGAGGACCCGCCAGTCGCCGTCTGCTACCTGGGCGATGATGGGTTTGCCCAAGTTGTTGCCGAGCGCGCTGTTATCGGTGGCTGATTTTTCCCAGAGAAACTTGATGTCAGCGGGGTCGGTGACATCAAGTGCGAAGACCCCTGTGCCGCCCCGGCCCTGAGTGCCAACCAGAATGTGTTTCCAGGCACCGTCGAGGTAAGCGGCGGCTACCGTCAACTCACCATCGAGGATGTACTGGTGAGGTTTAATCGTCGTTTGATTGGAGCCGTAATCTTTATTGGCGTAATCGGCCAGTTTGGCTGAAATCGAACTATTGGGCAGGAAGGCATAGGTTTCGACCCCGGTTTCAGCATTGAAGGCGTGTAGCATGCCGTTGTTGCCGGCGATGTAGATCGTTGGTGTGCGGTTTTTATGGTCGTCGGCGTACGCGGCGTAGGCTTTAGCGCTGGTGGAGTCAAATCTTTCGTAGTAGTCCCCTTGTGTTGGCGCGCCGACGTAAACCAGTTGTGAATTGATGAAGGCGGGAAGAACACCAGCACGTTCACGCAGGGTGCCGCCGGTTTTGTCGGTCTCCTTGCTGCGATCGCCGCGCAGGTAGCTGACCAGATCTGCGCTCAGGAATGTTTTTTGCCCGGCAGTCAGGTTGGCGTGAGAGAACTTTTTTGCGGCGCCGCCAGCATTGACGTAGATGTTCCGGTCGTCAGGGGCTGGTAATTTTTTCTCAGCTTCCCAGGCAGGTGTGCTCTGGTCTTGCAGGCCGGTTGTTGCGTTTACCGAGTAGGCAATGATGTTGCCGTTCCAACTGCCGGAGGTATAGCGGCTGAAATAGGTTTTTGTGCTGGCTGTCAAATTAGCCGAATTGACGCCGCCACTGGCTTCGCTCTTGGTTTCGTTGGCGATCTCGTTCAGGGTATTGGTGAGGGCGCGGGTGAATTCGTCAGGATTGGAGGCAACGATGAATTCACCGCGTGAGTTAACAGCGGCATGCCAGAGGTCGTCGATGTTTTCCTGTTTGTCGGCCCCCGGAGCTGGCCATGTCTGAGTGCCGGTTTTTATGGCATCCAGCGTTGCTTGGTTCGGTGTCAGCGTTCCTTTTTCACCAATCGAAATTCCGAAAGTACGCATGTTCTGCCAGAACGAGGGGTTCTTGGCTGTTTTGGGTACATTGTTTACCAGATCGGTACGCAAATCATTTTTCCAGTAATACATGGCTACATCGGCCAGCGTATTGCTCCGAGCATCCTGGTATGGTGCTTCTGCTTTGTATGTGAATGTCTGGCTTTTGACGCCTGTTATCTCGCTGCCATCGGTGCTGTCGGTATCCTTTTTGGCGTCGGCATTGCCGGCAGCATTGCCATTCCAGTAGCCATCCGTCGTCATGATGGCGAAGTTCTGGCGGCAGGCATATTGTTTCGTCCCCTCTTCCGGGCCATAAGGGCCGCTTGCGGCGCTGCCCTTGAAATATTCGCCTGTTCGCCCCAATGCTTCGCGTAATGGTGTGCCGTCTTTGCTGATCGTGTCGAACAGGGCTGTGAACCATGTTTCTTTATTGCTGCTGGAAAATAGCCCATCGCTAGTGGCAACGGGAATTTTCATGTCTTGTCGATTATGGAGCGTGTTGTAGCCAAGGCGATAACCTGTTCCCAGTTTTGCAAAAACTCGGCTGGCAGCGGCTTTTGCCATCGTGATGCGCAGGCGGTAGTAGGAATACCAGTTGGCGTAGTTTTGAATTTCCTCGTCGATTGTGCGCACGGGGCCACCGTGCGTACTCCAATCGAGCTGGGTTAAATTGGTGCTTGCATTATCGGAGCCGTCATTTTTCAGCGTGAATTTGCGTGCTTTCCAGGCGCTTTGTTCTGCAATACATACACCATATTTCCAGGTTCTGCAGGTGCCATTCGCCCACCAGCGGGTACACTGGTCTTCTGTTTGGGTACAAGTGGTTTCATAACGAAATTCGTAGCGTACGTAGTTCCGGTTGTTGGTGGCGCTGGTATTTGTGTTGAGGAGATAAAAACCGCTATAGCGCCAACTGGAGGAGTATTCGCCAGTTTCTGTTCTTTTGATCGAAGGCCACTCTGCACGATTACTCTGGAAATTAAAACTGCCTGTTTCAGTTTTCTCGGATGGGTCTTTCAGTGCCCCCGTAAGGGCTGCGTTTCCATACGAACTGCCATCGTGCTTTAACCAAGGTTCATAGGTGATGGTCGGGTTATACCACTGGGTGTTGACGTTACTGGCACGCAGTCGAATGTCCGCGACCAGATCGTCTTTATACGGTAGCCCTTTAGGCGAATCGTCGCTCCATGTCGAGGTCGTTCCCGGCATGTGCTGCCACGCCATCGAGCCGGAATCATCCATGATGAACATGATGTTGGGGGCGACAGGTTCTGCCACCGATAACGGTTTCTGTGCAATTGTGACACCAGCCCAGGACGACATCGGACTTAAAACCAGGCTGGCAACCAGGATATGGATCAGAGGGCGGAAGGCAGGTTTGTTCATGGCGATCACCTGTGGAAAAAGTAAAAATCAGTTGCTCTTGACAAGGCTGGTCAGAACGACGATGGCGCGGTCGTTGTCGGCGGTGGGGGTGCTGCTGCGTACGGTGACACGGTAAGTGGCGTTTTGTGTTACGTCCAGGTCGTTGTTGCCGACGCCTGTATTGCCCTCTTGCAATTGGTTGGCGGATTGGCTGGTGTCGGTGTTGGCGTCGCTGTTCCTCAGCCCAAGATACTGAACGAAATATTGCGGGTTGCCGGCTCTCAGGCTTTTGTTGAAAGTGCCCGGTAAGGCGACGGAAACCCAATTAGTCGCGTCTGTGGTGAATGTATTGGAAGGGACGGCAGGGCAGGCGGCGTCGGCTTTGGTGCAGTCGATAACGGTCGTGGTACCGGTGATGGTGTCACGTCCTGTTTCGAACAGCCATTTTTCTGCTGCGCTGAGTGCAAATTCGGCAGATTGCATAGCAATGGCACGGTCGTAGAGATTGGCCGAAAGTTTTTCCTGCAAGGACGTGTTGCGCATGCCCGCCAGGCCGGTGAGGGTGGCGATGATGAGCAGAATGATGGCCATAATCAGGGCAATGCCCTGTTGCCGCTGTGGCGCACTGGTGCGATGGGGGAGGCGATGTGTGGTCATGATCTAGTTGGCGTTGTTGCGTAGGGCAATGACATGGGTGAGCTGGCGGCGCATACGGCCATCGCTGCCGACGTAGGAACTGTCAGCAGCGGCGTCGCTGGTGACGTTGCGCTGGGTGCTTTCTGTGGTGAGGGTGAGTTCGATGGCGTTAATGTCGTTCCAGGCGGCCTGGTTAGCGACGCTGTTGGTGAAATCGGCGGCGTCCCGAGCGTGGTAACGCAAGCTCATGTCGACTACACCAGGAAGGATTTCTTCAGTCACTGTGGAGCCGTCGGCTTGCAGGCGAATACGATAGAGGGAGCGCCCACCTTCATTGGCGCGGTCATTGTTGCCGATGTACCAAGTGACTGCTGTCAGGCGGGAAACATGGAATTGCGGGTCGTCGCTGCTGCTGACAGTGACTAAGGGATCGGTTGTGATGGCATTTTCTTCGGAGCCGGAAACGTCTGCAACATGCAAACTGGCTGTTTGCAGGTTGCAGACGATGATTGGGCCATTGTTCAGAGTGTCTGCGGCGGTTTGTAATTCAAGTTTGCTCCCGGTGATCGCTTTGATGATGCGCGTTTCTCCGCTGCCTTGAATTTGCAATGCTTGGGTGCCATCGACACGTTCGTCTTCGCCGTCACCGATTGCGACAGCATCGGTTTCTTCATCACCGGCAAAACCACGGATGGGCCACCATTCTCCCCACCATTGGTCGCTGTCGTCGAAGGAAGTGTTTGTCACCGCCAATGGGCCACAACTGGTGTCGCGCGCCTGGCGCACATCGCGGGCAATCAGTTCGAAAGCCATGCGGGCGTTTTCCTGCGATTCGGAGAGGCTTTCGGTGATGCGCAGATTCTGTTGATTAAGCCCCATGATGCCGACGATGCCTAAAGTCACCACCATGCCAATCGCCAGGGTGACCATGACTTCAACCAGCGAGACGCCGGCCATCGTGCGGGCGGAGAATGTTCTGGCGTGCGGGGTTTCAGGTTTTCTCACGCTGCTTCTGTGGGTCGTCGAATTCATAACCGGGTTCATAGCCGCACCTGCGTCGTCATGGTTTGTGTGCTTGAGCCTTGTACGCCCCTGCTATCGTCCCAAGTGATGGTGACGGTACAGGTCTGAACGTTGATGTCGCCAGAGCTGAGTGGCGTAGTCGTGCTTGCGGTACATGCCACGGTACCCGTTGCGCTCGCGCCTAAGTGGGTTGCCAAGCTGTTTTTCCAAACAGTGATTTTGGCTGCAGCAAAGCCTTTTGAAATATCGAGCGCGCCATCGGATTTCATGTCGGCGCGCAGGCTGTCGGCAATGCTATAGACCGCCATGATGGCCCGGCTGCGCTCGAATGAACTCTGGTTGTTACGCAGCGTGGTCATCTGCAGGCTGGCTAGTCCAAGGAGGCCAAAGGACAGGATGAGCACGGCAATCATCACTTCCAGCAGGCTGACGCCACGCTGATGATGCGGCGAGGGGAGTATGGGTTTTTTCATTTCAACTGCATCCCGAAGAAGATTTTTCAATGCTGGTGCCGCCCGCCAGACGAACGGTGATGGTGCGGCGGGTATCGCCGGTGCCGGTGGGCGAGCACAGCACGAGCGAGTCGCTGGTGCCTACCGTAACGTCGTTGAGGCCGGTCGGCAGAAATGTGAGCGTGTCGCTGCTGAGTGTGCTGCTTAATCGCAGGGTGCCGGGCAGACTGCCCTGGCGCAAAACCGTGTTGTTGGCGTTGAGCACGACCCAGTGCGCCCAGTTGCCGCCGCAGGCCGTGTCTCCTGCGCTGTCGGCGCTGCATAGGCGAATGCTCTGGTTGCGCTTGATGGCTTCGCCACGGGCAAACTGCACGGCGCTGAGTAATTCGTTGGTCTGGCTGGTGAGGCGGCTTTGGACGATCATGTCCTGCATGGCGGGGGCGGCGATGCTGGCGAGGATGGCCAGAATGGCGACGGCGACCATGAGTTCGATCAGTGAAAATCCGCGCAGATGCAGGGGTGGGAAAGTGGATTGTTTCGGCATGGTGTGCTCAGGGCTTGGAGGCTGACTGCACCATACTGCGCATTGCATGTGTCTTTTTTGGGGTGAGAACGGGCGGTGTGTTTCTGGCGATGGGCGGTTGAGTGCTGGGGTTTATTGGCGTGATAGCCAAAAAAAACCGGCCATGTGGCCGGTTTTTTCATGCAGTCCAGAACCCTCAAGCCTTGAGCGGAATCTTCCCAATCTTGATCTGCCATTCTTTCGGGCCGGTCTGGTGCACGCTGGTGCCGGCGGAGTCGACGGCGACGGTGACGGGCATGTCCTCGACTTCGAACTCGTAGATGGCTTCCATGCCGAGGTCGGCAAAGCCGACGATCTTGGCGGCCTTGATGGCTTTCGACACCAAGTAGGCGGCGCCGCCTACGGCCATCAGGTAGGCGCTCTGGTTGTCCTTGATGGCTTCGATGGCGACCGGGCCGCGTTCGGATTTGCCGACCATGGAAATCAGGCCGGTTTTTTCCAGCATCATGCGGGTGAATTTGTCCATGCGCGTGGCGGTGGTCGGGCCGGCGGGGCCGACGACTTCGTCGCGCACCGGGTCGACCGGGCCGACGTAGTAGATGACGCGGTTGGTGAAGTCGACCGGCAGTTTTTCACCCTTGGCCAGCATGTCGGCGATGCGCTTGTGGGCGGCGTCGCGGCCGGTGAGCAGCTTGCCGTTTAAGAGCAGTTTCTGGCCCGGTTTCCAGGAGGCGACTTCGGCCTTGGTGAGTGTATCGAGGTTGACGCGGGTGGCCGATTTCAGATCGGGCGTCCAGGTCACGGCCGGCCAATCTTCCAGTTTCGGCACCGGTAGTTTGGCCGGGCCGGAGCCATCGAGATGGAAATGGCAGTGGCGGGTGGCGGCGCAGTTCGGGATCAGCGCGATCGGCAGCGAGGCGGCGTGCGTCGGGTAATCCATGATTTTCACGTCGAGTACGGTGGTGAGGCCGCCCAGGCCCTGCGCGCCGATGCCGAGTGCGTTCACCTTCTCGTAGAGTTCGAGGCGCAGTTGCTCGACGCGCGAGAGTTCGACGCCGGATTTCTGCTTGGCGATGAGGTCTTGAATATCGACCGGCGCCATCAGCGATTCCTTGGCGAGCAGCATGGCCTTTTCCGGCGTGCCGCCGATGCCGATGCCGAGAATGCCCGGCGGACACCAGCCGGCACCCATGTCGGGCAGCGTTTTCAATACCCAATCGACGATCGAGTCGGACGGGTTGAGCGCGGCGAACTTGGTCTTGTTTTCCGAACCGCCGCCTTTGGCGGCACAGATGACGTCCACCGTGTCGCCATCGACGATGTCGAAATGCACGACGGCCGGCGTGTTGTCTTTCGAGTTCTTGCGCCCGCCGGCGGGGTCGACCAGCACCGAGGCGCGCAGGGGGTTGTCCGGGTTCATGTAGGCGCGGCGCACGCCTTCGTTGATCATCTCGTGCACGCTCATGGTGGCGTCCGGCCAGCTCACGCCCATGCCAATCTTGATGAAGACGACGCCGATCCCGGTGTCCTGGCAGATCGGGCGATGTCCTTCGGCGGACATGCGCGAGTTGGTCAGAATCTGCGCGATGGCGTCCTTGGCCGCCGGCGATTCCTCGCGTTCGTAGGCTTCGCCGAGCGCCTTGATGTAATCGAGCGGGTGGTAGTAGCTGATGTACTGGAAGGCATCGGCGACGGACTGGATGAGGTCTTCTTGCTTGATGGCAGTCATGAAATATCTCCGTTTTTAGTGATGATTATATTAGTGGTGCTTGTTGTGTTGCAGGATGAGCGTCTGGGTCATGATCTTGTCGACAATGGCCATGGCCAGCGCGGAAAGCAGGAATACGATGTGAATGGCGACCTGCCATTTGAGCGTGTGTTCGCTGACGTTGCCGGCGTTGATGAAGCTTTTCAGCAGATGGATCGACGAAATGCCGATGATGGCCGTCGCCAGTTTGATCTTAAGCACGCCGGCATTGACGTGCGACAGCCATTCCGGCTGGTCGGGATGATCGTCCAGATCGAGCCGCGAGACGAAGGTTTCGTAGCCGCCGACGATCACCATGACCAGCAGGTTGGCGATCATCACCACGTCGATCAGGCCGAGCACGACCAGCATCACTTCGGTTTCGCTGAAGTGCGAACTGTCGAAAGCGTTATGCACGAGGTGGCTGAGTTCGACCATGAACAGCCAGCAATACACGATCTGGGCGACGATCAGACCGATGTAGAGCGGCGCTTGAATCCAGCGGCTGGCGAAGATCAGGTTTTCCAGGTTTTTCGTTGTGAGTTTCGTCATGGTGAAAGGGCAGGGCGGGGCGCTGATTGGCAGCGTGCGGGGTCGGAATGCAAATGCGGAACACGAATGCGAGGGCGCGGATTTTAGCACGCCGGCGGCGCTGCATTCCGGGTATGCGCGCCAAGCGACAAGTCGCGGACATGCCCGCCAATGCTGCGCCGCAGCGTGATTTCGTAAGGGCTTTGTAAGAATATCGTCGTGTAATCCAGTCCGTCGCCGGCCAGGGAGGGTGTTTCGGTTCGGTGTATGCGGTTTGGTTATGCTTGAATTTATTCCGGGCTTGCCCGGTTCGATTTTTTGTTTCAACACACGTGCGAAGTACCGCAGAGGAGAAAAATATGTCGAATGAATCCGTGCAGTTCTACTATCCGTCCGAAGAGATCGTGAAGAACGCAGCGGTTTCCGGGATGGACGCCTACAAGGCGCTGTGCGCGGAAGCGGAGGCTGACTACGAAGGTTTCTGGGCCAAGCGCGCCCGTGAGCTGATTAGCTGGAAAGAGCCGTTTACCCAGGTGCTGGACGAATCCAACGCCCCGTTCTACAAGTGGTTTGCCGACGGCAAGCTGAACGTGTCCTACAACTGCCTGGATCGTCAGGTGGAAGCCGGCAAGGGCGACAAGGTCGCCATCATCTTTGAAGCCGACAACGGCGACGTCACCAAGGTCACGTACAAGGAATTGCTGGTCAAGGTCTGCAAGATGGCCAACCTGCTCAAGAGCAAGGGCGTCAAGAAGGGCGACCGCGTCGTCATCTACCTGCCGATGACCATCGAAGGCATCGTCGCCATGCAGGCCTGCGCCCGTATTGGTGCCACGCACTCGGTGGTGTTCGGCGGTTTCTCCTCGCAATCGCTGCGCGATCGTATCAACGATGCCGGCGCCGTCATGCTGATTACCGCCGACGGCCAGTTCCGCGGCGGCAAGGCCATCCCGCTGAAGCCGATCGCCGACGAAGCCTTCGCGCTGGGCGGCTGCGAATCGGCCAAGAACGTCATCGTCTTCAAGCGCACTGGCGCGGAAGTCAACATGGTTGCCGGGCGCGATTCCTGGCTGCACGAAGGTCTGGAAGGCCAGCCGGAAACCTGCGATCCGGAATGGGTCGAAGCCGAGCATCCGCTGTTCCTGCTCTACACCTCGGGTTCCACCGGCAAGCCGAAGGGCGTTCAGCATTCCACCGGCGGCTACCTGCTGCATGCCATCCTGACCATGAAGTACACCTTCGACATCAAGGATAGCGACACCTTCTGGTGTACCGCCGACATCGGTTGGGTCACCGGCCATACCTACATCACCTACGGCCCGCTGGCCTGCGGTGCGACCGAAATCGTTTTCGAGGGCGTGCCGACCTTCCCGAACGCCGGTCGTTTCTGGAAGATGATCCAGGATCACAAGGCCACCGTGTTCTACACTGCGCCGACCGCCATCCGTTCGCTCATCAAGGCCTCCGAAGCCGATGCCGCCGTGCATCCGAAGAGCTACAACCTGTCGTCGCTGCGCATCCTGGGTTCGGTCGGCGAGCCGATCAACCCGGCAGCCTGGACGTGGTACTACGAAAACGTCGGCGGCTCGCGCTGCCCCATCGTCGATACCTTCTGGCAGACCGAAACCGGCGGCCACATGATTACCCCGCTGCCGGGCGCGACGCCGATGGTGCCGGGTTCCTGCACCCTGCCGTTCCCCGGCATCCAGTTCGCCGTGGTCGATGAAACCGGCGCCGAACTGCCGTGGGGCCAGGGCGGCATCCTGGTGTGCAAGAAGCCGTGGCCGTCGATGATCCGCACCATCTGGAACGACGACGAGCGTTTCATCAAGTCCTACTTCCCGGCCGACTTCCAGGGCAAGCTCTACTTGGCGGGCGACGGCGCCATCCGCGATGCCAACACCGGTTACTTCACCATCACCGGTCGCATCGACGACGTGCTGAACGTTTCCGGTCACCGCATGGGCACCATGGAAATCGAATCGGCGCTGGTCGCCAACCCGCTGGTGGCCGAAGCTGCCGTGGTGGGCCGTCCGGACGATCTGACCGGCGAAGCCATCGTCGCCTTCGTGGTGCTCAAGGGTGCCCGTCCGACCGATCCGGAAGCCACCAAGAAGCTGGTCAAGGAACTGGCCGATTGGGTCGGCAAGGAAATCGGCCCGATCGCCAAACCGAAGGACATCCGTTTCGGCGACAACCTGCCCAAGACCCGTTCCGGCAAGATCATGCGCCGCCTGCTGCGCGGTCTGGCCAAGGGTGAGGAACTCACGCAGGACACCTCGACCCTGGAAAACCCGGCGATCCTGGAGCAGCTCAAGGGCTGATGGCAGCACCGGGTTTTGCCGGGAAGGCAAAACCCGGTCGTTCGACAGTTGCGCGGCTAAGCATAACTGGGGCGAAGAGGAGACGAGAAGCCGCCAAAGTAGCGGTTCGCATGCGGCCCAAGGGACCGCAGGCCCAAATGGCTGGTGCGCTTGGCGTACCAGCCATTTTTTTCAAGGAGGGGTTGCGATGCGACGCAGTAGCCCGACACGCCAGCGCCTGACGGCGCTTGGCCTGTTTTCCGCCGTGCTGCTGACTTACCCGCTGCTGGGGTTGGCGCAGGGTTCGCTGGCCGGCTGGCCGGCGGTCGTGCTGTATCTGTTCGGGGTGTGGGCGGGCGTGATCGCCCTGGCCGCCCTGATTGCCGAGCATCGGGGACGCTGATGCTGTCGGGCTGGCTGGTCGCCTTGCTGTCGGCGCTCTATCTGGGCGCGCTGTTTGCCATTGCCCGCTTTGGCGATGCCCGGGCGGATGCTGGCCGTTCCATCATTTCGGCCAACGTGTATGCCTTGTCGCTGGCGGTGTATTGCACTTCCTGGACTTTTTTTGGCAGCGTCGGCCGGGCGACTTCGGGCGGCCTTTCCTTCCTGACGATTTACCTTGGGCCGACCTTGATGCTCCTGTGCGCGGGCGTGCTGGTCAAGATGCTGCGCATCGCCAAGGCACAGCGCATCACCACCATTGCCGATTTCATCGCTGCCCGCTACGGCAAGAGCGCCCGGCTGGCTGGCCTGGTGACGGTGATCGCGGTGATCGGCGTGGTGCCGTACATCGCCTTGCAGTTGAAGGCGGTGGCGGCCAGCCTGGAGGTTTTGTTCGATCAGCCGGGGCAGGCGGTGCGCGTGGCCGGTATCGATTCCACCTTGCTGGTGGCGGCGGTGCTCGCGGCGTTCACCATCTTGTTCGGCACCCGCCATCTGGATGCGACCGAGCGCCACGAAGGCATGGTGGCGGCGGTGGCTTTCGAGTCGCTGGTGAAATTGCTGGCCTTTCTGGCGGTGGGTTTGTTCGTGACCTACGGCATGTACGACGGTTTTTCCGATCTTTTTTCCCGCGCCGCCGAGCACCCGGAATTGCAGGCGCTGCTCACGCCGCAGACGCCGAAAGCCAGCGCCTGGGCGGCGATGATCCTGCTGTCGGCGCTGGCCATCATTTTTCTGCCGCGCCAGTTTCAGGTGCTGGTGGTGGAAAACGTCGATGAATCGCACCTGAAACGGGCGCTGTGGCTGTTTCCGCTTTACCTGCTGCTGATCAACGTTTTCGTGCTGCCGGTGGCTTTGGGCGGCATGCTGCATTTTGGCAGCGGCATGAATCCCGATGTGTTCGTGCTCACCCTGCCGCTGGCGGAAAACGCGCAGGCGCTGGCTTTGTTCGTTTTCATCGGCGGTTTGTCGGCAGCGACCGGCATGGTGATCGTCGAGACGATTGCCTTGTCCACCATGATCTGCAATGACTTGGTGATGCCCATCCTGCTGCGCTCGCACTGGCTGCATCCGGAGCGGCGCCCGGATTTGTCCGGCGTTTTGATCGGCATCCGGCGGCTGGCCATCGTGCTGGTTTTGCTGCTGGGCTATGTGTACTTCAAGGCGGCGGGTGAGGCGCATGCGTTGGTGGGGATCGGCCTAATTTCCTTTGCCGCCGTCGCCCAGTTTGCGCCCGCCTTGTTTGGCGGCATGTACTGGAAGCAGGGCTCGCGTGCCGGTGCCCTGGCCGGCTTGCTGGCGGGGTTTGCGGTGTGGCTCTATACCTTGCTGCTGCCGGCATTCGCCAAGTCGGGCTGGATCGACGATGGTTTTCTGCAGGCCGGTTTGTTCGGCTTCGAAATGTTGCGCGCGCAGGCCTTGTTTGGCTTGAGCGGCCTGGATGAGATTTCGCATTGCCTGTGGTGGAGCCTGCTGGCCAATGGCCTGGCTTATGTCACGGTATCGCTCCTGACCGAGGCGGATGCGATGGAGGTGCGTCAGGCGGAATCCTTCGTCGATGTCTTTCGCCATAGCTGGCAGACGCCGGATAGCCGGCCGTGGCGCGGCAATGCCTCGCTCGCCGAGATTGCCGGCCTGCTGGAGCGTTTCCTGGGACCGGCGCGGGCGCGCATGCAGTTGCAGACTTACGCCCTGACACGCGGCGTTTCCGAGTGGCGCGCTTTGGCACCGGATGCGCAGTTCGTCGAATTTGCCGAAAACGAGCTGGCCGGCGCCATCGGTTCGGCCAGCGCGCGCGCCATGGTGGCGAGCGTGGTGCGCGAGGAGGATCTGGGTCTGGAAGAAGTGTTCGAGATTCTCGATGAAGCCAGCCAGATTCGTGCCTACAGCCGCGAGCTGGAAGAAAAGCAGCAGGCGCTGGAAGCGGCGACCGCCGAGTTACGCGCGGCCAACGAGCGTCTGCGCGAGCTGGACCGGATGAAGGACGATTTCATTTCCACGGTGACCCACGAACTGCGTACGCCGCTCACATCCATCCGCGCCCTGTCGGAAATGCTGCATGAAGACCCGGAACTGGAACTTACCCAGCGCACCCGTTTCCTGGGCATCATCGTCAGCGAGACCGAGCGCCTGACGCGGCTCATCAACCAAGTGCTGGACATGGCCAAACTCGAATCCGGGCGCGCCGAATGGGTGACGGGCGTGGTGCAGGTGGACGAGGTGGTGGCCGAGAGCATGGCGGCGCTGGAGCCTTTGTATCGGGACAAAGGGGTTCGACTCAGCGCGAATATCGCGCCGGATCTGCCGCCGGTGCTGGCCGACCGTGATCGCCTGATGCAGGTGGTGGTGAATCTTTTGTCCAACGCCGTGAAATTCGTCGCGGCCCAGGCCGGTGTGGTCAGGGTCGAGGTGAGCGCGGGGCAGGGCATGGTGCGGGTGGCCGTGGCCGACAATGGTCCGGGCCTGACCGAGCCGGAATGCCGCAGCGTTTTCGAGAAATTCCGCCAGGGGGGCAATACCCTCACGGACAAGCCGCAAGGCACGGGTTTGGGATTGCCGATCAGCCGGCAGATCGTCGAACACTTTGGTGGTAAGCTTTCGGTCGAAAGTGCGCCGGGGGCTGGTGCCACCTTCATTTTCACGGTTCCAGCACAGGGATCGGAAGCACAACGATAGGAGACTAAAAAAAGATGTCGAAAAAAATATTGATCGTCGACGACGAGCCCAATATCGTCATTTCGCTGGAATTTCTCATCAAGAAAGAAGGTTTTACGGTGGCCGTCGCCGCCGATGGCGAGGAAGCGCTGGCTAAGGTGGCCGAGTTCTCGCCCGATCTGATCCTGCTCGATGTGATGATGCCGAAGAAATCCGGCTTTGAAGTCTGCGAGGCGCTGCGCGCCGATCCGCAGCAAAGCGGGTTGAAAATCATCATGCTCACGGCCAAGGGGCGCGACACGGAAATGGCCAAGGGCTTGGCGCTGGGGGCCGATGCCTATATGACGAAACCGTTTTCCACCAAGGATCTGATTGCCCGCATCCGTGAAGTGCTGGCTTTGGCGTGAAAGGTGACACGTGAAAAGTGAAATGCGGGTTCACACCCTTTCCCCTTCCTCCTTCTCTCTTCCCCTCACGAAATGAAAGCCAAAGCCCGCTTCCTGCTTGCGATTGCCGTGCTCGGTCTGCTGATGACCGGGCCGTTCCTGATTACCGTGCTGCTGGTCTGGGTGGGAATGGAAGAGATCGAGCACCAGAAACTGCTCGATCTCTTGCTGCCGCATCTGCCGGTGGGGATTTCCATGACCTTGTTCGGTTTCGTGGTCGGCGTGGTCGTGCTGCACAAATTGTTCAAGCAATACGTGGAAGGTCTGCTCGGCATGGCGGAGCAGTTGCACATGATGCTGGCGGCCAACCGCAATTTCCGCGTCAAGCAGGAAGGGCCGCCGGAAGTCGAGCAACTGGCGAAAGCGGCCAACGATCTGGCGGCGCAGCGCGACGCCCTGCTCGACGACGTGGAAGCGCGCATCGCCCAGGCCAATGCCTCGGTCGAGGAAGAAAAGAACCGTCTGGCGGCGCTCATGTCGGAACTGGCGCAGGCCGTGGTGGTGTGCAATCTCGATGGCCGCATCCTGCTCTACAACAATCGCGCCCGCCTGCAGTTCAAGGCGCTCTCGCAAGGGCCGACCTCGGTCAGCGGCGGCACGCTGATCGGCCTCGGGCGTTCCATCTTCTCGATTCTGGAAAAGAGCCAAGTCGAACATGCGCGCGAAATCATCCACCAGCGGCTCGCCAAGCATCAGAATCCGCTCGCCAATTTCGTCACCACCACGCTCGGCGGGCAGTTGCTGCGCATCCAGATGGTGCCGGTGTTCGCGGCCGGCGCGGAGGAGGGCGAGCGCCCGATGACCGGCTACGTGCTGACGGTGGACAACATCACCCGCACCCTGGAAGAAGAAGCGCGCCGCGATCAGGCGCTGCATGCGCTGACCGAAGGCAGCCGCGCCGCTTTAGGCAGCATCCGGGCGGCGGTGGCGAACCTGATCGACTACCCGGACATGGACGCCGAATTGCGCGAGCGCTTCGTCAAGGTGGTCGACGATGAAGCGGCGCAGATGAGCCAGCGGCTCGATGCAACCCTGAGCGAGTTTTCGGACTCGTCGAAAAGCCGCTGGCCGCTGGAAGACGTGCTGGCTGTCGACATCATCGGCGCCGCCCAACGGCGCATCGAAGGCAAGCTCGATCTGGTCGTGCTGGTCGAGGATGTGGATGAAAACCTGTGGATCAAGGCCGATAGTTTCTCGCTCGTTTTCGCGCTCACTTTCATTGCCGAGCGCCTGCTCGATCATTATGAAATTCGCGATTTGCGCTTCCGCACCAGTTGCGAGGGGAAACTCGTCTATCTCGACGCGATCTGGGTGGGGCAGGCGATTTCCTCGGAAACCTTCTATTCCTGGGAAATGGAGAGCATGCAGGCTTTGGGTGAAAGCTCGCCTTTGTCGCTGCGCGACGTGATCGACCGGCACGGTGGCGAAATCTGGTATCAGCGCGAACGCGCCGCGCACCGCGCTTATTTCCGCTTCGTGCTGCCGCTGGCGATGCCCGGTGTGGAAATGGCCGAAGAGCGGCGGGCGACCGGGCGGCCGGAGTATTACGATTTCGACCTGTTCAAGTTCGAGGACAAATCCATCGACCTCGACCGCAAGCTGTCGGAGCTCGCCTACACCGTGTTCGACACCGAAACCACCGGCCTGGAACCCTCTAGGGGCGATGAAATCATCCAGATCGGCGCGGCGCGCATCGTCAACAACCGGCTTTTGCGTCAGGAAACCTTCAACCAACTGGTCGACCCGGAAGGGCCGATTCCACCGCAGGGCATTCCCATCCACGGCATCAGCGACGACATGGTGCGCGGTCAGCCCAATATCGACGTGGTGCTGCCGGCCTTCCACAATTTCTGCGAGGACACCGTGCTGATCGCGCACAATGCCGCCTTCGACATGCGTTTCCTGCAGTTGAAGGAAGAGCGTACCGGCGTGCGCTTCACCCAGCCGGTGCTGGATACGCTGTTGCTGTCGGCGGTGGTGCACCCCAACCAGGAATCGCACAAGCTCGATGTGATCCTGGAGCGGCTGGGCATACGGATCGATACCCGGCATAACGCGCTGGAGGACGCGCTGGCGACCGGCGAGGTTTTCCTCAAGCTCTTGCCACTGCTGGAAGAGCAGGGCATCGTGACCGTGCGTCAGGCGCTGGAAGCGGCTGAGAAAACCTATTTCGCCCGGGTAAAATACTGATTATCAAATCAAAGATTAAAATCGCCGCTTGCTTTGGTACATAAAATTCGGCACATAAAAACAAGGGGATGTTCGTGAGTACAGCACAAGAAAACAGCGCCACCGAGGTGGAAAAAATCGGCGTCATGTTGCAGCAGGATGGTCAGCGCCGGGCGGCTGCCAGCACGGTGGCCTTTCTTTCCCGGCATGCGCCGTTCAACAAGATGGATGTCGAATTGCTGCAATGGTTTGCGGAAAAAGCGCAGATCGTTTTCTTCCCGGCGGGCAATCTCATCGTCGGCGCGGACTCCGGCAACGTGCGCTATTTCTATCTGATCGAATCAGGCAAGGTGCAGGCGCGGCAGGCGGGCGAGGTGGTGGTGACGGAATATTCCATCCTCAGCCACGGCTCCGGCGAAAGCTTTCCGATCGGGGCGGTGACGGCCGGGCGCCCGTCCACCAACGATTACACGGCCCTGGAAGACACTTTCTGCTATCTGCTGCCGGCCGAGGATTATCTCGTGCTGATGGCGAAAAGCCCGGAATTCAACCTTTTTTGCACGCAATACATCGCCAGCCTGCTCGACCAGTCGCGCCGCCAGTTGCAGGCGCAGTTCGCGCAGAAGGCGAGTGAGCAGCAGACGCTCAATTCGCCCCTGTCCGGTATCGGTACCCGCAATCCGCTGGCGGTGCTGCCGGAAACGCCGTTGCGCGAAGCTTTCCAGGCCATGTCGCAGGCCAACGTGGGTTCGGTGATCGTGGTCGATGCCGAGCAGAAACCGCTGGGCATCTTCACCCGCAGCGATCTGCTCGATCGCGTGGTGCTGGCCGAATTACCCTTGTCCACCGCCATTCGCGAAGCCATGTCGGCCTCGCCGACGGCTCTGAACGAACACGCCACCGCTTACGATGCCATGCTGGCCATGGCCAAGGAAGGCATCCGCCACGTCCTCATCACCGACCATGCGGGGGCCTTGAGCGGCATCGTGTCGGAGCGCGATCTGTTCGCCCTGCAGCGCGTGGGTCTGCGCCAGATTCGCCAGACCATCGAGGCCGCGCCCGATGTGGAGGCGCTGAAAACGGCAGGGGGGGGGGGGGGGGGCGGGCGCGTTTTGAGCGCTGCGGGCGATGTGGCGGAGGCCCAGAAGCCCCCCCCCGCCGATGTGCGCCAGCTGTCCTTCAACATGCTGGCGCAAGGCATCGGCGCGGAGCAACTGACCCAGTTCATCTCGGCCTTGAACGACGCGCTGACCCGGCGCGTGCTGCAACTCAATCTGGAACGCCATGATTTTTCCGGCATCGACTGGTGCTGGCTGGCCTTCGGCTCCGAAGGGCGCGACGAGCAGACTTTCAGCACCGACCAGGATAACGGCATCGTCTACCAGGTGCCGCCGGGCGAGGATCAGGCGGCGCTCAAAACGCGCCTGCTCGCCTTCGCGCTCGATGTGAACAAGGCGCTCGACCAGATCGGTTTCCCGCTGTGCAAGGGCGACATCATGGCGAGCAACCCAGAGTGGTGCCTGACGCTGGATGAATGGCGCAACCAGTTCACCGAGTGGATCCGCGTACCGGAGCCGGTGGCGCTTTTGAACGCCAGCATCTTCTTCGATTTCCGGGCGCTCTACGGCAAGGTGGAACTGGCGGACAGCATGCGCCGCCATCTCTTGCATCAGGCGCAGGCCATGCCGGTATTTCTGCAGGCCATGGCGCGCAACGCGCTGGACGTAGCACCGCCGCTGGGCAAGATTCGAGATTTCCTGACCGATCTGGAAGCCGATGCGCCGGGCAAGATCGATCTCAAGAAATACGGCTCGCGCATTTTCGTCGATGTGGCCCGCATTTATGCACTGGCGGCCGGGGTGCACAGCACCAACACCTTACAGCGCCTGCGTCTGTCGGCGCAGAAAATGAATATTCGCGGCGACGAAATCAATGCGGTGCTCGATGGCCTGAACTTCATTCAGTTCCTGCGCCTGCAGCATCAGTATCTGCATGGCGAACCCGGCAAGCAGGGCGACAATCTGATCGATCCGGAAAAACTGAACGAGCTCGATCGCCGCATCCTGAAAGAGTCCTTCCGTCAGGCGCGCAAGATTCAATCGCGTCTGAAACTCGATTACCAGGTGAACCACTGACATGTTCGGCATCAAGAAATTGTTTTCCGGCGCGGCGGATGCGGCCAATCTGCCCGCCGATGTCAGGGCGGCGCTGGCTGACTGGCAGGCGCGCGTGGTCGATGATCTGGAATCCACGCATTTTCTGACCCGCTACGTGGTGCTGGACATCGTGACCGATGGCCCGGACCCCGAGCGCCATCGCCTGACCGGCTTGGCTGCGACCGAAGTGCATCGCGGCGTGCTGGCCCCGGCGCGCAGCGTGTATCTCGATTTGTCCGGGATGAGCGATGAAAGCGCGCGTGCCCGCAGCCTCGCCGCCTTCCTGCAATTCATCGGCAAGGCGCCGCTGGTGGTGTTTTACGCGGCTTACGTCGGCGGGTTCCTGCTGCCGGCCTTGCGCCAGCATCTGGGCCTTGCCTTCCAGCCGCGCTGGGTCGATCTGGCCTGGCTGCTGCCCGCCCTGTTCGCGGAGAAGAGCCACCAGCCGCTGCCGCTCGATGGCTGGCTGGAAATCTTTGGCCTCGATCCGGGCGAAGGGCGGCGCAGCCCGAACGAGAACTGCTTGGCGCTGGCGCGCATCTTCCAGATGCTGGTCGTGCGCGCGCACAGCAAGGGCATTGATACGGTGGCGGCCCTGATCGACGAATCGAAGGCCAGCAGCCATCTGCGGCGCAGTCATTAAGGGCGTGGCCGTTTCGTGCGACTGACCCGGCTGCAGCGCTACTACCTCTATTACACCGGGGTTTTCCTGGCGTTTACGGGGTTTCTGGCGGTGCTCGAACGGCACGGCATGCCGCCGCGCTGGATCGGTTACGCCTTTCTGGTATTTACCGTGTCCATGTACGCCATCATCGGCGTGTTCAGCCGTACTTCCGATGTGTCGGAGTATTACGTGGCCGGGCGCCGGGTGCCGGCCTTCTTCAATGGCATGGCCACCGGCGCGGACTGGATGAGCGCGGCGTCCTTCATGGGGCTGGCGGGCACGCTGTACTTGCAGGGTTTTCAGGGGCTGGCCTACATCGTCGGCTGGACCGGCGGTTTCGTGCTGGTGGCCCTGCTGCTCGCGCCTTACCTGCGCCGTTTCGGGCAATTCACGATTCCGGATTTTCTGAGTGCGCGTTACGGCGGCAATGCGGTGCGTTTGATTGCCGTGTTCGCGGCCATTCTCGCCTCCTTCGTCTATGTCGTGGCGCAGATTTATGGCGTGGGCGTCATCACCAGCCGCTTTGTCAGCCTGCAATTCGAGATTGGCGTGTTCGTCGGCCTGGCGGGCATCCTGGTGTGCTCTTTCCTCGGCGGGATGCGGGCGATTACCTGGACGCAGGTGGCGCAATATCTGATTCTGATCGTCGCTTATCTGACGCCGGTGGCCATTTTGTCCTACAAGGTGACCGGGGTGCCGGTGCCGCAGGTGGTCTATGGCGGCGTGCTGCAGCAGGTGACGGCGCTGGAGACGGAATTGTTCGCTGCCCCGGCCGAAACCGAGGTGCGCGCGCGCTACCGGGAGCGGGCGCAGGCTTACGCGGAAAAAATCGAACGATTGCCGCATTCGCTGCTCGAAGAGCGCGCCTATTACGCCGCCGAGGTGGAGCGCTTGCGCGCGAGCGATGCGCAGATGCGCGACGTGGTGGCGCTGGAACGCCAGCGTCGGGATCTGCCGAAAACGCCGCAGGAGGCCCGGCAACACTGGGAGCGGGCGCAGCATGATGCGCTCGAGCGCAGCGAGCCGCCGCGCCCGCATGCGGAAGCTTTCCCCGGTGAGAGCGAAGCCGAGCGCAATGTGCTGCGCAACAATTTCCTCGCGCTGGTGTTCTGCCTGACCATCGGCACGGCCGCGCTGCCGCACGTGCTGATGCGTTACTACACCACGCCCAGCGTGGCGCAGGCGCGGCAATCGGTGTTCTGGTCGCTGCTCTTCATCGGCATTCTTTACGTGACTGCGCCGGCCTACGCGGTGTTCGCCAAGTTTGAGGTGTTGTCCAATCTGGTCGGCATTCCCATCGCCAAGCTGCCCGGCTGGGTGATGGCGTGGACCAAGATCGGGTTGATTTCGATCGAGGACATCAATGGCGATGGCCTGCTGCAATTTGCCGAACTGTCGCTCAACCCGGACGTGATCGTGCTGGCGACGCCGGAAATCGCCGGCATGCCCTACGTCGTTTCCGGCCTGGTCGCAGCGGGCGGACTGGCGGCCGCCTTGTCTACGGCAGACGGGCTCTTGCTGACGATTACCAGCGCCTTGTCGCACGACGTGTATTTCCGCGTGTTTCGTCCGCAATCCTCCACGCAATTCCGCCTGGTGATCGCCAAGATACTGCTCTTGGTCGTGGCGCTGGTGGCAGCGCTGGTGGCAGCGCAGAAACCGGGCACCATCCTGTCCATGGTGGCCTGGGCTTTTTCCATTGCCGGCGCGGCCCTGTTCCCAGCGCTGGTGCTGGGGATTTTCTGGGTGCGCGCGACGCGGGCCGGGGCGATTGCCAGCATGCTGGTGGGCCTGGGGCTGACCTTGTATTACATCGCGCGTATGGAATTCGGCGGCCATGCCTGGCTGGGACTGGGCGAGGAAATGCAGGGGCCGTGGTTCGATCTGCATTCCACGTCGGCTGGGGTGTTCGGCATCGTTGCGGGTTTCGTCACGCATGTCGTCGTCAGCTTGCTGACGCGAACCAGTCCGGAAATGGCGGCAGAAACGGCGCAATTCCTCGCCTGCGTGCGTCAGCCGGGCGAGCGCCAGGGGAGGGATTGATGCAGCAGGCCGGTATGTCACCTTACTGGCGCAGCACGCGCCGTCTGACCGGCGGTTTGCTCGTGCTCTGGTGCGCGCTCACCTTCGGCGTGGTTTTTTTCGCCCGCGAACTCAATGCCCTGGACTGGTTTGGTTTTCCGCTGGGGTTTTATTTCGCGGCGCAGGGTCTTTTCTTCGGCTATCTCGGCATCGTGGTGTATTACAACCGCAAAATGCAGCGCCTGGACGATGCCCACGGCTCGCGGCAAGCCTAGAGCAGAGCGTGAGTTTCTCGTTGTTCGTGTTGTCAGCCCTGCGTGCCGTCGTGGAGATGCTGGGTCTCTGTTTGCTCGGGCAGGCCGCGCTTGCGCTACTTGCGGGCAGGAGCCGCTTGGGGAATCCGATTTACCGGCTTTTCGCACTCATCACCCGCGCGCCTCGCCGCCTGTGCGGCAAGTTGCTGCCGGGCACACGCCGCCCCTGGCTGGAGGGGGCGCTTTGTTTTCTGCTGCTGTCCCTTGCCTGGATTGCCCTGGCGGCCTGGCGGTTATTCGTTTTGCAGGGCGAGGTGTGATTTTTCAGGGCGGGGTGTGCAATATCCACCCTCGCGTTGGGGAAACGCTGAACAAATCCGTGCGCCCTGAGTTTGTCGAAGGGAGTTACCTGCAAAATCAAGGGCTTCGACAGGTTCAGCCCGAGCGGTTTTGATTTATTCAGAGCTTCCTTGGCGCATTCAGCAGCGCAGTTGATCCAGTTGGGCCGCGAGCTGGTGCGCGGTTTCGCTCAGTTCGGGGAGGAGGAGGTCGGCCGCGTCGCCCAGGCCGTTCTGGCTGAGGTTGGTGATTTCATTGGCCAGCGCGTGAAAGCGCAGGTGCAGGGCGATCAGTTCGGGGGCGGCGGCATGCGCTTCGAGTGCGCCGGCCAGGGTGCAACTGCGGTGTTCGGACAAGGGCATGTCGGCGTAGTTGCCGCCGGCAAAAGCGTTGAAGAACTGGCGGCGCCACTTGCCATGCAGGCGGATGGCTTCTTCGATCTGAGGCGGTGTGAATTTGGGCACCTTGCGTTCTCCCCGGTCTCGCCGGCTGAAAATCCTGATGCGCCCTATTATGCCGCAGCGGGCAGCGCCTCTTCAATGCGCGCTACCGCGCCGCCAGCACGCGGGTAATTCGAGCGGGGAAAGATCGGCGGGCGGTGTGTTGAAAATGGCATGCGCGCGGGCCAGACGCTCCTGTTCGGCGGCGTTGATTCCGACAAAGGCTTCGAACCATTTTTGCAGGTGTTTCATGATTTCTCCTCGGGCTTCATTATTTAAACCACTGGTTAAACATACAGTGGTGCAAGATTAAGCAAAAACTGGATATTTGTACAGTGTTTTGTTTTCGATCCTGTTTCCCGGCCTTGGAGAAAAGGGAAAAACCATCAGGAAACAAGCCTTGGCGCGCGTATAATTACGCCCCATGCTAGAAAATACGACCCCTGAAGCCGCTCCGGCGGCACCCGAAACCACGTTTGCCGATCTGGGCCTGGCGCCCGAACTGTTGCGTGCCTTAAACGATCTCGGCTACAGCAAACCGACGCCGATCCAGGCGAAAGCGATTCCGCTGGTGGTGGCCGGCCAGGACATCATGGGGGGGGCGCAGACGGGTACGGGCAAGACGGCCGCGTTTACCCTGCCCATCCTGCAGCGCATCCTGCCTTTTGCCAGCAGCAGCCCGTCGCCCGCCCGGCATCCGGTGCGCGCCCTGATCCTGGCCCCGACGCGCGAACTGGCCTTGCAAGTGCACGAATCTGTGGTGGCGTACAGCAAGCACACCTCGCTGCGCGCCATGTGCGCTTTTGGCGGGGTGGACATCAAGCCGCAGATCGCCGAACTCAAACGCGGCGTGGAAATCCTGGTGGCGACGCCGGGGCGGCTGCTCGATCACGTCGAATCGAAGAGCGTCAGCTTCAATTCGGTACAGGCGCTGGTGCTCGACGAGGCCGACCGCATGCTGGACATGGGCTTCATTCCCGACGTGACGCGCATCCTCCGGATGCTGCCGGCGCAGCGCCAGAGCCTGTTGTTTTCGGCGACCTTTTCCGATGACATCAAGAAGCTCGCCGACACCATGCTGCACAATCCCGTGCTGGTGGAAGTGGCGCGGCGCAATCAGGTATCGGAAACCATTACCCACCGCGTGCACCCGGTGTCGGACTGGGGCAAGCGCGGCTTGCTCATCAAGCTGCTCAAGTCGGGCGACATCCGCCAGTGCATCGTTTTCATGCGCACCAAGCAGGGGTGCTCGCGCCTGTCGCGGGAATTGCAGCGCGCCGGGATTCATGCCGACGCGATTCACGGCGACAAGAGCCAGCTCGAACGCATCAAGGCGCTGGACGCCTTCAAGGCGGGCGGCACGCAGGCGCTGGTTGCCACCGACGTGGCGGCGCGCGGGCTGGACGTCGACGATCTGCCCTACGTCATCAACTACGAGCTGCCGCATGTGCCGGAAGACTACGTGCACCGCATTGGCCGCACTGGCCGCGCCGGTAAGACTGGCAACGCGATTTCGCTGGTCAGCGCGCATGAAGTGGCTTATCTGGTCGAAATCGAAAAACTCATCAAGCGCCCGATCGAGCAGATCGAAATTGCCGGTTTCGAGGCGGAAGCCGAATACGAATACCCGCCTGGCAACAAGAAGAAGCGCCCGCCGCCGGTGCGTGCGCCGTTGGCCGAAAAACCGCAGCGCAGGGGGCGGCGGGATACGATGATCGCCGCCGACGGCTTCGATTTCAGCAAACCTTATGAGCCGAAATCCAGCTTGAATGCGGAAACGAACGTCCCCCTCGCGCCTGCCGGGGAGGTTCCGGGTAAACCGAAGAAAATGGTGGCTGCGCTACTGGGCGGCATGGGGCGCAAAACCTGAGGGTTTGGGTTCGTCCTTTGCTTTGCCCTCGATGCGCCTAGGCCCGGGTGCTGCGGCCCGCGTTTTTTGCAGCGGCTTCCTGCAGGCGGATCACTGCGAGAGACAGATTATCGCCGCTGCCGTTGCCGCGTTCGCGGGCCAGGCGGATGATTTTCTGGCACGCCTCGCGCGCTGAATTTTCGCTGAGCAATTCCCCTAGTTCATCATCGCTGAAATAGGCCCAGATGCCGTCGGAACAGAGCATGAAGCTGTCGCCGGCGGTGGGCTCGTTGCCCTCGGAGAAATCGAAGCGCGGCGTATCCTGACCGCCCAGGGAAGTCATCAGGACATTGCGATTGGGGTGGGTGAGCGCCTGCAGCGGGGTGATTCGTCCGGTGGCGATCAGATGCTCGACGTAAGAGTGATCGACGGTGCGCGCTTGCAGGCGGCGGCCGCGAAAATGATAGAGACGGCTGTCGCCGCAGTAGCCCCAGGTGACGCGCCCCGGTTGCAGCACCATGGCGACCGCCGTGCTGTGCGGGTCCTTTTCGTTGATGAAGCGGGAGGCCTTGATCATGGTGTGCGCCTCGCACATGCTGTTTTCCAGCAGATAGCGCGGGTTTTCATCGCCAGGCGCGAAATGTTCCAGATTGGTGCGTGCCGTGTGTACGACTTGTTCCGCTGCCAGGGCGCCGCCCGTATGCCCGCCCATGCCGTCTGCCACGATGGCGAGCAAAACGCCCTTGTGGCGCGGGTGCGGCAAGATGGCGACACGGTCTTGTTGTTCCTTGCGATCCCCCTGATGCTGGGCGGCGCAGGCGTCGATGGTGAGTGGCATGGCATTCCCTTGTGGAGGGCGAATACTAACGCAAAGCCCTTGTTATGCGGCGGGTCGGTCCACATTGTGACGGGGTATAATGCGCCAATCCTCGGAAAATTCTGACCCATGATACAAACTATGCTGATGCCGGATTGGCGAGCCCCGGAAAATCGCGCTTTGCTGGTCCGTTTGCTGAATGGACTGGATCGGATCGTGGGGCAGGAAACCATGGCGGAAGGGGCGTTGGTCATCGAACGCACTTACGCCGCCTGGCCGAAGATCAAGGCTTGCCTGCTGGCTTCGCTGACGGACCCGAACGATCCGGATTGCCAGAAGATCATCGAGCATCTGGCCAATACCAATACGCCGTTCATGCTCTTTGCGCACCAGTTCGGCGTCTTGCGTAATTTGGTGCTGAAGGAAGTGCTGGCAGAGCGCAATATCGACGAAGCGGCGCAGGTGATGGCTTTGTTCGAAGCCATGGAAGAAGAGTTTGCGGCGGTTTATCTGGCGATCTTCCTCAACCGTCTGGGTACGCGCAATCATGTGCGCCTGGGCCATATCCGGGCGCTCAACGACAAGAATCTGCTGTCGTATTTCGAAAGCCATCTGGAATGGATGGAGCATCTGATCGAAGCCGTTCGCCTGCGCCGGCAGGATGACCTGCCCGAACTCGACCCGACCCGCTGCCAGTTTGGCCAGTGGCTGCACTCGGAAGGCCTGCAGTTGATTCGTGACCGCAGCCATGTCCGGCAGATCAAGGAATTGCACGAAACCATGCACCATGTCGTGGCGGAAATGCACGATCTCCTGGCGCTGCCGCATGCCAGCAGCCCTTTGTACGCCTTGCTGAGAAAGGCTGAAATCTATTCGCTGGAACTGGGCAACGAGATTTCCCTGCTCAACAACGTGGTGATCATGAACGTGTACAGCAAGGATGCGCTGACGGGTTTTCTCAGCCGGCGTTTCCTCGATCGCGTGCTGTTTGGCCAGATGGAGGTCGCCAAGGCCACCGAAGTGCCGTTCTCCATCATCATGTTCGATCTGGATCATTTCAAGGTCTTGAATGATACCTACGGCCACCAGGTGGGCGACAAGGCCTTGATGCACATCGCGGGCCTGGTGCGCGAAACCTTGCGCCAGTCAGATTTGGTGTTTCGCTACGGCGGCGAGGAATTCATGCTGGTGTGCCCCTCCACCAATCTGCTGCAGGCGCGGCAACTGGCTGAAAAACTGCGCCAGAAGATCGCGGCGACGCCGCTGCCGCACGATGTGCAGATTTCGGTCAGCGCGAGTTTCGGCGTCAGCGAGGTGGCGCCGGATTCCTATCAGTTGGTGGATAGCCGCCTGATCGAGGACCTCATCGCTGCCTGCGACGGTCAGCTCTATGCGGCCAAAAGGAATGGACGCAACTGCGTCGCCTGAACCTTATTCTGGCCGCCAGCCGAGGCTGGTGAGGGTGTCGCCGCGTGGTTTGTACTCGCAGCCGATCCAGCCATCGTAGGCGAGTCGCTCCAGCGCGTCGAACAGATAGGGGTAGTTGATTTCGCCGCTGCCCGGTTCGTGCCGTCCGGGGTTGTCGGCAATTTGAATGTGGCCGATCCGCCCGATATGCGCGCCCAGCGTGCGCGCGAGGTCGCCCTGCATGATCTGGGCGTGATACAGGTCGAGCTGCAGCTTGACGTTGGGCGCGGCGATGGCGTCCAGCAGGCGGGCAGCCTTGGGGATGCTGTCCAGCCAGTAGCCCGGCATGTCGATGCGGCTGTTGATGGGTTCGATCAGGATGTCCACGCCCAGCGGCGCAAAGTGCGCGGCGGCGCGGCGGATGTTGTCGATGTAGATGCTCTCCAGCGCGCTTTCGCTGACCCCTTCGGGGCGTAATCCGGCCATGCAGTGCAGGCGCTGGCAGCGGAGTGCTTCGGCATATTCCGCTGCGAGCCTCAGGCTGGCCATGAATTCCGCCTCCCGCCCGGGCAGGCAGGCCAGGCCGCGCTCCCCCGCAGCCCAATCGCCGGGGGGGAGATTGAACAGGATTTGCTGCAATTCGTTTTCCGCCAGCCAGGCGGCGATCCGTTCGGCGGGAAAATCGTAGGGAAAGAGATATTCGACACCGCGAAACCCGGCCTGCGCCGCTTGACTGAAGCGTTCCGGGAACGCCGATTCGGTGAATAGAAAACTCAGGTTGGCGGCAAATTTGAGCATGAGCAAGGCGGCGCAGGAAAAGCGGAAAGTATAATCTGCGGCCTTGATCCAGGCGTGTCGATAAGGAGAATGAGATGGTAAGCGACAAGAGTGGCGTTGCTGCGCAGGAGAGCGCGGCGCATGAACACAAAGGCAATGAACCTGAAGGGAGCGAACGTAAAGGGAGTGAACGCAAGGGCAATCGCCTCTCCAAGATCGTCACCCGCACGGGCGATGGCGGCACGACCGGTCTGGGGGATGGCAGCCGCACCACCAAGGATAGTCTGCGCATCCACGCCATTGGCGAGGTCGATGAATTGAATTCCAGCCTCGGTGTGCTGCTTTGCGAGGACTTGCCGGATGCGGTGCGCTCGGTGCTGCTGGACATTCAGCACGATTTGTTCGATTTGGGTGGCGAACTCTGTTTGCCGGGCATGGCGGTGATGCAGGATGCGCAGGTGGAACGTCTGGAAGCCTTGACCGAAGCGTTCAACCGCGAGCTTTCCATGTTGAAGGAATTCATCCTGCCCGGTGGCACCCGTCCGGCGGCCCTGGCGCATCTGAGCCGCACTGTCTGCCGCCGTGCCGAGCGGGCCATGGCGGCGCTGCATCGTGCCGAAACGCTGTCCGATCCGGCGCGCCGCTACATCAATCGTCTGTCCGATTGCCTCTTCGTGTTGGGGCGCCACCTCAACAAAACGGGCGGGCGCGGCGATGTGCTTTGGCAAAAAGGCAAAAATGCCGCGCATTGAATCATTTTTTTCCGTTCTCGCTTGCGTCCCGGCTGGGGCTGACTGGATAATCAGCCCATTCCTCTTGCTTCCATCTGAATAGAATCCGATTTCCGCCCGTGTATCGCGTCGTCACCACTTATCGCAATGGCAGCCCGCGCCCCGTCGTCGAACGCGGGCCGTGGCATGCTACGCAAAAAATTGCGGATGACTGGGCGGAAATCCTGCGCGGCCATGGTTATGTCGTCTATGTCGAAACACAAAACGGCATGATCGATGCGGGCGGCGGAACTGCTGCCAACGATAACACCGACCTCATGGCTGCTCTGGCCAGCATGGCCTGAAGGCCGGCGAGCGGTATCGTCGGCCTTCAGGCCGCGCTTGGCACGTAAGCCTGCAGCGCGTCGACGGCTGGGATTTCGATGCGGCGTCCGGTCAGGACGATCAAGCCAAAACGGTGCAGCTCGTTCAAAATCCTGGAAAAATGTTCCTGCGTGAGATTGAGCTGGGAAGCAATCAGGCCCTTGGCGATATCCAGGTTCACCACGCCGCTGGTGGTGTCGTTGGCCGCTTCCATCTCGCGCAGCAGATAGCGCACGATACGTTCTGCCGCGCTGTGCAGGCGCACGGATTCGGAGTCTACGATCAACTGGTGGTAACCATGCGCCATGCTCAGCATGATCTGCTGCATGAATGCCACGTTGCTCGTCATGACTTCGTGGATGGCTTGTTTGTTCAGATGCAGCAGCAGGCTGTTGCGTATGGCCTGGGCGAAAAAGGCATAAGGCTGCTCCGCAAACAGTATGGCGGCGCAGAATATCTCGCCGGAGCGGACGATCTGCAATACTTTTTCCTGGCCTTGCGGTGAGGCAAAAGCCAGTTTCATCTGGCCGCTGAGAAGAAGGTATAGACCCGCGCAATCGTCACCTTGTTGAAACAGTATTCCGCCTTTGTCAACAAGCGATTTCGTGGTGGCGCGCATGAGCAGTTCGCGCTCTTGTGCCGTCAGCATGGAAAATTGCGGCAGGCAATCCAGCCAGCGCGACAAATCCATCATCTCCCCTTCGCGCATCTTCCCTCCAGAATCGTCACAGTGTCGTGAACTTAGCATGGGTTTGCGGAATTTGACATAGGTCAATTCCGAGCCTGGATAGGATTTTCCTATTCGGGTTTGATTTATGACAAAAGGAATCTTTGTGCGCGTTCCAGAACGGCTTTGTCGAGCGCTGGATCGAGGCAATCCAGGGGTTCGGCGGTGAAGGAGTTGCCCAGCCAGGTGATCTGCCGTTTGGCAAGCTGGCGCGTGGCGTAGATGCCGCGCTCGCGCAATTCCTTGGCGGGCAAGGCGCCCGTCAATACCTCCCAGGCCTGCCGGTAGCCGACACAGCGCATGGAAGGCAGATCGGGATACAGCCGGTATTTGCTGCGCAGCTGCCGGACTTCTTCGAGCAGATCGGCGCGCAGCATGGCATCGAAACGTTGCGCGATACGTTCGTGCAGCGCGGCCCGGTCGGAAGGCAGCAGTGCGAGCTGCAGGAAATCGTACGGCGGTTTTTCTGCGGTGCTGGCGGCGAGCAAGGCGGACATGGGCTGGCCGCTCGTCAGGCAAACCTCCAGCGCGCGCTGAATCCGCTGACTGTCGGTGGCGTGCAGGCGGGCTGCGGTGAACGGGTCCAGCGCTGCAAGCTGCGCATGCATGGCAGGCCAGCCCCGGCTTGCGGCATCGGCATCAATCCGCGTGCGCAGGGTGGCATCCGCCTGCGGCAATTCGGCCAGACCGTGGAGGAGGGCGCGAAAATACAGCATGGTGCCGCCGACCAGCACCGGCACCCGGCCCGCCGCCGTGCTTTCAGCCATCGCCGCCAATGCGTCGGCGCGAAAGCGCGCTGCCGAATAGCGTTCTTCCGGCGTGATGAGATCGAGCAGCCGATGCGGATAGCGCGCGAGCACCTCGGCATCCGGCTTGGCGGTACCGATGTTCATGTCGATGAATACCTGGGCCGAATCGACACTGATCAAATCGACCGGCAAGGCGTCGAACAAGCGCATGGCCGCCGCCGTCTTGCCGGAAGCGGTGGGGCCCAGCAGCAAAATGGCGGGAGGGTGGCGATTCATGGCGGGCGATCCTAGCACAGCCGCCACGCCAGTTCAGGGAGTCGGGTAGTGAGCGGCTAAAAATGCGTGGGTAAAGGATGGCTGCGCTTGAGGTGTTCGTATATTTCCATCAATTCGAGCACGCGCTCGTTGTGCTCCTGTGCCAGCGCTTCCTTCATGCATTCAACCAGCATCATGTGCAAACGGCAGACGCCTTCCGGAGAACATAGCAAGGCCTCGCTCATTTCCGCCGCGACGATCATCGGAACGCCGGTGTGGTCGGCAATAACCTCGATGACATCGTCGTTCAGGTCGCAATAATCGAGAATGTCTTGCATGGAGAGCATGATTTCCTCCAGTTCCTGGCGGGTCAGTGTGGTGCGAACTGCCCTCCTTGTCGTTCATTATGGGTGGAGGCGTTACGTTTTGTTTATAACACGTTGTGCGGTAAATGCAAGGCAGGCCGGGCGTTTTCAGAAATCGAGACCGCCAGCGGGAAGCGTTTTCAGGGTGGGCGCGAGCTTGAGCTGGCTGTGCTTTTTCAGTGCGGCTGCGCGTGCTTCCAGGGTGACAATATCGATGCGGATATTTTCTTCTCCGCGCCCGAAAACCAGGGTGTTGCCGCTGGCGCAGGGTGGGAAAACAGCCGTCTGCTGTGAAAAAGCGTTATCTATGGCGGAAATCTGCTCGCGCCAGCCCGTTTCGCGCAGCACATTGACGCAGAAAATGCCCGGACTCGTCAGTCGCGCGCGGCAATCCTGGTAGAACGCCGGCGTGGCCAGAGCGCCGGGCTGGCCGTCCGGAGAAAAGCCATCCACCAGGATGAGGTCGAAACGGCGTTTGCAGCGGGCAAGGTAATCCGCGCCGCAGCCGATCTGCACGTTGAAGCGGGGTGATTCATCCGGCAGCTTGAAATACTGGCGGGCGATGAATTCGATCTGCGGGTTGATTTCCACCACGGTGATCCGGCAGTCCGGCACGTGGCGGTGGAGAAACTTCGCCACCGAGCCAGCACCAAGGCCAACCAGCAAGGCCGTGCGCGGCCAGCGCCGGAACAACGCCCCGGTTTCGCGCATGAGGAGGCAGGCCATCATCACCTGCGTGTACTCCAGCGCCAGCGCGTAGGGGCGGGCGATGCGCATGGCTCCTTGCACCCAGCCTGAGCCAAAATGCAGCTTGCGCACGCCGGCGCTTTCGCTGATTTCTATCGGATGCATGTTTGGTATGCGATGCGGGTGACTGGCGAACCGCCGTTGTCGGCTGGGCGAGTTGGGGAGGGGGAATGATGGTGTGCCACGGGGCGACGCTGTTATCTTGTTTGTAAACAGTGTATCAGATGGAGTGTGTGGTCGAATTTGAACCTGGGATGGGCGACTGTGACACCCTGTGCACGCGAGCATTCTAATGGCTTCCGGGTTCTCTTGTGGTGGTGCGGCTGCTCTGCCGGCTGCTCAAGCGGACTGAGGAGAGAACTATGCAACCGACGGGATGTGGCCCTACAATCACGGGCGCCCCGGCATGGTGCCTGGCGGCATTACCCCGAAACAGAAGCCAGCACTTTTTGCCCACGCGGCTTCTGACCGCCGCTGGAAATGGGGTGCCGGGGAAAATCCGGTTATGGGTGTACGGAAAATTGAGGGAAATCTGACTTTGCCAGAGCGTATTGTATTTTTTAATGTAAATGGATCTGGCATGGGGCATCTTAACCGGTGTCTGGCGTACGCGAGGCGTCTGCAAGCGCAGGCAACCCCCGTGTTTTTTTCCCTTGCCTCAGCGATGGAAATCATCGAGGAAATGGGGTTCTGCGGCGATTATTTTGTTTCGCACTATTGGTCGGCAGACTCCACTTTTTCCTGGAATAGCGAATTGGCTGTGCGCTTTGCCATGTTCCTTGAGCGCGTGCGTCCCAGGGTTGTGGTTTTTGATGGCACTTGGCCTTTTCAGGGCTTTATGGCTGCATGCAGGGCTTATGGCGTTTCTTCGCTGGTCTGGTCAAATCGCGGGTTGTTAAAAAGCGATCTGGCCCAGGTGAATGTGGACGAGGCGGCATTTGATCTGGTGGTTCAGCCTGGTGAGCCTGGGCAAATTATTGAGACAACGGACATCCAGTCAGGGGGGCGACGTTTGCTTGTCCCGCCTGTCTGCCTGCTGGACGAAGATGAATTGCTTACGCGCACTCAAGCCAGGGAACAGCTGGGATTGCCCAGCGACCAAGCATGCGTTTTGTTCTCCTTGGGGCCGGGTAATTTGAAGGATGTTTCAGGAATCGGCTTTGGGTTGATTGACCTGTTTGAGAAACACGGTTTTCAAGTGCTGTGGGCGCGACCGCCAATTTCGGTACAGGATGCGGTACTGCCAGATACGGTCAGACCGCTTTCCCTGTATCCGCTTGCGCGCTATTTGCGAGCTTTTGATGTGTTTGTCGGGGCAGCGGGGTACAACACCTGTTGTGAGTTGATGCAGGCAAGGATTCCTTCCTTGCTGGTTCCCAACGAGCATTTGGCGGACGATCAGCAAAAACGTGCGCAACATATGGCGACCTGCATGCCTGTCGTTGTATCCGCATGCGCCAACAAAGAAATGCAGCAGCAGGCGGTTGAGCAAATTCTGATGTATGCCCGCTCGAACCAGGGCGCTGTTTATCCTGAAACAGCCATGAATGGCGCAGATTTGGCAGCCAGGGCAATCCTGCGTCTGTGTTAAACTATTTTGCATATGAAAAAAGGTTTGATTTCTGAAAAACTTACCTCCTCCGGCGGCAGGAGCGCACATGATGCTCTTGAAGAAACCCGGCAGTTGCGCCAGAAAATTTCGGCGCTTGCTGCCCAGTCGGAATGGGATTTATTGCTGCGGCACGATTTGTTGGCCGACAAACCTCCTTCGCGTTTAATTGATCGCTTATATCGGAGTGGGCGGCGATTTTTGGGAAAAATTGGGGCGCTACCCCCGCAGCTGACGGCTTACCCCTGGCTGGGAACTTTGCGTCATGGGAAATCAGCAAAAGAAACCTCAAGACCCATATTGCTATGGGCGCTGGATATGCCAAAGGAAGCTGTGCGTTCAGCGTGCCATAAACTCCTGTCGCGTCTGGATGCAAAGCAGGATTTATCCCCTGTTTTGGTAACAGATCGGGCAGATTTTGCTTTTTATTCCCGCCTAAAAATTCTGGTCGAGTATTTGCCCGACCTGCCCGGCGAAGGCATGAATTACCAGGCCCGCAAACAGCGCTATCTTGCCTGGCGATACCGTACCGCCGTGGTTATTCCGCTTGGCGCGGGCGAGTTGAGCGATCAGCAATGGGAGCGTTTTCTCGCAGCAGGGGTATTGAATGGCTAAGAATCGTTATGCGGTTCTGACCGTCGATACCGAGGCATTGCCCAAGCGGGCGAGCCAGAATCACGTCCAGCGCCTGATGTGGGGAAGTTTTGCCAATGGCCGTGCCGGGGTCAGGGAAATGGCCGAAATCGGGAATGAATTTGCCGTCAAGCATGTGTTTTTTACAGATCTGTGTGCGACGTGGAATTCGCAGGAAGAGGCGCTTGAGGTCGTCCGCTGGTTGGCTGCCGATGGTCAGGATGTGCAGCTGCATACCCACCCGGAATATCTCCCGGATGGTTTCTGGGTCAGCCATCAACTTCCGCTCCGGCCGGTTTACATGAACCAGTACACCGATGATGCCCGGGCCTCTGTGGTGATCGACTATTTTTCCGATCTTCTCAGCAAACAGACAGGCAAGCGAATCCTTGCGCATCGGGCAGGATCATTTCGCTGGAATGCCTGCACGATACGTGCCTTGCAGGCTGCTTTAATCCCTTTGTCATTCAATAACTCCATGAGCGCGCTGCATGCGGGCCAGTCTGTCTATGCAGAAGCCACGAATCAGCCTTTTGTCTGGTCGAATGGGGTGATTGAAATCCCCATGACGGAAAAGAAAATCCTTCCCAAAGTAGGCAAGGATGAATGGTGGGCGCGCCTGACTTACCCCGAATCCAGCTATTTTCGTTTCCGTCCGTGGTGGGGTTCTGTTTCGTTTAATCTATTCAGCGGCAGCCCGGATTTGTCAATCTTTCTTTTGCACTCCTGGTCGTTGTTGCATTGGGATGAAAATGGTTATGCCTGTTACCGTGATGATGCGCGTACGGAAGGTTATAGAAAACTGCTGGCGCGTCTGACCAAAGATTATGATGTAATTACAACGCCTGAGTTGCTGGATTTGTATCAGAAAGGGGAAATAAACGCCACGCATACTGTGGATATCAGCGCGGCGGAGTTCGGGCCGGGTAAGAAGAAGGCAAAATAATGCAGGGGATTTTGAAAAAATTAGTTGTTGAGCCTTGGCTGTATTGCAGCCGTCGTCTGACCTATGCTGTTTTGGCAAAAAAACTGGTACGAAATGGGGTGATGAAACCATCCTGCCCGGTTCAGGGCAAACATCTGCTGTATGTTGCAGCCAGTTGCCTTCCGCATCACATCAGTGGTTATACGACACGCACACAGGCCGTGATTGCCGCCTTGCAGAAAGCGGGGGCGCGGGTCAGTGTGCTGACGCGTCCGGGCTATCCCTGGGATCGCGCCGATCGGCTTGTTCCGGGTTTTACTGCTGAGGCAACCGCGCGTGATACGGTCAATTATCACCACCTGCCTTATCCGCTGAATAACCGGCCTGTTGTCATGTACGCCCTGCAAGGGGCGCGCAAGGTTGCCGCTTATGCGCAAGCGCAAAGGGTCGCTGCAATTCAGGCGGCTTCAAATCACGTCAGCGCCTTGCCTGCGCTGCTGGCTGCGCGGAAACTGGAGATTCCATTTTTTTATGAAATGCGGGGCTTATGGGAGTTGACCCGCATCTCGCGGCAACCTGGGTTTTTCAACACCGAGTCGTATCAGCAAGGGCTCCAGTTAGAAGCCCTGGTTGCTCGAAGTGCTGATCGTGTTTTTGTTATATCGGAAGCCTTGGGGCGCTATGTTGTCGATAATTTTGGCGTAAATCCGGAGAATATTTCATTGCTTCCCAATTGCGTTGACGTTGAAAATTTTCCTGAAACGGACATTAGCCAGATTGAGCCTTTCGTATTGGGGTATGCCGGCTCCCTGATCGAATATGAAGGGCTGGATGTGCTGATTAAGGCGATTGCTGGAATAAAAAATACAGAGTTGCCAGTGTGTTTGCGTATTATTGGCGAAGGTGAGGCCCGTTCGAGTCTGGAGGCTTTGGTTCAGAAGCTGGCGCTGCAAGATCGGGTGGTTTTTTCAGGTCGCCGCTCTCCCGCCGAGGCGCATCAGTTGCTCCAGAGGTGTGCCGTCGTTTGTATACCGCGCAAAGCGTATGAGGTGTGCAAGATCGTGACGCCGATCAAGCTGGTCGAAGCCCTGGCTATGGGCAAGCCAGTGATCGTTCCTGATTTGCCTGTGTTTCGTGAAGAGCTGGGTGATGAACCTGCCGGCTGGTTTTTCGAGGCAGGAAACGTCAGCGATCTGGCGCGTGTGATCTGCGAGGCTCTGGCTTCATTCCCCAGGCAGGAAGCGTTGGCAGAAAAAGCGCGCAGGCATGTGGCCGGGCATCGTGACTGGCAATCGTATGTCAAAAGTATCGTTGAGGGCATCCCCGCATGATAGGGCGCGCAATCAGGAGTTTGGGCCAGGTTTTATACCGGCACCCCGAAGTAGTGGAGGATCGGGTCGGGCCGGGGCATTTCGGTCGGTTGAAGATCGCGCTTTTGTCAGACCAGTTCACCAGTGAGTGCTTGGCCGCCGAATGCCGTATCCGTAATCTGACGCCGACCAATTATCGGGAGGTTATTACTTCGTGGCAGCCCGATCTGGTTTTTGTCGAATCCGCGTTCCACGGCTACAAGGGAAGCTGGCGTTATGAGTTGGCGAAACAGCCGGGCTGGCTGCGTTTAAGCAAGGCAAAAACAATACACCGTTTAATAGAGTTTGCCCGCACAAGAGAAATACCGACTGTATTCTGGAATAAGGATGACGGCGTTTTTTTTGAGCATTTCATTGATGTGGCAACGGCTTTTGATTTCGTGTTCACGACCGATGCCGACTGTCTGCCGCGTTATCGGGACAGGCTTGCTGCCCGGACGCCTGTCAACACGCTCTCAATTCCTTATCAGCCCGCCTTCCATTATTTTTCTGGATTCTCCCGGATGCAGAATGCGGCCTGTTTTACTGGCAGCTACTATCGCCGTATTCTGAAGGAACGCCGAAGTTTCTTAAACATGATTTTTGCAGCCTGTGGCGAGGCGGATTTTCCTTTGAATATCTATGACCGTAATCGCCACCGCTTCTCTCGTGTACTTGAATTTCGTTACCCCAGACTGCCGGCTTTGCATATTCACCCTGGTGTGACAAATGAAAAAACTAGTGAAATCTATAAATCGCACCGGGTGTCATTTAATGTGAATTCGGTGACTGCCTCGGCCTCCATGTATTCCCGCCGTCTGCTGGAGATTCTGGCCTGCGGAGGGATTGCTGTAACCAATCACAGCCGGGCAGTTGATCTGCATTTCCGGGATTACTGCCATGTTGTTGAAACCCGCGATGAAACACTGGAGTTGCTGAAACGAATCAGGCTTGGGCTAAGTGATGATGACCTGCAACGTGCAGCAGCAGGGGCGGCTTATGTGCGGGAGAATCACACCTGGTCTCACCGCCTGGAAGAAATCTGTGCGATTGTCGGCGTATAAGGAGAGCGGACATTGTTGATGCAGTCGTTGTCCTGGTTTGCGCAGGCAGTTTTTTTCCTGGTGGTACTTGCTTTTGGCGTATATGCTACGCTTGAATTGCGTGTTTTTCTGATTTCCTGCCGGATAGAGAAACGCAAGCTCAATGCAGTGGTTGTTCCCCGCACCTTGCAGCCAGGTGACGTTCATCCCAAAGTCAGCATTTTTTTGCCGGTCTATAACGAGTCTGCTGTCATTGAGCGCCTGATTGATGCGGTATGCCGCCTGCGCTACAGCGCCTCAGAGCTGGAAATCTTTGTTCTTGACGATTCTTCCGATGTGACGTCGCGTCTGGCGCAGGAAAAAGTTGCAGAATATGCCGCGCGTCACGTTCCTGTCCGCTATTTGCGTCGCCCGGAGCGGAAAAACCACAAGGCTGGAAATCTGGCTTATGGCGTACAGCATGCGCAGGGTGAGTTTTTTGTTATTTTTGATGCTGATTTCGTGCCGCCAGACGATTTTCTGTTGCGTACGATCCCCTGTTTTGAAGACCCGGAACTCGGGTTTCTGCAAACGGGCATCGGCTATGAAAATTGCGGCAAGTCTTTTCTGACCCGTTTTCAGGCGATGGAAATGGGACACCAGCAATACGTTACCGTCGGTTTGAGTGCTGACGGAGATATGGCTTCATTGTCAGGCAGTTCCTGTGTGTGGCGTCGTCGCTGTGTTGAAGCCTTGGGCGGCTGGAATGCCACGACGGTCACTGAAGATGTGGATCTTGGTTATCGTGCGCAATTTGACCACTGGAAATATGCCTATTTGCGCGATGTGGTATCAATGTCCGTATTGCCTGAGACGGTGAGTGCTTTTCGCATCCAGCGGGAGCGTTGGGGCAGGGGATTGATTCATAGCGGTTTCAAGCATGTCCGGCAGGTATTCCAGCGGGACATGGGTTTCATGAAACGCATGAACGCCCTGGCGATGATGTTCTCGGCGCTTTTGCTGGCGGCTGTTTATGGCTTGGTGCTACTAACGCTGCCCCTGAATTTTCTGATTGATTTCAGCGGTCTGGCTGTGCCTTTGGGGGCCGGGCTGTTTTTCATCATGGTTGCGATATGGGCGCTCTACAACAGCTACGCTGCCTATCAGGGCGCGCGTTTGACTGAAAAACCCGGGCTGTTGCGTCTTTTGTGGGAAACCTATCTGTATGTGGCCATGTTCTTGCCGATGGCCTGGTACTACTTTGTTGGCGGAGTGCGGGCCTTGTTTGGGGTGTATGGGGGATTTCACCGCACGCCAAAAGGTGAGAACGAAAAAAATATGCCCTACCCACGCCTGAACAGTTTTTTGTGGTTTGGTGAAGTGTTTACTTTTTTCTATTCAGGCATCGCGGCCATCATTGCGATCGACAAACAAAATTACTTTCTTCTGCCGCTCAACCTGACGGCTTGCCTGGGGTTTGCCCTGGTTATTCTCTGGAGCTGGCAGGAAAGTAGAGAAATGCGCGCCGTGTGCAAACAGTAAACCGGCGTTTCAATCATCTCGTTTTAACTGAGGTATCGACGTGGGGCTGCCTAAGCAAAGTCATATCCTGATTACCGGCGCAAGCGGTGCGATCGGCAGTGCTCTGGCTCTCGCGTATGCAAATCCAGGCACCACCCTTTATCTTCAGGGGCGTCAGGAAGCGCCATTGAAGGCGCTGGCCGCTGCCTGTGAAGGCAAAGGGGCCGAGGTCGTTTGCCAGATGCTGGAATTGCGGGATTCTTCCCGTTTGGTGGCGTGGCTGAATAGCTTGCCGCCTTTGGATCTGGTCATTATCAATGCCGGGATGAACACGTACACTCAGGCGGCGAACGCATTGGAACCCTGGGATGAAGCGGAGGCTTTGCTCGATGTTAACCTCAAGGCGGCCATGCTGATCGTGCATACGGTTCTGCCTGCGATGCGTTTGCGCAACCGAGGCCAGATTGCCTTGATTAGCTCCCTTGCCGCCTGTTTTGGCCTGCCTGTCACGCCGACATACTGTGCCAGCAAAGCGGCGTTGAAAGTGTACGGCGAAGCCTTGCGCGGGAGATTGGCCAAGGCAGGAATCCGCGTCAATGTGGTCATGCCCGGCTATGTGACCTCACCCATGTGCCAGGCCATGCCCGGCCCGAAACCCTTTGAGTGGTCTGCCGAACGTGCGGCCAGGGTAATCCGGAGGGGGTTGGCGCGTGACCAGGCGCGTATTGCGTTTCCTTTCCCGCTGGCGCTGGGAAGCTGGTTTCTCGGCGTGTTGCCGGTCGGACTCTCCCTGCGTATCGTGCAGTGGCTTGGCTATGATCGCTGACAACTCCTGGTTCTGGCTTTTGGGGCCGGCGCTTGCAGGTCTGGTCTTGAGTGTCGTGTTGGAGCAAGGGCTGTCACCACGCCCCCGATTGCTTCGTCCCTTGGCGGCCTGGATGACGCACCTGGGCTTATGGCTGCTCTGCTATGCGCTTGCGGTGCTGCTGTTGATGCGGCCCTGGTTTTCCATGACCCTTGTTTCCGCATTCATGCTGCTGCTGGTGCTGGTCAGTAATGCCAAGCACCGCGCCTTGCGTGAAGCCTTCGTGTATCAGGATTTTGAGTATTTCACCGATGCCCTGAAACATCCCCGGCTATACATTCCTTTTCTGGGGTGGGAGAAGTTTCTCATGGCTGCTTCGGGCTTTGTCATGGCTTTGCTCACGGGGTTCTGGCTTGAGCGCATACCTGATTACGTTACGGTTATGGCCTGGGTCTGGCAGCCTTGGTGCGCGCTGCTGCTGTTTGCCTGTGCATCGCTGGGTTGGGCGCTGATGCGTCCCATGCCGGTGGGTTTTCAGGTGGATGAAGACCTTGTGGGCTATGGCCTGCTGACGCATCTATGTCTTTATGCGCGCGCTGAACGCGCCCCCTTGCAGGTGAGCACGCCTTTCGCCCGGCTGATGGGCAAGCCGGGGCAATCAGGGCAGCAGCTTCCCCATATCGTCACGGTGCAAAGCGAATCTTTCTTTGACCCCAGAAATCTGTTTCCGGGGATTCGTCCAGAAGTTCTGGAGGAGTTTGACCGCTTCCGGGCAGACAGCTGGCTGGCGGGTAAGGTGCGGGTGCCGGCCTGGGGCGCAAACACCATCCGCAGTGAATTTGCCTTTCTTGCCGGGGTGCCGGAAGAGGCGCTTGGGGTGCATCGGTTTAATCCTTACCGCGCGCTTGCTGCCGGGAGTGAACTGGTCAGTTTTGCCCACTATTTGCGCAGCCTGGGTTATCGCACAGTGTGTCTGCATCCCTATCCGGGGAGTTTTTATCAGCGTGACAAGGTCTTGCCGCAACTGGGTTTTGATGAATTTATCGACATTGACGGCTTCGCGGGTGCCCGGCGCTGCGGGCCTTATATTGCAGATATTGCCGTCGCAGAAAAGATCAGCGAAATATGTCGACAAACTTCGCAGCCGCTTTTTGTTTATGCGATAACAATGGAAAATCATGGCCCCCTGCATCTGGAAAAAATTGCGGATGCAGAACTGAAGCATTTGTTCTTGCAGCCACTGCCGCCGCAGTGCGGCGATCTGGCCACCTATTTGCGCCATTTGCGCAACGCCGACCAGATGATGGGCCGTTTGCGCGATTTGCTGGAAAACAGCCCGATACCCGCAACCCTGTGCTGGTTTGGCGATCATGTGCCGATCATGCCTGCGGTGTATAAACGGTTTGGCATGCCAGATGCCGACGTTGATTTTTTTATCTGGAATAACCACGTGGCAGTTGATGCCGTGGCACCGGCTCCGGTAAGTGCAGGCGATATTAAAATTGAAAATCTGGCCCGCCATGTTCTTGCCGCGCGAGGAATGGGTTCTCTGTAGATTTTGCGCAAATTTACAGGGTTTGCTGCCCAGAGTAGAATCACAGGTTTTTGTAAGTGTCTGACGTGCAGGCAGCAGATGTGCTGGGTGCCAGGCTTGGGGCGAATGAAAAGTAAAAAAATCGCGGTTGTCGGCATGGCCTTCAGGCTGCCCGGCGACACGCATGATGCGGATGTTTTGTGGGAGGCGCTCGCAGCGGGGCAGGATCTGGTTACACAGATACCGGAGGATCGCTGGCCTGCGGACGTTCTTGCGCACCCCAAAAGAAAGGAAGCCGGTCGCAGCGTCACTTTTGCCGCCGGGGTGCTATCACGCATTGATGAATTTGACGCGGCTTTTTTTGGCATTTCTCCGCGTGAGGCGAACCAGCTTGACCCGCAACAGCGCCTGCTGCTGGAACTGGCGTGGGAGAGCATGGAGGATGCGGGTGTTCCGGCATCGCAGCTGGCCGGTACGGATTGCGCGGTGTATGTCGGTATTTCCGGCTGGGATTATGGCATTCGCAGCCTGGACGATCTGGCCAGCCTGAGCGCCTATTCCATGACAGGCAACACGGCGAGTATCGCGGCTAATCGTCTGTCCTATGTTTTTGATTTGCACGGCCCCTCGCTGGCCGTGGATACGGCCTGTTCATCGTCGCTTGTGGCCTTGCATCATGCCTGCCGCGCGCTTGCAAACGGCGAGGCCTCCACTGCCTTGGTCGCCGGGGTGAATCTGCTGTTGCACCCTTATCTCTTTATCGGTTTCACCAAGGCCTCCATGCTCTCGGCTGGCGGGCGTTGCCGCACTTTCGATGCGGCCGGCGACGGTTATGTTCGCGCGGAAGGCGCGGCGGTTTTGCTGTTGAAACCTTTGGAGCAGGCAGTCGCCGATGGCGATCGTATCCATGCGGTGATTTGCGCCAGCGGTGTGAATGCCGATGGGGGCAGAAAGACCGGCCTGACCATTCCCAGCACGCAGGGACAGATCGAGTTGATGCGCTCGGTGCTGGCGCGTTCTGGCCTGGCGGCCAGCGACATTGATTACCTTGAAGCGCACGGTACGGGTACCGCCATTGGCGACCCGATTGAAACAGCCGCAATCGGGGCTGTATATGGTCAGGCGAGAAAACCCGAAGATCCCTTGCCGATCGGCTCGATCAAAACCAACGTCGGCCATCTGGAATCTGCATCGGGTATGGCGGGTTTCCTGAAAGCGCTTCTGGTCCTCAAGAACCGTCAAATTCCTCCGTCTTTGCATCTGGAAACGCCAGATCCCAGCATAGATTTCACTCATTTGCGCCTGCAACCGGTGCAGGAAATGCATTCACTTCAGGCGCGTGCGGTTGATCGCCCTTTGCGTGTGGGGGTTAATTCATTTGGTTTTGGCGGTGCCAACGCCCATGTTCTGCTGGAAGAATATCGAAACCCCGTTGCCGCAGCGGTGAAGCCGGCCAGCCTGCCGCCCTTGGTGCTTTCCGCCCGTAGTGAATCCGCTCTGCAAGCGCAGGCCGGTGCTTACGCTGATTTGCTGGCCGCTGCGGATGCCGCAACGGCCTATGACATCATTTACGCTGCCGCATTTCGCCGGGATCGCCTGAATTGCCGCTTGGCGGTCCAGGCAGATGAAGCTTCTGAACTGGTGAAGCATCTGCGCGCGTACGCCGAGTCGGGCCGGGAAAGCACAGCCTTGGTTCTGGAAGCCGCACCCGCCAGTGGCAAGCTCGGTTTTGTTTATTCGGGTAATGGCGCGCAGTGGGTCGGGATGGGGCAGATGCTGCTTGCCGAGAGCCCGCGCTTCAAAGCCCTGATCGATGCGCTGGAAGCGCCCTTGCAGGCCCAGGCGGGGTTTTCCATCAACGCTATGCTGGCAGCCAGCGACCCGGTTGCGCTGGATGATACGGCGTTCGCGCAGCCCGCGTTGTTCGCCATTCAATACGCTGTGACCACCTTGTTGGCAGAAGCCGGAATCAAGCCCGACATGGTTGCCGGTCACAGTGTGGGCGAAGTGGCCGCTGCCTGGTGTAGCGGCGCTTTGTCACTTGCAGAAGCGCTACGGGTGATTTGCGCGCGCAGCGCGGCCCAGGCACGCACGCGCGGTGCCGGACGCATGGCGGCGGTGGCTCTGGCCGAAACTGCCGCCCGCGAGCTGATTGCCGAATATGGTTTGCAACAGCTTGAAATTGCCGGCATCAATAGCCCGCAAAACCTCACGCTTTCCGGGCCTTTATCCCAGTTGGAAGCCTTCGCCGAGGTGGTGCGCGCCCGTGGCGTGGCTTATCGCCTGCTCGATCTGGATTACGCCTTCCATAGTCAGGCCATGCAGCCGGTGGCGGGCGAATTGGCCGCTTCGCTCGCTACCCTGGAGGCAGGCACGAATCGGCAACTCGATTTTGTGTCCACCGTGACAGGCGCCCGGTACGACGCGGCGCTCGATGCCGCTTACTGGTGGGACAACATCCGCCAGCCGGTGCGTTTCTCGCAGGCCATTGCCGCGATGGCCGAGGCCGGTTGCCGGGTTTTTGTGGAAATCGGCCCGCACGCCATCCTGCAACGCTACCTCAGGGAATGTCTGTCTGAAGTCGAGACTCACGCCGTCATCCTGCCCTCCTTGCGTAAAAACAATGATGGCGTCGACATGCTGGAAAAATTGAAGCTCCGGCTGTTCCTGCATCTCGACCAAGGCGCGCTCTCTGCTGTTTTCCCGGCCAGGGGCCGTTTTGTCGATCTGCCGGGCTATCCCTGGCAGCGTGAGCGTTACTGGCATCCCGAAACCAGCGAAGGCTACCGCCTCATCATGCGCCGCCGCGTGCATCCTCTCCTGGGCTGGCCGCTGAAGGAAGCCGATGCGGCCTGGGAAAACCTGCTCGACGTGCGCACCATGCCCTGGCTAAAAGATCACGACGTGGCCGGTGCCACCGTTCTGCCTGGGGCGGCCTATGTGGAAATGGCGCTGGCCGCATCGCGCCTGCATTTTGGCGGCGGCACGGCAGAAATCGAAGAACTCGACATCATCGCGCCGCTTGTGCTCGATGCAGAGCATGCGCGTCAGCTACGTTTTGAACTCAACCTACGCGACGGCAGTTTTCAGATTCGTAGCCGTCAGCGGCTGGAGGAGGGCGGCTGGACACTGCATGCCGCAGGCCGTCTGCTCGGCCCCCTGGCGCACGTTAATCCTGTCGCGCAGCGACAGCCCGCAGCGGATGATCTGTTGATCGAAGCCGGACAGCATTATGTTTTGGCTGACCGCCTTGGTCTGCACTACGGCCCGGCCTTTCAGGGGCTGGCGCAGGCGCGGCTTGGGCGCGATACGCTTTGCGGGCAGTTTGCGCCAGCCGATGCGGCGCAGGCGCTTGCCAACCGATCCGCGGGCGATGCTTGGTTGCTGCATCCGGCGCAACTGGATGTATGTTTCCAATCCCTGCTTGCATTTTTCCGCGCGGAAATCGAAGCCGGTTTCGGTTTGCCGCTGCTGCCCGTCAAAGTCGGGCACCTGAAGTTTTATGCCGCAGAAGGGCAGGCCAGCCACTTCACGACGCGCATCCAGCGGCGCAGTCTGCGTTCCGTGCTGGCGGATTTTGCGCTCTCTTCTGCTGATGGCCGCTGTCTGGCCGAACTCACCGGCTGCCGGTTTCGCGCCGCATCGGTGCGCAAGGAGGCGCATGCGGAGCCTGCCTGCTGGGAAATGCTGCCGCTGTTGCAACCCGCTGCCTACGATGCCGCACAGGCACTGTTACCCGGCATCGAAGCACTCGTCACGGCAAGCCGTGAAGCACTGCTTGCCGCAGCCTGCCAGAGCGAACGCCGATCGTATTTCGAGCAGGCCCAGCCTTTGATCGAAGCGCTGACAACGGCCTTCGTCGTCGAAGCCGTGCAACAGGTATCGAACACGCATCCGGCAGCCTGCAAACACTGGCTGGATGACGATGAAACCGGAGTTGAAACCTGTTCTGCCGATCAGCGCATCTGGTGGCAGTGGGTGCGTAATACGCTCACGAACCAGGGTTTGCTGGAAGAAACAGCAGGGCAGTGGCAACTGAAAACCGACGATCTGCCCCCAGCGGCTGAAATCTGGCGCGCGGTGCTGACGGAATTCCCGCAGAGCTTGCAGGAGCTGGTGTTGCTTGCCCGCGTAGGCAAAGCCTTGCCCTCGCTTCTCACGGGGAGCGAAAGTGCGGCGGACAACTTCCCTGCCATTCAGCACAGCCACCAGTTCGAAACCCTGTTTGATGACAGTCTCGCCTATCGCGGCAATCGCCTGTCTTGCGAAACACTGGTTCGCCAGTGCCTTGCCGGGCTGCCTCGCCAGCGGCGGCTGCGTGTTCTGGAATTGGGCGGTGGAGCCAGCAGCATTCCTTTCCACCTGAAACCCACGCTGGATACCACGCGTATCGATTACTGCATTGCGCATTGGCGCGAAGACCTGTGTGACCGGCTGACGCACGAATATCACGATTACGATTGGGTTCATGTCGCGCATCTGGATCTTGCCGAAGATCAGTTGGGGCTCGACAAAGCAGAGTGTTTGCCCGGGCAGTTCGACCTGATTGTGCTGCGTCATGTGACTCCGGGCATCGATAACCCGGCGCGCCTGTGCAATGTGCTGTCTCGGAAGCTTGCCAACGACGGTCTGCTGATCGTCGCCGAGCGCACTGCCGACCTGGCGGCTCAACTCGTTTTCAGCCCGGCACGTTTGTATTCTGCGCAGTCATGGCAGGAGATGCTGACCAGCAGCGGCTTTGTCGATTTGCAGCTGGAATACGAGCCCGCCAGTGCCGACTTCGCGCTTGGCCCCTGGCTGTTGTTCGCCCGTCGTCCGGCCCAGGCGCAGCAGGCAGAAGCCGATGGCGCGCCGCCCCGGCTCGGGGGCGAGCAGCGCG
>URNG01000003.1 GCA_900549295.1 uncultured Rhodocyclaceae bacterium
CGGCGAGCAGCCCGCCCGTGGCGCATCGGCATCGCCGCCTGCGGCTACGCCGACGGCTACCCGCGCTCCGCGCCCACCGGCACACCGATTGCCGTCGCCGGCCGCATGAGCCGCACCCTGGGCCGCGTCTCCATGGACATGCTCGCCTGCGACCTCAGCCACCTCCCGGAAGCCGGCCTGGGCAGCCCGGTCACGCTCTGGGGGCCGGGCGAAGCTGGCAACGTCCCCGCCGAAGCCGTCGCCGCCGCCGCCGGCACCATCGCCTACGAACTCTTCTGCGCCCTGTCGGCACGGGTGCCGGTGGCGTTGGCCGAGAGTTGATGAATGTACGTTCCCGAGCATTTCAGCGAAACCCGCATCGAGCTTCTCCACGCCCTGATCGCCGGCAACCCGATGGGCGTGCTGGTCACGCAGGGCCACAGCGGCCTCGATGCGAACCATCTGCCGTTTCACCTGGATGCCGCCGCCGGCGAATTCGGCGTCCTGCACGCCCACGTGGCTCGGGCCAACCCGGTCTGGCAGGAGATCGCCACGGGTGACGAGGTGCTGGCCGTCTTTCAGGCGGGCGACGCCTATATTTCCCCGCAGTGGTATCCCAGCAAACAGGAATTCCACAAGCAGGTTCCCACCTGGAACTACAGGGTCGCCCACGCCCGCGGCCGCGTGACCATCCGGGACGACGAGCGCTACCTGCGCGGCCTGGTCGGCCGCCTGACCCGCACCCACGAAGCCGCCCAGCCCGTCCCCTGGAAAATGAGCGACAGCCCGCGGGAGTTCATCGACGCGCTGCTGCAAGCCATCGTCGGTATCGAGATAGAGATCACTTCCCTCGTCGGCAAGTCAAAACTGAGCCAGAACCGGGAAACCCGCGACATCCAGGGCGCGGGCGAAGCGCTCAAGGCGCTGGGCGAGAACACAATTAGCGAGGCGATGCTGGCCTGCGCGGCGGGCAGGCGGGAGTAGGGGTATCTCACTTAAAGGGGTTTGGTATGCCCCCAAATGTACCCTCGCATGTTCCCGGATCGGAACGGTATTTGTATTTCTTGGGCGGCCACGGAAACGAAAAGGCCGCAAACCTTGTCTTGATCGTGGTTTGCGGCCTTTTTCGGAACGTTGCGGAATGCTTGGTGGTGCCCGGAGCGGGAATCGAACCCGCACGCCTTTCGGCTCCGGATTTTAAGTCCGGTATGTCTACCAATTTCATCATCCGGGCAACGGCGATGGAGGCGCGATTCTAGCGGAGCGGGGGGCTTGGGTATACCGGGCGATGCGCGCTGGTTCACAAACCGAAGGAATCCCCGGCCCCCATCAAGGTGGCGATGCCGATCGCGCAGAAAATCAGCGCTGCCAAAGCGTGCACCCAGCGGGTCGGGAGGCGCTGGCTGATGCCCTGGCCGAACAGGACGGCGGGGACGTTGGCGAGCAGCATGCCGAGCGTGGTGCCGGCGACGATGGCGAGGAAATCCTGATAACGGGCGGCCAGGGCGATGGTGGCGATCTGGGTTTTGTCGCCCATTTCGGCGAGGAAGAAGGCGATCAGGGTGGTGAGAAAGACGCCGTGAGGGACGAAGCGGGTGTCTTCTTCGTCGAGGCGGTCGGGAATCAGCAGCCACACGGCCATGGCGATGAAGGACAGACCAAGCACCCAGCGCAGCGCCTGCGGCCCGATCAGGGTAATCAGCCAGTTCCCGACGGCCCCGGCCAGCGCGTGATTGGCCAGCGTGGCGACCAGAATGCCCAGGATGATCGGCACGGGTCTCCTGAAGCGCGCCGCTAGCATGAAGGCGAGCAACTGCGTTTTATCGCCGATTTCGGCCAGGGCAACGACGCCGGTGGCGATCAGGAAGGCATTCATGAGGGCGGTTTGTGGTGAGCGGGGTGCGGATTGTACTCCGTCAGGGCGCCCGCCTTCACGCCTGCGGCTTGACCAGCAGATCAACCCGCTGCGGGTTGCGGAAGGTGGCGCCATCCGGCGTCAGGTAGCTTTCGAATTTGGCGCGCACGGCGGCGTAGCGTTCGGGGGAAAGCCGGTGGTCGGTGTGGGTGACGCGCAGCATGCGGGCGTCGAATTCCGCGAAATCCTTGAAGTAGCTGCGGGTGTCGAAGAAAAGTTGCTCCTTGAGTTGCAGGGGGCCGCGTTCGACGGCGCGGGAGAGTGCGGCGAAGGCGGCTTCGCGCACGGTTTTTTCGTCGTGGAAGAGCTTGAACACTTCGTTCAGTTCGCCCGCATAGACGGGTTCGGAAATCCACGCCAGGCCGCCGGGTTTGAGCACGCGGGCGATTTCGTCGAGCGCCCGGTCCATGACGGCCACCGGCACGTGGTGCAGGGATTTGAACATGAGCACGATGTCGATGCTGGCGTCCGCTGCGGGGATTTTTTCCGCGCCGCCGGCGGCGAAGGTGACGCCGGGCAGCGGCTGCGCGAGGTTTTTGGCGTGCTGGATCTGATCCACTTCGAGCGCCAGGATGTGCTCTGGGCGGCCACTGGCAGCCAGCGCGCGGGTCTTGTCGGCGCGGCCGCAGCCCAGTTCCAGCACCTGCGCGCCAGTGAGGGGCAGGGTGGCGAGCATCAGTTCGGTTTCGTTGACCAGGGCTTGCGGGGCGGGGTTGGCGATCTGCATGGGGTTATTCCGGGAATTGAATATTCGACTTCGATGATGAATGCGCGGAAAGGTTGCAAAAAGAAGTTGAAAACGCGGCTTTCAGGGCGCGTGCTCCAAAGCCGGGAGATTCCAAAAATCAGTCAAAATCAGATATCCGCTTCCACCAGCCCGCCATCCCGCTCCATCCAGGCGCGGCGGCCGGCAGCTTCGCCCTTGCCCATGAGCAGGGTGAAACCGGCGTGCATGGCGGCGATGTCCTCGCGGCTGGCCTGGAACGGCACCAAGCGGCGGGTGTCGGGGCAGAGGGTGGTTTCCCAGAGCTGGTCCGGGTTCATCTCGCCCAGGCCCTTGAAGCGCGACACGGTGATGCGGTTGGGGTTGACGCCTTCCTCGGCCAGCTTGTGCAGAATCTGCGCCTTTTCCGCTTCGTCCAGGCAGTAATGTTTGCGCGTATGGCCCTTGGCCTCGTGGTCGACGCGAAAGAGCGGCGGCTGCGCGACGTGGATGTGGCCTTTTTCGATCAGCGCCGGGAAGTGGCGCAGGAACAGCGTGAACAGCAGCACCTGAATGTGCGAGCCATCGACGTCGGCGTCCGACATGATGATGATGCGCCCGTAGCGCAGCCCGGAGAGGTCGATGCTGTCGATCTGCGCCAGATCGTGCGGATCGACGCCGATGGCGACTGAAATGTCGTGCACCTCGTTGTTCCGGAACAACTGGTCGCGCTCCACTTCCCAGGTGTTGAGCACCTTGCCGCGCAAGGGCAGCACGGCCTGCGTTTCCTTGTCGCGCCCCTGCTTGGCGGAGCCGCCGGCGGAATCGCCCTCGACCAGGAAAACCTCGTTGCGGCTGATGTCGTCCGATTCGCAATCAGTCAGCTTGCCGGGCAGGGTGGCGATGCCGGAGGACTTTTTCTTTTCCACCTTCAGCGTCGATTTGAGGCGGCTCTGCGCGGCCTTGACGGCGAGTTCGGCAATTTTCCTGCCGTGTTCGGCGTGGCCGTTCAGCCACAACTCGAACGGGTCGCGCACCATCTGCGCCACCAGCTTGTAGGCGTCGCGGCTGGTGAGCTTTTCCTTGGTCTGGCCCTGGAATTGCGGGTCGAGCACCTTGGCGGAAAGCAGGTAGGTCATCCTGCCGCAGACGTCCTCCTGCGCCAGCTTGACCTTGGCGGGCAGGATGGCGTGATGCTCGGCAAAGGCTTTCACCGCCTCGAACACGCCCGCTTTCAGGCCGGCTTCGTGGGTGCCGCCGTCGAGCGTCGGGATCAGGTTGACGTAGCTTTCCGGCTTGCCGCCGCCTTCCTCGAACCAGGCCAGCGCCCAGGTGGCACCTTCGCCAATGGCGAAACCGTTGTCGGCGGTGATGAATTTTTCGCCGACGAAAATTGGCGCCACCGGCTGGCCGGGCATCATTTCCGCGAGGTAATCGGCCATACCGTTCTGGTAGCACCAGGATTTCTTTTCCTCGCCCTCGACTTCCAGTTCGACCAGCAAGCCGGGCATCAGCACCGCCTTGGAGCGCAGCAGATGCGCCAGTTGCCCGAGATTGACCCTGGGCGAATCGAAGTATTTCGCGTCCGGCAGGATGCGTACCGTGGTGCCGGTGGTGCGCGGGCCGGTGTCGCCGGTGCGTTGCAAGGCTTCGACCGGCGTGCCACCGGCGAAGGCGATGCGGTGGATGCCGCCGTTTCGTTTGATTTCGACTTCCAGACGGGTGGACAAGGCATTGGTGACGGACACGCCGACGCCGTGCAGGCCGCCGGAAAAGCGATAGGCGTTGCCCGCTTCCGTCTTGTTGAACTTGCCGCCCGCGTGCAGCTTGCAGAACACCAGTTCGACCGCCGGACGGCCTTCTTCCGGGTGGATTTCCACCGGAATGCCGCGCCCGTTGTCGGCCACTTCGATCCAGCCGTCGGCGGCGACGCGCACCGTGATTTTTTTGGCAAAGCCGGCCAGCGCTTCGTCCGCCGCGTTGTCGATCACTTCCTGCACGACGTGGGTGGGGCAGGTGGTGCGGGTGTACATGCCCGGACGTTCCTTGACGGGTTCGAGATCCTTGAGAACGCGGATGGAGGCGGCGGAGTAGTCGGTCATGCGGCGGGTCTGTGTGAGGTCTTGATGGAAAAACCGGCGAATTTTAGCCGCTGCCCGCCCTGTTTGCGCGTTTGTCGTCGGCTACGAAACCTTCAGAACGTTTATTTCACGCCGTTAATGGCGTATCGTCCGTGGCGAGACAGGCGTGGCAAAAACGTGGCAAAACAAGCCACACGAATAAATAAAGAGGCACAACATGCAGGCTGAAACGGCAGGCCAAGGCAACGGTGACAATCAGGGCAATGCGGAGGGCAAGGCAGGCGAGACGCCAAGAACGGCGCTCCATCTGCATTTCGACGCCGCCAGCAAGAAACTCATGGCAACGGTCGTGCCCGACCCGGAAGCCATTCCGCTCGATGAAACGGCATTACGCGAACAGATCGCGGCGCTCGGCTGGGGCGAGTTGCGCTATCTGGACAACATGAGCATCGGCCTGATCGCCAGCCACAATGCCGGCACTGCCTGCATCCTGCCGATTGCCGAGGCCATCGATGCACACATCGGCCTGGAAGTGTCGCCGGATGCGATGGAAGCCTGGCTGAACCTGACGCCAGCCGCAGGCGGGCAGGCGGCGAGCGTGGCTGCCGTGCTCGATCTGCTGGCGGAAAACAACGTGGCCGAAGGCATCGATCTGCCCGCCGTCGAAGCGGCGCTGCTGGCGGGGCAGGCCGAGCGGACGGTGATCGCGCGCGGCACGCTGCCGGTGCATGGAGAGGACGGGCGGCTGGAATCGCTCATCCCGGAAGTGCGCGACCGCCGTCCGCGCATCAATTTCGACGGCTACACCGATTACCGCGATCTCGGCGATATTTTCGTCGTGCATGCCGGCGACTGGCTGATGCTGCGCCACCCACCCGGCGAAGGTGTGCCGGGGCGCGATCTCCTGGGCACCCTGGTGGCTGCCGAATCGGGCAAGCCGGTGGTCTTCGCCAGCCAGCTTGCCGGAACGGCATTCGACCCGGAAAACCCCGATCTACTCGTCGCCGCCATGACCGGACAGCCGGTGGTGGTCAAGGGCGGCATGATCGTCGAGCCGGTGTATCGCGTGGCGCAGGTGTCGATGGCGACCGGCAACGTCGACTTCGACGGCAGCGTGGTAGTGGCAGGCGATGTCTGCGCCGGCATGAAGGTACGGGCCACCGGCGACATCGAAGTCGGCGGCGTGGTGGACATGGGCACGCTGGATGCCGGCGGCAACATCGTGGTCAAGGGCGGCGTGCTGGGCGCGCTCGGACGGCAGACCAGCGAGGATTGCGAAGTGCGCTGCGGCGGCAACTTCCATGCGGTCTATGCGCAGCAGGCCAAGGTGACGGCGGGGGATTCAATCTTCATCGACGACACCGCCATTCAGAGCGAGTTGAGCGCGGCCAATCACATCAAGGTCGGCGGCAAGAAGCGCGGGCATATCGTCGGCGGCCACGCGCAAGCCACGTTTTCCATTGCCGCCAAGGTCATCGGTTCGCCCAACCGCTCGCTGACCCGCTGTACCATCGGGGTCAATCCGAGTTTGCTGCAGGAAATGAAAGAGCTTGCCAAAGCGCGCGATGCGCTGGAAACGCAATTGCTGGAAATTTCCAAGCTGATCGATTTTGCGCTCAAGAATCCCGGACGCGTGCAGCCCGGCATGATCGCAAAAGCGCGCGCCACGGCGGCGCAGCTATCGCAACAGATCGCCGAAAAACGCGCGCAGCAGGAAGCCTTGCAGCAACAGGTCGAACTCGCCCAGGGCGCACGCGTGACGGCGGAACAGATTCTCTACGAGGGCGTCGAAGTTCACTTTGGCGCGACGCACTACAAGGTACGTGGCGAACAGGCTGCCTGCGCCGTGGCCAACGGGGCCGATGGCCCGGAATTGCAGGCTTTGAAGTAATTTCCTCTGTGTTTTCCTTTATGTTTCTGGAGTTCGCATGCACCAAACCGACATTTCACGCATCGCCACCACTCGCCATAGCTGCAAGGCTTTCGACCCCACGCGCCGGATTGCGCCGGCGGTGGTCGAGGCAATAAAAACCCTGCTGCGTTACACGCCGTCCTCGGTCAATTCGCAGCCCTGGCATTTCATACTGGCCGGCAGCGCGCCGGGCAAGGAAAAAATCGCCGCCACGCTGGCCGGGCGCCTGGCCTACAACGCGCCCAAGGTGCGCGACGCCTCGCACGTCGCGGTGCTGTGCGTCCGGCGCGAGATGGATGACGCGCACCTGAACGCGCTGATCGAGCAGGAAACGGCGGATGGCCGCTTTGCCACGCCGGAAGCGCGCAGCAACCAGTACAACGCACGCGGCTTCTACGCCGACCTGCACCGCGAGCAACTGCGCGACGCCGATCAGTGGATGGAAAAACAGGTTTATATCGCTCTCGGCAACCTGCTGCTCGGTGCCGCCACTCTCGGCCTGGACGCCTGCCCGATGGAAGGCATCGACCATGCCGCCATCGACACCGCGCTCGGCCTGGAGGCGCGCGGTCTGCGCTGCGTGTTGCTGGTGGCCCTGGGCTACCGCAGCGGCGACGATTTCAACGCGGCGCTGCCGAAATCGCGTTTGCCGGAAGCGGCGGTCATCAGCGAGATTTGAGCGGCGGACGGTGATTGCGCCCTGGGCGCTTTCCGGTGGCAACCAATCCGCAGAAAGGTTTATCGACGTGAAAACGATCAACTTCGCCGTTGCACTGGTCGTGTACCTCTTTTCGGCAACGGCACTGGCGCAAACCCGGGAGGACATATGTGCGCCAGATGTTTATGAAGCGGTGCAGCGACACCTGAAGATCGACGAATTCGCACCAGAGGCACAGGATGGCGGCAACGTTATTTCTGCCGTTTGCAGGATATGGCCTTACAAGCCCAATCTGCTTCTTGCGGCATTCGCCTACGACGAGGGCGTCGAGTCTGAAAAACAGTTGATTGTCTTGATCCTTGACGCGCAGACCAAGAGGGTAATCAGCAGCTTCCGGCGGGATATTTATGAAGACGCGGTTACAGAAGTAGACGGGGACAGCCTCAAACTCGATACAGCACGCTATCGGTTGAGCGAAGACGTAAGAGCTTTTGGCGTGATATTCAATAGTTCTGCTCGCGGGGCCAGTTGTGGGGAAGAATACTGGGATAACGACCTGACTCTTTTTGTCCCGGAGGGAAAGAATTTGCTCCCCATCGCCAACCTGGATTTGTATTACCAACGATGGCTGAAAGGCTGCCCGGCCAACTGGACACAACCTATTCTATGGGAAGACGCCGTGCTGACGATCCGTATGGGGAAAACCAGGACGAATGGACTTTTCGACTTGGCAGTTACTGCGAAAATCACCGTAAATTCGCGTAACGACGCATCCACTCAAAATCTTAAAGACAGGGTCGAGCACCATACGCTGAGGTACGACGGCAAGTTTTACCGGAAGGGTGAACCGGGTCCGTGGTGGCTTCCGTTCTAGTATTCCACCGGGCCTGTGAAAAAAACCGCGCCGACTGCTGAGACGCTAGAGCAGGCGTGTCATGTAACGCGCCGGCCCCGGATAGCTCGCCAGCGCGGCTTGTGCTGTTGAATCGGACAGGGCGGTCGCGGCAAATCCTTGCCTCTGCCAGAAACCGGCGGCGTCCTGCACGCAGACCAGAGCGGCGTGTCGCCAGCCCCGGTCTTGCGCGGTGTGCAGCGCCCGCGCGAGCAGTGCTTTCCCCAAACCGCTGCCGCTGGCGGCGGGGCTGACGGCGAGGTCGTGCAGATACAGGCAATCGGCAAGCGGCAGCGGGGCAAAATCGCCGTCCAGGGCGGTGACATGGCCGAGCCGGGCAGGGTAGGCGGCGAGATAGGCATGGATCGCGCCGCCGGATTCGGCAAGCCAGCACAGCGCAGCAGCCTGTTGCAGGCGCTGCCGCCAGACGGTTTCTGGCTCGTTCATTTGCGGCGAATAACACCGCGCCTGCACGGCAAGCAGGGCGGGCAGATCATCGAGGTTTGCCCGGCGCAGGGAAAAAAAGCGGGCGGGGGAAATCCCCCGCCCGTTTTCGCTGTCGTTCTCGCTGCACATGTGCGTTACACGCCTTGTTTCAAGCTCGCTTCGATGAATTCATCGAGATCGCCATCGAGCACGGCTTGTGTGTTGCCGGTTTCGACGTTGGTGCGCAGGTCCTTGATGCGGCTCTGGTCGAGCACGTAGGAGCGGATCTGGTGGCCCCAGCCGATGTCGGATTTGGCGTCTTCCAGCTTCTGCTGCTCGGCCATTTGCTTGCGCAGTTCCATCTCGTAGATGCGCGCGCGCAACATTTGCCAAGCTTCGTCGCGGTTGCGGTGCTGCGAGCGGTCGTTCTGGCACTGGACGACGATGCCGGAAGGAATGTGGGTGAGGCGCACCGCCGAATCGGTCTTGTTGATGTGCTGGCCGCCGGCGCCGGAAGCGCGGTAGGTGTCGGTGCGCACGTCCGCCGGGTTGATCTCGATTTCGATCGAATCGTCCACTTCCGGGTACACGAACACCGAGGTGAAGCTGGTGTGGCGGCGGGCGTTGGAGTCGAAGGGCGATTTGCGCACCAGGCGGTGAATGCCGGTTTCGGTGCGCAGCGTGCCGTAGGCGTAATCGCCGGTGAATTTGACGGTGGCGCCCTTGATGCCGGCCACGTCGCCTTCCGATTCTTCCATCACTTCGACGCTGAAGCCTTTTTTCTCGCCGAATTTCAGGTACATGCGCAGCAGCATGGAGGCCCAGTCCTGCGCCTCGGTGCCGCCCGCGCCGGCCTGGATTTCCAGGAAGCAGGGCATGGGGTCGGACGGGTTGTTGAACATGCGGCGGAATTCGAGCGCCGCCACCTTGGCTTCGATGCCGGCGTTGTCGGCTTCGACCGAGAGCAGGGTGTCCTCGTCGTCCTCTTCCGCGCCCATGGCGAACAGTTCGCGGCCATCCTTGATGCCGGCGGCGACATCTTCAAGCACCAGCACGACGTCTTCCAGGCTCTTTTTCTCGCGCCCCAGTTCTTGCGCGCGCTTGGGGTCGTCCCAGATTTTCGGGTCTTCCAGCTCCAGATTGAGGAGCGTCAGACGCTCGCGTTTCTGGTCGTAGTCAAAGATACCTCCGTAGCTCGTCGGCGCGCTGCGCCAGGTCGTCGAGCGTGTTGGAGATGCTGTTTTGCCGTTCTGCGTCCATGATGTGTCAAATCCGTGCGGGAAAAAGCGCGGATTATACCGGGCGGGAGCGCCGCGCTAAACCTTGAACTGCTGCACGCTCTCCTGCAGGGCCTGCGCTTCGGCGTGCAGCTTTTCGGCGGCGCTCGCGGTGTGCTGGGCTTCGAGGTTGTTGGCCTCGGTCATCTGGGCAATGGTTTCCAGCCCCTGGGCGACCGCGCTGCTGGCCTGACTCTGCTCGCGTATGGTGTCGGAAATGCCGCTGACGGCGGTGGATACCTGCGCTGCGCCCTGCTGGATGCGGTCGATGGCAGCGCTGGCCTGGGTGGCGAGTTCGACGCCTTCGCTGACTTCGCCGACGCCGCGCTCCATGTTGCGGACGGCATCCTGCGTGCGCTCCTGGATGCGGGCGATCATTTCGCTGATTTCATGCGTCGATTGGCCGGTGCGTTCGGCGAGTTTCCTCACTTCGTCGGCCACCACGGCAAAACCGCGCCCCTGTTCGCCGGCGCGCGCCGCTTCGATGGCGGCGTTCAGGGCGAGCAGGTTGGTCTGGTCGGCGATTTCCTTGATGGTGCCGGCGATGCTGGAAATGCGCTCGACTTCCTGGCCCAGCGTTTCCACCATCTGCGCCGAACTGCGCACCGTGTCGGCGATGCGGTTCATGGCCCCGACGGCGGCTTCGATGGTGCGCGTGCTCTGCTGCGCAACCTCGCGGGATTCGTCGGAGGCGGCGCGCACTTCGCCGGTGTGTTGCGCGATCATGTCGATGCTGGTGCTCATTTCCTCGACCGAAACCAGCATGCGGTGGGTGGCTTCGCTTTGCGTTTTCGTATCTGCGGCGACATTGGCGGCGGCTGAATTGAGCTGGTCGGCATCGGCGCTGACGCTGTGCGCCGTGTCGCGCACCTGGCGGATGGTGTTGCCGAGTTGCGTCTGCATGGCGGCGAGAGCAGCCATCAGGCGGGCAATTTCATCCTGGCCGGAAACAACGATGCGCTGTGTGAAATCGCGTTCGGCCACGCGTTCGGCGACGCCGGCTGCGGTTTCCAGCGGTCGCGCGATCCAGCGGCGCATGCTCCACCACACCAGCGCCACGACCACGGGAATCAACAGCAAAGCGATGAGCAGCATGCCGCGTCCGGTCTGCTGGGCCTCGGCATTGAATTCTTCGAGATAGCTGCCGGAAGCGACGACCCAGTCCCAAGGTTCGTAATAATCGTAGGCCGTCACTTTTTCGCGCAGCTTTTCTTCGCCCGGGTTTTGCCACCAGTAGGTGATGATGCCCGTTTTCTTTTCCAGCATTTCATCGACGAACTTGTGGCCCTGCGCGTCGCCCAGACCCAGCATGGATTTGCCTTCGCTGCTGGGGTGCATAGTGATGAGTCCCTTGTTCTGGCCATGGTCGATGGCGTAGGGGTAGCCCGTCTGGCCGATTTTCAAGGCAAGGATCTTCGTCTTCAGCGCTGCCAGCCCTTCGGTGAAATCCAGGCCGACGAAGAAAGCGCCGATGACTTCGCCCGAGTCGCTCTTGATCGGCAGGTAATGCGTCATGAAATCGCGCCCGAGCATGCGCGCCTTGCCGGTGAACGGCTCGCCCTTGAGTAGTAACGGAATGGCGGGATGCCCAGGTCCGAGCAGGGTACCGGACGCCCGTTCGCCTTGTTCGGTCTTGACCGAGGTGGAGGTGCGCTCGAAATCGTCGCCGCGCCGGGTCAGCACCGTGGCATTGACTTGGCTGTTTTTCGTGAAGCGGTCAGGAATGGCGGTTTCGTTTTGCGTGATGGCATCGTCACCGTGGTACAGCGTATCGCCGTGCTTGCTGAAAGTGCGGGTGTAACTGGCGGCAAACAGCGGTCCCAGACGCTGCACCGATTGCTCCAGCGAGCGATTGTAGGTATCGATCATGCCGGTCACCATGCGGTTGGTGTCCTGCAGACCCTGCAGCGCCTTTTCTTCCAGCTTGGCGCTGAGGAAACTGGACAGCGCCAACGCCGCTACGGCCAGAATGAGGGTGATCGATGAGGCAAGAACCAGAATCAGCTTCCTTGCCACGGACGTGCGCGCGTGTGCCATGTTGCTCCCTTTGTCTCCGACTGTTGTTGTGACCATTCCCCATGTTCGCGCGGGATGTTCATGACTCGCGGACGGGGTGGTTTTTTTTACTGCGCAGGCATTGTAATGTTTTGCAAATTGCAGTGTGTGAAAGAATGGGTGCGGATGGCAAATATTCGGTGGGTTGATGAAACATGAAACCCGTTGTTCATATGTCCGGAAGCGCCCCGCCAGGAAGGGCCGCGGTGGGAAAGCCACGGCGGCCTCGGGTATAATTTGCGCCTTTCCGCTCACCCCCAGAATCTCTCATGGCCGATATCCTTTGCTTGCAGGGCGCTGCCGCCTTTTCCGCGTTTCGATTGCAACGCCTCGTTGATCGCTTGCAGGCGGCGCTGCCGAAAGTGGCGGCCTTGCGGGCGGAGCATTGGCACATCGTGGCGACGCAGCGCGCCCTGACGGCCGATGAGCGCGGCCAGCTGGCGGCCCTGCTGGAAGAGCATCCGGCATCGCCCGCGGCGGGCGAGCTGTTTCTGGTGACGCCGCGCATCGGCACCATTTCGCCGTGGTCTTCCAAGGCCACCGACATCGCGCACAACTGCGGTCTGGCCGATGCGGTGGAGCGCATCGAGCGGGTGGTGGCGTTTCACGTCGAATTGTCGGCCGGCCAGTCTTTGAGCGCGAACGAGCGGCAGACGGTGGCGGCGCTGCTGCACGACCGCATGACCGAATCGGTGCTGGCCGGTTTTGATGAAGCCAGCGAATTGTTCCGCCATTTCGCGCCCAAATCGCTGGCCACCGTCGACGTGCTGGCCGGCGGCAAGGCGGCGCTGATGGACGCCAACGGCGCGCTCGGTCTGGCGCTCTCCGACGACGAAATCGACTATCTGCTCGACATCTTCGCCAAGGCGGGCCGCAACCCGACCGATGTCGAACTGATGATGTTCGCGCAGGCCAATTCCGAGCACTGCCGGCACAAGATTTTCAACGCTTCCTGGATCATCGACGGCGAAAAGCAGGACAAAACCCTGTTCGGCATGATCCGCGAAACCCACCAGGCCCACCCGCAAGGCACGGTGATGGCCTATGCCGACAACGCCTCCATCATCGAGGGCGCGGCAGTGGCGCGTTTCTACCCGGACGCCGACCGGGGCTATTCCTACAAGCACGAGTTGACGCACATCCTGACCAAGGTGGAAACGCACAACCACCCGACGGCGATTTCGCCCTTCCCCGGCGCCTCCACCGGCTCGGGCGGCGAGATTCGCGACGAAGGCGCGACCGGGCGCGGTTCCAAGCCCAAGGCCGGTCTGTGCGGTTTTTCCGTGTCCAACCTCAACCTGCCGGATGCGCCGCAGCCTTGGGAAAAACCCTATGGCCGCCCCGCGCGCATCACTTCCGCCCTGGACATCATGCTCGAAGGCCCGATCGGCGCGGCGGCCTTCAACAATGAATTCGGCCGCCCCAATCTGACCGGCTATTTCCGCACCTTCGAGCAGGACGTGAACGGCACGGTGCGCGGCTACCACAAGCCGATCATGATCGCTGGCGGCCTCGGCTCCATCCAGGCGCAGCAGTCGTTCAAGGCGGAAACCTTTCCGGTCGGCAGCCTGTTCGTGCAACTGGGCGGCCCCGGCATGCTGATCGGCCTGGGCGGCGGCGCGGCGTCCTCCATGACGGCGGGCGTCAACGCCGAAGACCTCGATTTCGCCTCGGTGCAGCGCGGCAACCCGGAGATCCAGCGCCGCGCGCAGGAGGTGATCGACCGCTGCTGGCAACTGGGAAGCCCGAAAGGCGACGGGCAAACCCCGGGCGACGGCAACCCCATTCTTTCCATTCACGACGTGGGCGCGGGCGGCGTTTCCAACGCGCTGCCCGAACTGGCCCACTCCGGCGGCGTCGGCGCGAAATTCGAACTGCGCGAGGTGCCGATTCTGGAACCGGGCATGTCGCCCGCCGAAATCTGGTCGAACGAGTCGCAGGAACGCTACGTGCTGGCGATTCCGCCGGCGCGTCTGGCCGAGTTCCGCGCCATGTGCGAGCGCGAGCGCTGCCCCTTCGCGGTGGTCGGCGAAGCGACCGGCGATGGCCATCTGACGGTGACCGACCGCCACTTCGGCGTCAATCCGGTCGACATGGAAATGGAGGCGCTGCTCGGCAAGCCGCCGCGCATGACGCGCGACGTGACGCGCCAGCCGCCCAGCTTCGTGCCGTTCGAGGCAATGAGCATCGAGTTGCAGGAGGCCGCGTACCGCCTGCTGCGGCTGCCGACGATTGCCGACAAGACCTTCCTCATTTCCATCGGCGACCGCTCGGTCGGCGGCATGACCGCCCGCGACCAGATGGTCGGGCCGTGGCAGGTGCCGGTGGCGGACGTGGCGGTGACTACCATGTCCTTCCAGGGCTATCTGGGCGAAGCCTTCGCCATGGGTGAAAAAACACCGCTGGCCGTGCTCGACGCGCCAGCTTCCGGGCGCATGGCGGTGGGCGAGGCGCTGACCAATCTGGCCGCCACCGATGTCGGTGCGCTGGAGAAAGTGAAGCTTTCGGCCAACTGGATGGCCCCCTGCGGCGTGCCGGGCGAGGATGCGCGCCTGTACGCCACCGTCGAGGCGGTTTCCGAGCTGTGCAAGGCCATCGGCGTGTCGATCCCGGTGGGCAAGGATTCCCTCTCCATGCGCACCGCCTGGGATGAGGGCGGCGTCAAGAAAGAGGTGGTGTCGCCGCTTTCCCTGATTGTCACGTCCTTCGCGGCAGTCGACGACGTGCGCAGGACGAAAACGCCGCTGCTCGTCACCGATCAGGGCGAAAGCGAACTCCTCCTGCTCGACCTGGGCCGGAACCGCCTCGGCGGATCGGCGCTGGCGCAGGTGTACAACGCCACCGGCAGCGATGCGCCGGACGTGGACGACCCGGCCAGGCTGCGCGGTCTGTTCGCCGCCGTGCAGGAACTCAACCGGGCCGACCTGCTGCTCGCCTACCACGACCGCTCCGACGGTGGCCTGTTCGTGGCCGCCTGCGAAATGGCCTTCGCCAGCCGCTGCGGCGTCTCGCTCGACCTCGACGGCCTGTGTTTCGACGCCGCCGCGCTCGATGTTGACGGTGCCGAAAAACGCCCCGATCTGCTCGCCGGCCGCGATTTCGAGCATATCGTGCGCGCGCTCTTCAACGAGGAGTTGGGCGCGCTGATCCAGATTCGCCGCGCCGACCGGGAAAAGGTCACGCCCATCCTGCGCGCCCACGGCGTGCCTTACCATTTCGTCGGCCATATCAACGAGTGGGACGAGATTCGCGTCACCCGCAACGCCAAACGCGTGCTGCGCGAAAAACGTGTCGATCTGCAACGCGCCTGGTCGGAAACCAGCTTCCGCATGCAGGCGATGCGCGACAACCCGGCCTGTGCGCAGCAGGAATACGACCGCATTCTGGACACCAGCGATCCGGGCCTGTCGCCCAAACTGAATTTCGATCCGCAGGATGATTTCACGCAGGTGTACCAGGCCATCAGCGGCCGGCCCAAGGTCGCCATCCTGCGCGAGCAGGGCGTGAACAGCCACTACGAAATGGCGGCGGCTTTCGACCGGGCCGGTTTCCAGGCGGTGGATGTAACCATGAGCGACATTCTGAGCCGCCGCGTCAGCCTCGCCGATTTCAAGGGCTTTGCCGCTTGCGGCGGCTTCTCCTACGGCGACGTGCTGGGCGCGGGGCAGGGCTGGGCCAAGACCATCCTGATGAACGACGCCTGCCGCGAGGAATTCGCCGCCTTCTTCCAGCGCCCGGATACTTTCGCGCTGGGCGTCTGCAACGGCTGCCAGATGTTGAGCGCGCTGAAATCCCTGATTCCGGGGGCCGAACACTGGCCGGCTTTCCGCCGCAACGCGGTGGAGCAGTTCGAGGCGCGTTTCGTGGCCGTCGAACTGCTCGATTCGCCCTCGATTTTCTTTGCCGGCATGGCCGGTTCGCAGATTCCCATCGTCGTCTCGCACGGCGAAGGGCGGGCAGTGTTCGACCAGCCGGCCGATCAGGCGGCCTGCCTCGCGGCGGCGCGCTTCGTCGATAACCACGGCGCGGCAACCGAAGTTTATCCCTGCAACCCCAACGGCTCGCCGGGTGGTTTGACCGCCGTCACCACCGCCGACGGCCGTTTCACCGCCATGATGCCGCACCCGGAGCGGGTTTTCCGCACCGTGCAGATGTCCTGGCATCCGGCGGATTGGGGCGAGGACAGCCCGTGGTTGCGGATGTTCCGCAATGCCCGCCGCTGGGTGGGCTGAGTTGAACAGATTGGCAGCACGGGCATTGAGAAAGGAAACGACATGACTGCACTGAGCGACAAGGAACTCGACCGTCTGGAAACCCTGCTCGACAGCGAGCTTTGGGAAAACGAGAGCATGTTGCTGGACGAGGTGCAGGGCTTTCTCTGCGCCATCCTCAGCGGCCCGGAGCCGATCCAGCCGGCGCAATGGCTGCCGGAAGTGCTCGGGCCGGGGATGGAGAAGAACCTTGCGGCGGAGGAAGTGCACGAAACGACGGATCTGCTCGTCCGCTTCTACAACCAGCACGCCGCCGCGCTGGCGGCGGGCGAGAATTTTCCGTTCTACCTCTATCCGGACGATGCAGAAGAGGAGGACGAGGCGGATGCCCCCCTGAATGACGACGACGCGTCCGCTTTCGATTACAAGATGTGGTGCGAGGCTTACCTGTACGGCACTGAAATGGGCAGCACGCCCTGGGCCGACGCCGCGGGCAAGCACGAGGAAAGGCTGATCGAGCTTCTGGAGCCGTTCTATCTCCTGACCGGCCTGCTCAAATCCGAGGCCGAACGTCTCGGCGAAAGCTGGATGAGCCAGGCCGAGGAAGCGCGCATCCTGGCCGACCGGCAGGCGAATCTGCCCTTCATCATCCAGGATATCTACAACTTCTGGCGCGCCTGCAACCCCGCGACCACGCCGCTGCGCCGCGCCGAACCCAAGGTCGGCCGCAACGATCTCTGTCCCTGTGGCAGCGGCAAGAAATTCAAACAGTGTTGCGGCAGCCCGGAAAAACTCAATTGACCGCGCCGCTCGTTTGCGCTGCCCAGGAATTGTCGGCGGCGGTCGACGCCCTGCGTTTCGCCGCCCCCGTCAGCCACGTCTACAACCCGCTGACCTATGCCTGGAAGGTGCACCGGGCGTATCTCGAACGCTACGGGCAGGGCCGCAAGCGGATCGTCTTTCTCGGCATGAACCCCGGCCCCTTCGGCATGGCGCAAACCGGCGTACCCTTCGGCGAAATTGCCGCCGTGCGCGACTGGCTGGGACTATCCGGCGCAGTCGGCAAGCCGGTGCCGGAGAATCCCAAGCGCCCGGTGGAAGGTTTTGCCTGCGCGCGCGGCGAAGTCAGCGGCCAGCGCCTGTGGGGCTTGTTCCGCGAGCGTTTCGGCACGCCGGAAGCCTTCTTTGCCGAACATTTCGTCGCCAATTACTGCCCGCTGGTGTTTTTCGACGCTGGCCGCAACCTGACCCCGGACAAACTCCCCGCCGCCGAACGCGCTCCGCTGCAAGCCGCCTGCGACGCGCACCTGCAAAGTCTGGTCGATGCCGTGCAGGCAGAATGGGTGATTGGCGTCGGCGCCTGGGCCGAACAACGCGCCCGCGAAGCCCTGGCCGGCCGCAACCTCAACTTTGGCCGCATCCTCCACCCCAGCCCCGCCAGCCCCGCCGCCAACCGGGGATGGGCAGCGGCAGCCAGCCGGCAGATGGTGGAACTCGGGCTGTGGAAATAAGCCCGGAACAGGAGCGCACGATTTTGCGCCGGATTCGGGTCCAGCCGACATACATGTAAAAATAGGACATAGAGCCGGTTCAACCGGCTCTATGTCCTATTTCCCTCAAATCGGCAACGACGGATCGATTGGCTCCGGCACCTCATCGGCGTCGATGATGTAGTCGCCGAACCGCTTGATGTGGCTGGTGACGTAGGGACTCAAGGTGGCCACGTCCTCCCGTGCGACCGGGAATCCCTCCGCTTTGAGTTTCCGTAGGATATGGGTCTGGTCCACTACGTTGTGGAAAATGACTGCGTTGGCTACCAAGTCGTTGTACTTGATGATCTTCTCCTGCTCCTCGGGGTCGTTGTCGGCAATGACCCCTTCCCCGCCGAAGAACAGCCACTTGGAGAACCCGTTGTAGGCTTCCACCTTGTTGGTGGTCGCCGTGATCTGGTCGCGCAGTTCCAAATCGGAGATGTAGGTCAGCAGGAAGACCGTGCGCACTACCCGCCCCAGCTCCCGAAAGGCTTGGTAGAGCCGGTTCTTGCGGCTGTAGTTGCCCAGCTTACGCAGGAGCATCGATGACGAAATCTTGCCGGCCTTGATGGAGAGCACCACGCGCAGCAGGTCCTTCCAGTGGGTCTCGATCAGGTCCCAGTCGATGGCGTCCTTGAACAGCCCGTCGATGTGCCGGTAGGTCGTTTCCTTGCTCGGCCGGAAGAACACCAGGTCATGCCAGTTGCGGATGCGCGGCATCAGCTTGATGCCCAGCAGATAGGCGAGTGCGAAGACCGGGGCGGATTGCCCCTGGGTATCGGCGTGCACCGTATCGGGCTGGATGTCCGACTTGTTCTGCAGCAGCCCCTCGATGATGTAGACCGCCTCCCAGACCCCACAGGGGATGAAATGGCTGAACAGCGCCACATAGTTGTCGGCGATGTGGTGGTAGGCGATGCCGCCATAGCCGCCGTAGCGAATGTGATACTCCGCCAGGAGGTTCTGGTCGAACATGTCGAACTTGGTGCCATCGGCCGCGGCCGACTTGCCCTCGCCCCACACCTTGGGCAACTGAAATCCGTGGTAGCGGTTGATGATGTCCCGCAGCGCTGCGTTCAGCTTGTTGGCATTGATGTGCCGGCGGTTGATGAAGGAGAGCATGTGCGGCGTCACCGCCCCGCGCAGGTGGCGGGATGCCTGCATCGGCCCGAGATTGCAACCGTAGGTAAAGGTGGTCAGGATGTAGCGCTCGCCGGGGTTGTCGATCTTGGGGTCCGAGCCGGAAAGCGGCCCGAAGTGCCGGTTCCAGCTCGTCCAGTGCGCGACGTTGCAGAGCACGTCAATCACGTTGCGCTCCGGCAGGCGCTCCAGCAGTGCTGTTTCCAGGGCGCGGGCTGATGCCTTCGGCTCCCGCGGCGTGCTGCGCTTGAGCACCGGCAGGCCGGCCTCGTCGATGCCCAGCGACTTGTTCTCCAGGAAGTCGGCGTCAACCGCCGCGGCGATCTCGGTCAGGCCCTCGCGCAGGCTATCGGCGAATCCCACCGCGTCGGCGGCAAAGCCCAATTGCGCGCAGTAGTCGGCGACCAGCGGCTTGCACTCTTCCCAGGACAGCAGTTGCTCTCGGTAGTCGGCATAGGCTTCCGAGCCCTGGATGGAGACATCGCCCGACTTGATCTCGGCGGCCAACGCCGAGAACACGCAGACCTCGAAGTGCTGTCGGCTGATGCGCTCGCCAGCGTCGGTTTTCACCAGCACGGTACGCTTCCAGCGCTCGTTGGTAAACGAGAGGTCCACCGCCTCGTCGATCCAGGCACCCTTGCGGTTTTCGTGGTCCATCAGCACTTCCAGCGCCTGCATCAGCGACTGGTCCTCGCTGGTCGAAGTCATGGTCAGCAGATGCACCATGCGGAACAGGGTCGGTCGGTGGCTGCGGTAGAAGCGCCAGAGCAGCGGGAAGTAGTTGTCGCCGCTGAAGGCGTTGATGGCGGTGCAGTCCTCCTGCAGCGCCTGGGCGCCGCCCCGGTTCGACAACAGCGATCGGATGCTGCGGCCGGCCTCGGCGTCCTCCGGTTGGATTTCCAGCACCTGGATTACGTCGGCCAGCGTCGCCACCAGATGCTCGGTCTTCTGGCGGTAGCGGATGCGCAGGCGCTCCAGTTCGTCCTTGCCGCGCCGGTGGATGTGATTCATGCGCTTGATGAACATGTCGGCCAGGTCGTCGCGGGCCTGGACGCGGGCGCGGTGGATCAGGCTCAGGACCAGCACGTAGCGCTTGGGCGGCGTGAATTTCTTCAGCTCGGCGGCATCGAGCGCCTTGGCCTCGGCGGCGAAGTGCTTGATCTTGGCATAGGGGATGCCGGCCAGGTGATGGTCGGCGCCGACGGTGTTCGACAACTTGACGATGTGGTCGAGCAGGTCCTGAAGGTGCTCCAGAGAAGAGCGCTTGGGGAGCTGCTTGAGGGCGAAGAAGAGGCTTTTCTTCTGGGGGCTGTCGCCGACTTCCAGCAGGGCGTCGAGCTGCCCACGCTCGGCCTCTGTCAATCGCGCCATCACGATCTCGAAGAAGCGGCCGTTCACCAGGGTGCGGATGCGCCGGGAGAGCCGGTCGAAGGTGCTGAAGGCCGGCAACTCGATGCGCTGGTGCACCAGTTCCTCAATGGCGACGTTGATCAGGTCGGCCGGGTTGTCCATCACCTCGGCCGCGGAGGCCATCGCCTCGCTCGCCACCCGCAGCCCCTCCTCGCCCCAAGCGGAAACCGCCAGCCGTTCCCGGATCGCCTGGTGATGCCGGTACAGTGTGCGCAATTCCGCGTAGCCGGGCGCAGTATCCGGGTCGATCCCGGCCACCCCGCGCACATGCTGGACGACGGCAGCCGGAATGTCCTCCACCGCCGGAAAATAGCCCAGGCGCTGGAAGGCCTTGAGCAGCAACAGCAGCCCGAATCGCGCCTGGGCCTTGCGCGCTACGATCCGGACGAAGTTCATTTCGTCATCGGTTGGCGTGTAGAGGGTTTCGAGTTCACGAACCGTCGGGTTACGTTTGAAGCGGGGATAAGCGGTGCGTTCGATGGAAGCCATGAGGGGTTTCTACTATTTGATCTACATCCCAACCATTACTCGTTTGTCGGACGGGCGCCAGCGAGGTGTTGCCGTCCATTGTCGTAAGAACGGCAATAGCCGGGTTGCTCGCCATACCGGAACAAGTATAATTTGAGAATGTCAGAGAAGAACAAATCGCTCATCTGGATCGGCAGCAGCAAAAAGGATCTGATGGCACTGCCTGTCGATGTGCGGAAATTTTTCGGCCATGCCCTGGACTTCGCCCAGCATGGCGACCAGCACGAGGCGGCGAAAGTGCTCAAGGGATTCGGTGGCGCAGGTGTCCTGGAAGTGGTCGAAGACGATGTGGGTGGTACTTATCGTGCCGTCTACACCGTCAAGTTCGAGGAAGCCGTATTCGTCCTCCACTGTTTCCAGAAAAAGAGCAAGCGCGGGATTACCACGCCGAAAGAGGACATGGATATCATCCACGCCCGGCTAAAGGTCGCCGAGGCGCTGGCCAAGGAGCTACGAAATGGTAAAACGCATCATTGACGGTATTGAGGTCGAAACCGGCTCCGGCAATGTCTTTGCCGATCTGGGCCTGCCGGACGCCAAAAAACTCAAGATCAAGTCCGGCCTGGTGATCGAGATTACTCGCGCCATCCGCAAGCTCGGCCTGACGCAGGAAGAGGCCGGGCGCCGCATGGGCATTCCGCAACCCAAGGTTTCCGGCCTGTTGCGCGGTGACTTCGCCAACCTGTCCGAGCGCAAGCTGATGGACTGCCTGAATCGGCTTGGCTACGACATCGAGATTACCGTGAAGCCGGCGGTGGAGCCGATCGGGCACCTGACCCTGGCGGTCGCATAAGCCAGTTTGTGTCGGCGCTGGCTGATGGTGTGCCGCTAGACATTATGAGGCTGGCTCACGAAACGGAAAAAATCGCACGATAAGCCTCCGTCATACACACTTTTGAATCTGGACCGTCATGGGCCGGCGCTTGGTAGGCCCGGTTATCGGGCAGTCGTTTTTTCGTGGCGCAGGTCGTCCTCAGCGTGGAGATAGATGGCCGTGGTTTCGATGGACGCGTGGCGCAGGTTCTTCTGAATGAAGCGGATGTCGTTGCCGGCGTCGGCCTGATGCGTGGCCGAGGTGTGACGAAGCCAATGGGTGGAAGCCCGCCGTAGCGTGGTCGCCCCGGTGGGATCGATGGCGTCGAGGGCTGCGGCGGTGCGCCGGAACACTTCCTTGACGACCAGGTAGATCGCGGTCGGCGTGAGGAACCGGTCGGTGCGTCCGGCGACGGACATGACCAGTGGAGTGGTCTCCAGACTGATCGGGACGGCTGGCAGGCCGTGGAACTGGCGGTAGCGCGCTAAATCCGTCATCAGCTCGTCGCTTAAGGGCACGTCGCCGGCTCCGCCCCCCTTGCCGACCACGTGCAGCCACCATTTGCCCCGCCGCTGCGACAGGTCGCGGGTCTTCGCGTGAGCGGCTTCGGAAACCCGAAGCGAGGCGCCGTAGAGCAGCCGAAAGAGCCAGCGCACACGCTCGTAATGCTGACGTTCGCGGTGAGTCGCCTGGGGTAGCGTCTCGATAAAATCGAGCACGGATTGCCAGAGTTCCCGATCCAGGTAGCGTTCTACAGCGGCCCGGCGGCTCCCCTTCGCGTCGCTCCGCCGGCGGCGCAACGCGAGCGGATTGCCGGCGAGATAGCCTGCCGCCACCAGATATCCGAAGAGCCCGGAGAGAATTCCCAGCGCTTGCCGTACGCTGCGTGCCGAGAGCGGCCCCTCGAAGAGTCGGCGGCCACCACCGCGGCGCGGCAGGGTCGGATCGGCCCACTCGCAGGAGGGATTCGCCAGAAAGACCTCATAGGCGAGCAAATCCTCCCGGGTCAGACTGGACAACGGTTTGCCCAGGACGCGGGTCGCCCAAATGAGCAGCCGAACTGCTTCTTTGCGGTAACTACGCAGGGTGTGCGGGGAACCCGCGTACTCGGCCAACCACAGGCGCACCGCCTCCACGTCGGTATCCGCGGCGATCTGGCGAACACTGCCCCGTGCCCGGTTCGACCCTTGGCTGCCATCCAGGGCGGGCGACAGCACGGTGGCAGGCAGGGAATCGGTGGCCGGCATCAGGTCGGGCATGAGTTATGGGTCTCGTGGTTTTTCAGCGGGCTTTTTCGCAGGGTACAGCAAAAATTCTTGCGATTATGTGGATTATCTTAAATTTTGCTGCGCAATGATTATGATAATAACGTTATACCGTAATATATCTCCGTGCGGTGCTGGAGTTCCCGGTGCTGAGCAGACTTTTGTCGAAGGAGGCCACAATGAGCCGCGTGAGCGATACCCGAATCCGTACCCGTGAGGCCGCAGCCCGCTTGGTCGCTGCCGGCCGTCGGCCACACGAACTAACGGTCGACCTCATCTATGCCGAAATCCGGCAAGGCAGTCGCACCACCATCAACGACGAGTTGAAGCTCTGGAAGGACGAGCAAGCTAAGGTCGATGCCTTGAGCGCGGCCTTGCCGCCGGCGGTGGCCAACGCGATGATGGCGGCCTGGGCAGTGGCGGTGGAGCACGGGGAGCTGGCGTTCGAGCGGCGCCGCGAGGAAGTGGAAGACGAACTGGCGAAGGCATCGGACCGCGTACAGGTTCTCGAAGCCGAAGGTTCAAGACTGCAGGAAGCGGCCGCTGGCTTGCAGGCCCAATTGGCATCCCGCCAGGCGAAAGCCGAGGCATTGCGCGAGGAGGCCGCCCGGATGCGCGGCGCCATCGACGCGGCGCAGGCACGCACCCAAGCGTTGGAAGAGCTGCTTGCATTGGCGCGTTCCGAGGCGGAACAGCGGCTCGTGGCGGAAAAAACGGAACATCAGCAGCAAATGATTGAGCTTCAGGCAGCCACTGTGGCACAGGAGCGGGCATTTCGCGCCGAGATCGACAAGGCCACGGAGCGCTTGGAGGGCGTGCAGAAGCATGTAATGCTGCAGGTAGCCGAGGCGCGGGAGGCAACCAAGCGCGTGGAATCGCAGTTGGCCAAGGCCCATCAGAGGACAGAAGAACTCTCTGTGGAGGCGCAGCAACTCAGGGCAAAACTGGCGACCCAGATCCAGCAGAACGAAAGAGCCCAGTCTGACCTGACCAAGGCGTCCCAAGAGGCGGGACAATTGCGAACCGAGCGCGAATCGCTGATCCAGCAGCTCGCCTTGCTGACCGGCAAACTCGATGCCCAGGCAGCGCAAGTCGAGTCCCAGGAACGAAGGGCCATTGGCGCAGAAAAGCGCCTGGAGGAGGCGCTAAAACGGTCAGGGACGCCCAGGAAGAAAACAGCGAAGTCGGATCAAACCGGCGCTGTTTGAGCGCTAAGTCCTATTTTTACACGTATGTCGGCTGTACCCGGGATTGTTGTCAGGTAAATATTCCAGGCAATTTGCAGCACGGCGATCCGGTTATGTGCGTTGCCGGTATTTCATGTTTTCAAGCATGAAACAATGCAGAGTACTGGATCGCCTGATGACGCACTGCTCTCGAACTCGACCAAGCTATACATCCCTCCCGGGTAGTCGATTGACCCGCAGGTTGAATGTATCCCCAAGGCAAAACGATACCGAGCCTTTTATTTCTCCGCTAGCTTCTCTTTTTGTTGCACCAGGGTTTTATCCTGAGTTTTTTCTCTGGCCTTTTCTTTCTCCCAGCCCCGCCACGGCTGCATGCGTGGGGCTTCGTCGCGCAGAACGAGCATGGGGGAGGAGAAGGGCGCCAAGCGCTCCAGGAAATCCAGCAATTCGAGCACGACGGCGTTGCGAAAAAATTTGGTGGCGGGGATTTCCATCCAGATGCGGTCTGCAAAAACCAGGAGTTCGTGCGGCCAGTCGCCGTAACCGTCGTGGTTGCGGTCGAAACCCTGGTAATCGTCCCAGTAGTTGGCCAGCCACAGATCGTCCATGGGATCGCCGTCGCCGACGATGCTGACCGGCCACAGGTTGTTGCGGAAGGTGTTGGCGATGGCGACGTGACCGCCGAATGCGCCGTAGAAGTAGATGGCGGTGAGGTTGTGGGCGAACAGGTTGTTCACCATCACGATGCGGTTGTACGGGTCCATCGGTGAGTCGGCCATGAGGCCATGGGCGCAGTGCACGATTTCGTTATCGACGATGATGGCGGCCGAGGTTTCCTTGAGCGCGATGCCGGCGCCGGAGGCGTCCATGGCGTGCAGGATGCGGTTGCTGCGGATCAGGAGCTGTTCGGAGTTGAGAGCGATGATGCCGGTGGAGTTTTTCTCGAGGTGATTATTTTCCACCTCGCTGCGGTGCGCGAACAGGAAGTTGAAGGCGCGGCGGCTGTCGGTGATGCGGTTGTGCAGGAAACGGTTGTCGGTGGCGTTGGTGATGGTGAGGTCGCGGATGTGGCTGAAATCGTTGTGTTCGATCAGGTTGCCGGTGCTGTACCAGAGCCGCAGGCCGTCGCCGCGGTCGGCCGAGTCGGCGTGGCGGGAGCGGATGCGGTTGTGGCGAACCGTGCTGTTGCCGCCTTTGTGCAGTGAAATGCCGAACAGCACGTCGTCGATCCGGTTGTTTTCGATCAGCAGGTTTTTGCCTTCACCCATGATGCCGCCGTCGATGGCATCGTGCGAGTCGCCGCTGTTTTTCAGATGCAGGCCGCGCAGGGTGACGTGATCGGCCTTGATGGTGATGACGGTGCCTTGCCCGCCGGCATCGATGACGACCTTGCCGTCTCCCTCTATCGTCAGCGGATTCCGAATCAATGCGGGGCCGCGATAGGTGCCGGGCGGCAGGCGCAGCACGCTTCCTGCAGGCGTCAGATCGATCCATGCCTGCAGCGATTGCTGTGCCCAGGCGGGCAGGGCGAGGGCAAAAAAGGAAAGAAGTAGGAGGATACGGGTCGGCATGCGTGGCGGGCATTAGAGCACTGGACCATCGCTCCCGCCAGAATCTGGATCAAGTTTTTGATGTGTATCGGGTGCCCTGGTTTTTTATAAAGGGCAGGGGAATCCGTCCGGAGCCGTCGCATGAAAAAATCCCCGCCGGGCAAAACACGGCGGGGATTCGTTCCGGTGCCCGGATTGAGCACAGGCGCGTCGTGCAAACCTGGCTTAGTTCACCTTGGCTTTTTCGCGCAGTTCGCGCACCAGTTTTTCGACCTGCATCTGGCTCGCGCGCTGTTGCAGTTGCGGCTTGACTTCCTCGAAGCTGGGCGGGGTGAGCGGGCGGGTGTCGTCCAACTGGATGACGTGGTAGCCGAAATCGCTCTTGACCGGGGTCTTGGTGTATTCGCCTTTTTTCAGCTTGGTCAGCGCTTCGCCAAACGGCGGAACGTAGGCGTTGGGGCTGCTCCAGTCGAGTTCGCCGCCACGTTCCTTGGAGCCGGGGTCGAGCGATTGCTTGGCCAGCGTGGCGAATTTTTCGCCCTTGTCGAGCTTGGCGATGATGGCCTTGGCGTCCTCTTCCTTTTCCACCAGGACGTGGCGCGATTTGTATTCGGTGCCGCCCAGCGAACCCTTGAGCAGGTCGTATTCCGCCTTCAACTGCGCATCGCTCGGGGCGTTGCTGCGCACGTAGTCGCTGAGGAAAGCGCGGATCAGCACGCTTTGGCGGGCGAGTTCGACCTGTCCCTGGATTTCGGGTTTCTTGTCGAAGCCTTTTTTCTTGGCTTCCTGAGACAGCATTTCGCGGCGCACGAGTTCTTCCTTGACGGCGGCCTTCAGCTCGGCGTTGTCCGGTGCGCCCTGGGCTTTCTGCTCGGCGATGAAGGCGTCGAACACGTTTTGCGAGATGGGCTGGCCGTTGACCGTGGCGAAGGGCTTGCCTTGCTGAGCGAGGGCCGGAGCGGAAATGAGGCTGCCAGCGATCAGGATGCTGGCCAGGGTATTGAGTTTGAACATGCGTGTTGTCCCTATGGGGTTGAAGCGGTGTGACAGGTCAAGAAAACCGGGTTGATGAGAATCAGACTTCTTCAGGCGTCTGCGCCTCGATGATAAGCGCATGGATTTTGCCTTGCAACAAATCGCCGGCGGCATCGTACACCAGACGATGCCGACTGCGGGTGTTTTTTCCGGCAAAGGCGGCGCTGACGATGGCAAGGCGCAGATGCGCGCCGCCCAGGGCGCCGGGATGGCCGACATGCCGCGCCGACTGGTCTTCGATATCCACCCGGCTGGGTGCCAGCGTTTCCAGCCGCTGGCGCAGGAGTGCGATGGTGGCCGCGTGCATCAGGCAGGAAAGACTTTCTTGAAGGGCTGGACGCTGACCTGGGCATAGACACCGGCGGCGACGTAGGGATCTGCTTCTGCCCAGGCCCGGGCGGCGGCCAGATCGGTAAACTCGGCTACGATGAGACTGCCGGAAAAACCGGCCGGGCCGGGGTCCGGGCTGTCGATGGCGGGGCAGGGGCCGGCCAGGATCAACCGGCCTTCCTCCTGCAAGGTCTGCAGCCGCGCCAAGTGTTCCGGTCGCGCTGCCAGACGGGCTGCCAGGGAATCGGGGCGGTCTTTGCCGCAGATCATGTAGAGCATCATTCTTTCTCCGTCACGTCTTTTTCCTCCATGTATTTACTGAGGAAAAGACCTTGGCCGATCACGAAAACCAGCATCAGACCCATGCCGCCAAAGAGCTTGAAATCGACCCAGATATCGGTCGAAAAATTGAAGGCGACGAAAAGATTCAGCGCGCCCATGCCGAGAAAGAACATGAGCCAGGACAGATTGACCCGCCGCCAGACCGGATCGGGCAATTGCAGTTGTTCCCCCAGCATGCTCTGCATGACGTTTTTTTTCAGTACCAGCGCGGCAAAGCCCATGCTGGCCGCAAAGATCCAGTAGAGCAGGGTGGGTTTCCACTTGATGAAAGCCTCGTTCTGGAAAATCAGCGTCATGCCGCCAAACACCACCACCAGGCCCAGGCTCACCCAGAGCATCTTGTCCACCTTGCCGTGGCGAAAATGCACCCAGGCGATTTGCGCCATCGTCGCCAGAATGACCACGACCGTCGCCAGAAGGATGGGGGCTTGCGCCGGTGCAACCGCACTCCCGCCGAGTAGTTCGCCCATCCAGACGGCGGCTTCTTCAGGGCGGCTACCGGCATACTTGAAGGTGCCGAAGAAGAGGATGACGGGAAAAAGATCGAAAAGTAGTTTCATGGCGGCGCATTATATACTTGGGTGTTTCCACGCTAAGTAACGCTATGTACAAGGTACTGATCGTCGATGACAGCGAAATCAACCTGCAGTTGATCAAGGCGCTGGTACTCAAGGTGGGCGACTGCGAACCTGTCGTTTACGACCGACCGAAAGCAGCGCTGGCTTGGTGCCGCGAGCATGTGCCGGACCTGGTGATCGTGGATTACATGATGCCGGAGATGGACGGCATGCGTTTCATCGAGGCATTCCGGGCGTTGCACGGTCGCACGGCGATTCCCATCCTGATGGTGACGGCAAACGGCCAGAAAGAAGTGCGTTACGAGGCTTTGCTGGGCGGGGCCAACGATTATCTGAACAAGCCCATCGACCGGATCGAATTTTCGGCGCGTGTGCGCAACATGCTGGCCTTGCGCGAAGGGCAGCGATTCCTGGCCGAACGCGCCCAGACCCTGGCCGAGCAAGTTGCCGAGCAGACGCGTGAAATCCGCGAGCGCGAGCGCGAACTGACCTACCGTCTGTCGCGCGCGGCAGAATTCCGCGATCCGGAAACCGGCGCGCACATTCAGCGCATGGCGCATTATTCACACACCATCGCCCGTGGGCTGGATCTCGATCCCGCCCAGTGCCAGCTCATTTTGCAGGCGGCACCGATGCATGACGTGGGTAAGATCGGCATTCGCGACGACATTCTGCTCAAACCCGGCAAGCTGACCGAGCCGGAGTTCGAACTCATGAAACGGCACGCGCTGTTCGGTTACGAAATCCTGAAAAACAGCGGCTCGGAAGTGCTGCAGGCGGGCGCTGAAATTGCCCGCACGCACCATGAGAAATACGATGGAAGCGGTTATCCGGCGGGGCTCAAGGGGCGTGAAATTCCCTTGTTCGGCCGCATCGTGGCAGTGGCCGACGTGTTCGATGCGCTGACCTCGGAGCGTCCCTACAAAAAAATCTGGCCCCTGGAAGAAGCGATGCTGTACCTGGAAAATGGCCGTGGTAAACACTTCGACCCGCTATGCGTGGAAGCTTTTCTGGCTGGCTGGGAGGATGTGCTGGACATTCGCCAGCGCTTTCAGGATGAGGATAACGCCCAGGCTTTGCAGGCCAATCCGGAATTCGTGGATCAGGAGCTCGACTGGCCTACGCTCGATCAGGAAAACTCCTGAGCGTTTCGTCCTCCGGCAAGCGCAATTCTGCTGCGCTCAGGCGCGCATTTCCCTGAGGCTGCCAGCGCACTTCACCCAGGCAGGGCGCAGCCAGGCTGGCGCGCAGGGCGGCCATGTTTTCTGCCGCAAACGCCATGGGCATCTCCAGATGATTGCCCACCCACCCAGCCAGCCGCAAACCGCGCCGGGCGATGGCCTCGGTCGTGAGCAAAGCATGGTTGAGGCAGCCCAGGCGCAGGCCGACGACCAGAATGAGCGGCAATCGTAGCGTCACGGCCAGATCGGCGCTGGTTTTGTCTGGCCCCAACGGGATGCAGAAACCGCCTGCGCCTTCGACGACGACGAAATCGGCCGCTTGCCGCGCCGTTTGTACGGTGTCGGCAATCCGGGCGAAATCGATGCTGATCCCGGCCTGAGCGGCGGCCAGATGCGGCGCGATCGGCGGGGTAAAACAATAGGGATTGCGCAGGCGGTCGGGCAGAGCGACGTTGCTCGCCTGGCGAATGCGGCGCACATCGTCGTTCTCGCCGTCGGCCTCGATGCCGGCGGCGACGGGTTTCAGGCCGGTCGCATGCAAGCCCTCCTGGCGCGCGCGCTCGAGCAGGGCGCAGGCGATGTGGGTCTTGCCGATTTCGGTGTCGGTGCCGGTCAGGAAGTAGGCGTGGCTCATGGGATGAATTTCATTGGCTTTGGCGTACTGGGCATCGATTCAGGCCGATCCGGATAGAAAAACGAGATCGTAGGAGAGCGGCAGACCGGCATCGGTACGCTGGCTTTCATAGGCGGCGGTCAGGCGAGCCAGGGCTGCGCGCCCCATCAAACCCGCGCGCCGTCCCCGGCCCAGTTGATTGGCCCCGACAGCCTTCACCGCGCGCAGCAGGGTGCGCAAATCCGGGTAATGCAGGGTTTCGCGCTGGCATTCGAGGCGCAGTGCGGGAAATCCGGCGGCGTAAGCAAGATTCTGCAGCGCATTGGCGCTCAGGAAATTCAGCGTGTGCGGGCGGTCATCCACCGCAGAAAACGCATGGCGCAATTCGCTGAAAGTACCCGGTCCCAGGCTGGCGAGAAGGAAATGCCCCGTCGGGCGTAATACCCGCCTGGCTTCAGCCAGCGCACGAACCGGGTCGCACCATTGCCAGGCGAGGCTGGACCAGTAAAGATCGACGCTGGCAGCGGCCAGTGGCAAGGCTTCCAGATCGCCCTGGAGTTTGAGGCGCGTGCCGTTGGCGCGCTCGAGCATGGCTGGCGCCAGGTCAAGCGCCAGCACCGCGCTTTCCGGTGCGCATTTGTGCAGCAAGGGCAGGGCATAGCCGGTGCCGCAACCGGCATCGAGCAGCAGGGAAGAAGCGGGCAAAGCGGCGGGCAGGCGCCGGGCGAGGGCATGGCAGACCAGGCGCTGTACCTGGGCCGCGTTGTCGTAAGTCGCCGCAGCGCGCTCGAAAGACTGGCGCACTTGGTGCCGTGCGGGCGTGGTCATGCCAGAAATGCGCGGGCGTAACCAAGAAACGCTTCCGGGCGAGACAAAAAGGGCGCATGGGCGCAGCCCGGCATGGATTGCAATTGCGCGCCCGGAATCAGCGCCGTCAAGGCTTCGGCAGCCGCTAGCGGCATCAGGGGATCGGCAGCGCCGTGGATGAGGCGCGTTGGTACCTTGATTTGGGCAGCCGTGGCACGCAAGTCGACGTCGCGCAGCCAAGCGAGCCCATCGGCCAGCACGTCGTTGGGCGGCAGGGCGTCCGCAGTTTCCAGAATGCGCCGGGTCACTTCCTTGGCGTAGGTGTCGCCGCGATTGAATCCGCCGACGAAACGCGGCAGCATGCCCGCCGGATCGGCGCTGATGGCTGCAGTAAACTCGGCCAGCGTGCCAGACGGCATGGCATGCGGCCAGCCCTCACGCTGCACGAAGGAGGCGGTTCCAGCCACCAGCAGCAGTTTGTTTACTTTATCCGGATAGCGCGCCGCCACCGCCAGTGCGAGTTGCGCCCCAATCGACCAGCCCGCCAGCGCACAGGAAGACGGCAAATGCGCTCCAATCTGCGCCACGGCTGCGGAAAAATCGCTGCAGCGCGGGCTGTCGAGATAACCCGGCAAATCAAGAAACGTCCCCTCCAACCCCCGCACCGCATCCAGCAAAGGGCCACGCCCAAGACACCAGCCAGGAAGGAAAACGAGAGAAGGTGACATGTGCGCAGTCCTCGAAAAAAGGCCGCTATTTTAGCGTGTGATCGTTACAGAGGCCGGGGCATCATTTCTTTATTTAACATAATGTACATTATGCGACACAAAAGGCGTTTGCTTTAGCTCGTTGCGTGCATACATGGTTGGCTCTGGGATTTTCTAAAGCGTCCGGTTGTAACCGCAATGGGACAATTGCAGTACGCGCAGCAAGGGATAGTTTTCCGGGATGGCATTGCGACATGCGATGCCGCAGGCAATGACTTTGGCGCGTATTTCAGCGACGAGTTCGTCGATCGACAGAATCTGGCCGCCTGCGATGCTGTCCCGGCCTTTGGGGTGCGATGGGAAAACGGCGATTTGCCGTAACGGTGTGTGTTCGGGAAGCCAGGAAAACACTTCGCTGAAAATAAGTTTCCTGGCAGCAGCAAATTTCTTCGCGTATCTCGCCTCGCGGATTTCCCAGCGATGGGCATCGACCGACGGCTCGTAATGCACGAGATCGTGGCTGTGCGGGTTGTAGCCGATGACGTCCAGCTCCATTTCCCAGCCGCCGTGTTTCAGGCGTCCGATTTTGGTGTTGCGGCGTACCAGATACCCCTGCCAATCGAGGTATTCGACGATGAGCGATTCGAGATGCGACATCGGGTCGGTTTACCGCTTTCCTTGCTTGTCGATCAGGTCGGCAATATCCGTATTGCTGTGTTGCAAGGCGATTTGGCGGGCGGTTTCGCCCCGGTCGGTTTTTTTGCTGATGTCGGCTCCGGCCTTGAGCAGGATGCGGGCGACTTCGGTGTGACCGCCCCGGGCGGCGGCGATGAGCGCGGTCATGCCGTTGTCGGCGTTGGCGTTGATATCGGCACCGCGCGCAAGCAGCAATTGGGCAATGTCCTTGTGGCCGGCGAAGGCGGCATAGACGAGCGGTGGCCAGCCGGGGACGGTTTGCGCGGCGCCGGCGTCCAGCAGCAGGCGCGCCGTTTCCAGGTGGCCGCGAAATGCGGCCAGCGCCAGGGCGGTGTCGCCGGCGGCGTTGCGGGCGTTGAGCTTGGCGCGGCTTTCGATCAGGAGCTTGAGCAGATCGTTGTGCCCATCGCGCGCGGCCAGCATGAGCAAGGTGTTGCCCTGCGCATCGGTGGTGTCGACCGATGCGCCGCGCTGCAGCAAGGCGCGGATGTCGCCGGTGCTGCCGAGCATGGCGCCGTGGATCAGGTCGTCGTAAGTACTGGCGTGAAGCGGCAGGGAGAAGGCGACGGCAAGCGTCAGGGCAAGAATTTTTTTCATGATTTTATTGATAGGAAAGAAGGGGTTGCGGCTTGAACAGGCGGCAGAAGTTGGCGCAGGTGGCGGCGCTGACGGCTTCCGGGGAAAGCCCGCGCAAACGGGCGATTTCTTCGCCGACATAGGCCACATAGGCGGGCTGGTTGCGCTTGCCACGGTAAGGCACCGGCGCGAGATAAGGCGCATCGGTTTCGATGAGCAGCCGGTCGAGCGGGCATTTTTGCGCCACTTCCTGAACCTGCAAGGCGTTTTTGAAGGTGACGATGCCTGAAAAGGAAAGATAAAAGCCCAGATCGAGCGCTTCTTCCGCAACGGCCCAGTTCTCGGTAAAGCAGTGCATGACGCCGCCGACTGCATCAGCGCCCTCTTCTCTCAGGATGCGCACGACGTCTTCCGCAGCATCGCGTGTATGTACGATCAGCGGTTTGCCGGCGCGGCGGGCGGCGCGGATGTGGGTGCGAAAACGCTGCCGCTGCCACTCCGGTTTGTCCTTGTGCCAGTAGTAATCCAGTCCGGTTTCGCCGATGCCGAGAATCTTGGGGTGCTGGGCGAGGCGGCACAACTCGTGTTCCGTGGCTTCCTGCGCCTCTGCATACTCGGGATGCACGCCGACGCTGGCGTAGAGGCGCTCTGATTGTTCGGCGAGTGCCAGTACGCGGGGAAAATCTTCGAGATTGACGGCAATGGTCAGCGCCGCGACCACTGCTTTTTCCTGCATGGTGGCAAAGATTTCCGGCAGACTGCCGGCCTGTTCAGCCAGATCGAGATGGCAGTGCGAATCGACCCACATCGGGTTTACTACAGCGTGTGGGTGGGCCGCGCCGATTGCAGAACGCCGCCGAGCAGCCCTTCGATCTTGCGGCGTGCTTCGTGGCCGCTTTCGTCGTTGTTGAAATGCACGCCCACGCCTTGCGCGCGGCCATTCTGCGCGCCGGGCGGCGTTACCCAGATGACGGTGCCGGCAATCGGCAGCTTGGTTGGATCGTCCATCAGCGACAGGAGCATGAAAACCTCGTCCCCCAGCGCGTAGCCGCGCGTGGTGGGAATGAAGATGCCGCCATTCTTGACGTGCGGCATGAAAGCGGCGTAAAGCGCTGATTTTGAATTGATGTTCAGCGACAGGACGCTGGGGCGCTGGGGTACGTTTTTGGCTTCACTCATGACGTTCATTCACCCGCTTGTGGTCTAAACAAATCCCGGTAATCGAGAAAAACGCCTTCCAGGAAAAGGCGTCCATTCAACGGCTGCTCGGCCTCCCGGCGCTGCGTGGCCAGTTTGCGATAGGCGCGGACCAGACGAGCGCGGGGCATCTTAACAGCCAGGGCGCTGATTTTGTCACTTTGCGCCAGAAAATAACGCACCGGCAAGGCATTGGCGGCCTGCGTCAGATCGACCAGCCATTTCTGCAGGGTGTCGACGATCTGGCGTAGCGCCAGCGCACCTTTTTGTTCGCGGATCAGTTTGTCCAGGTCGGCGGCGGCAAGCAGGGGATCGTGTTGCTCACCGCGCTCCAGATGCTTGAGCAGCAATTGCAGCCAGCTCCCCTGCCCGGCTTTCCCCGACATGTCGATGGCCAGACGCGGCGCGCCGCCGCTCAGGGCCAGCCAGCGTTCGGCGTCTTCTACGCCGCTGGCGCGCAGATAGGCCAGGGCGCGTGCTTGTTCCGGCAGGCCGATCGGCACGCTCTGGCAGCGGCTGCGTATCGTTGGGAGCAATCTTGAGCTCTCATCTGAAACCAATAAAAACAATATGTTTGCAGGCGGTTCTTCAAGTATTTTCAAGATGGAATTGGCGGCATTACGGTTCATCGCTTCTGCCGGGTTGACGAGCACGATGCTCAAGCCGCCACGGTGGCTGCCGACACCGAGAAAATCATCCAGGGCGCGCACCTGGTCGATGAGGATTTCCTTGCTCGCTTTCTTCTTGCCGTCGCCCTCGCCTTCCGCCGCGCCGGATTCGGCCAGGGCCTGCGGCTGGAGCAGGCGAAAATCCGGGTGATTGCCCTGGGCAAACCAGTTGCAAGCCAGACACTGACCGCAGGCGCGCTGTTGTGCACCGGGGTTTTCGCACAGCAGCGAAGCGGCAAACGCCTGAGCCAAGGCAAATTTGCCGATGCCGCGCTGCCCGCTCAACAACAAGGCATGCGGCAGTTTGTCACGGCGCGCGGAGAGCGCATCCCAGGTTTTTTCGTGTAGCTCTAAAATGTTCATAATCAAATTGTTTTGATTATTTCTTCAAGTGTTTTCTGGATTGAAGGCAAGACTTGGTCGGCGTTGATGACGCGCACCCGCTGCGGAAAATGCTGCGCCCGGTCGAGATAAGCCTGCCGCACCCGCTCGTGAAAATCCGCCCGTTCCTGCTCGAAGCGATCCAGCGAACGGTTAGCCAGCACGATACGCTCGCGGGCGACTTCGAGCGGCAGGTCGAAGAGCAAGGTCAGGTCGGGTTGCAGATGCTCCAGCACCCAGTGCTCCAGCGCCAGGAACTTGGCTTTGTCCAGACCGCGCCCGCCGCCCTGGTAAGCCCAGGTCGCATCGCTGAATCGGTCGCACACCACCCACTCGCCACGCGCCAGCGCCGGCTCGATCACGCGGGCGATGTGCTCGCGCCGGGCGGCGAACATCAACAGCGTTTCCGTTTCCAGGTGCATGGCTTCGTTCAGCAGCAGTTCGCGCAATTTTTCGCCCAGCGGCGTGCCGCCCGGTTCGCGCGTGACCTGCACGGTCAGCCCGCGCTGGCGCAGCACGTCGGCCAGCCAGTTGACGTGGCTGCTCTTGCCGGCACCGTCTATGCCCTCGAAAGTGATGAATTTGCCTCTCATGGTCTGCCTCGTTGATAGCGGTTCACCGCCCGGTTGTGTTCGTCCAGGGTGCGCGAAAAATGGCTGCTGCCGTCGCCACGCGCCACGAAATAGAGCGCCTTGCTCTCTGCCGGGGAAAAAGTCGCCTGTAGCGCGGCCATGCCCGGCATGGCAATCGGCGTCGGCGGCAGCCCGCCCCGGGTATAGGTGTTGTAGGGGGTGTCGGTTTGCAGGTGGATTTTGCGCAGGTTGCCGTCGAAGGCTTCGCCCAGGCCGTAGATCACCGTCGGGTCGGTCTGTAGCCGCATGCCGATGCGCAGGCGATTGACGAACACTGCGGCGACGTGCGCCCTGTCCTCCGGCCTGCCGGTTTCCTTTTCGATGATGGAGGCCATAATCAGGGCTTCTTCCACTGTTTTGTAGGGCAGGTTCGTGGGGCGTTCCTGCCAGGCGGCGGCCAGCGCCCGCGTCATCGCGTGTTCGGCGCGGCGCAGGATGTCGAAATCGCTGCTGCCTTTGTCGAACAGGTAGGTGTCCGGCAGGAAGCGGCCTTCCAGATGGGGCAATCCCAGTTTCCGGGCGATTTCGGCTTCGCTCATGCCCTGGCTGTCGTGTAACAGCGTCGTCTGCGCATCCAGCCGGGCGCGGAACTGACGGAAGGTCCAGCCTTCGACCAGGGTCACGCTGGCCTGGCTGACCTTGCCCCCCACCAGTTTTTGCAGCAGGGTTTGCGCCGTTTCGCCAGCGGACAAAACGTAACTCCCCGCCTTGATCGCCCCGCCCTGCCCTTGCAGCCGGGCCAGCAAGGCGAACAGATCGGCATCGAGCGGCACACCGGCATCATTCACCGCCTGCACGGCACCGCGCAGGCTGCTGCCGGGCGGAATGCGGAATTCGACGGGGCTGTTTTCTGCGCCGTTTCCAGATGTGGGCGCAACGGGCAGCGCCTGCGTCGTCCAGGCGTAAAAAAAGCCCGCCGCCACGGCAGCGCACAAAAACAGAAGGGCAAACAGGCGAAAGAAAACGCGAAAGACAGAACGCATGGGAACTCGTGAGCGTGGGCCGGGTCTTTGCAGCAATCCCCGCGCCGAATGCCGCTTTGCCCGCAGGAAAGGGCCACGGCGGCGGTCGCTATAATAGCCCACAAACCCTTTTCTCACGCCCTCTTCCCCGGTGCGCTTTGCGCGCGGCGATTCTTGCAAGGAAATCTCCATGAACGAGCATTGGCGCAGTTTTCTCGAATCCACCGAAGCGCATTTTTCGGAAAACACAGATGAAGTGCTCGATTTTGGCGATGCCCGCGCTGAGTTGCAGGCGGCTGGCCGACAAACCCTGCTCGTGCCGCTGACGCATCTGGCGGTGATCGACACCGCTGGCGAAGATGCAAAAACCTTCCTGCACAGCCAATTCACCAGCGACATCAATGCGCTGGCCCAGGACGAGGCGCGCCATGCCGGCTGGTGCACGCCGAAAGGGCGGCTGCTGGCGAGCTTCATCGTGCGTCGTCAGGCGCAGGATTTTCGCCTCCTGCTCGCGGCAGACCTGCTCGCTTACAGCGAAAAACGCCTGCGTATGTATGTGTTGCGCTCCAAAGTGACGCTCACGGCGCAAACGGATTACGTGCTGCTCGGCCTGGCCGGCGCGCAACTGGCCGAATCCCTGGCGGCTGCCGGGCTGACCGCGCCGGAGAGCGCACTGCACAGCCAGCAGCAGGGCGAAATCGAGGTGCTGCGCCTGGATGCGCAGCGCGTGATCGTGATCTGCCCGCTGGCGCAAGCGCCGGACATCTGGGCGCAGCTTGCCGGCAAGGCGCGGCCCGTGGGCCTGCCCGTGTGGCGCTGGCTGGACATCGAAAACGCCCTGCCGCTGGTGACGCAGGCGACGCAGGAGGCGTTCGTGCCGCAAATGCTCGATCTGGAAAAAATCGGCGGCCTGAGTTTCAATAAAGGCTGTTATCCAGGGCAGGAAATCGTTGCTCGCACGCAGTATCTGGGCAAGGTGAAACGCCATTTGTACCGCGTCAGCGGCGCAGAAAATCTGGCGGCAGGTGCCGAATTGTTTTCGCCGGACAACCCGGATCAGGCCGTGGGCCAGATCGTCAGCGGCGCGCCAGCGCCCACCGGCGGTTTTGCCGGGCTGGCGGTGATTCAGGCCAATTTCGCAGGCAACGTGCGCCTGGGTTCGCGGGAAGGCGCGGCATTGACGGCCAGCGCGGTGTACTCTGACCAATAATTGCCGATCAGTGATGCAGAATTTCAAAATCAAGGAACGAGCGACGTGTGCCTGATCCTTGCCGGCTGGCAAGTGCATCCCGACTATCCGCTCGTGGTGGCTGCCAACCGGGATGAATTTTACGAGCGCCCCACCGATGCCGCCGCTTTCTGGCACGACCATCCCGATGTTTTCGGCGGGCGCGACCGGCAGGCTGGCGGCACCTGGCTGGCCGCCCACCGCGACGGGCGTTTTGCCGCCGTCACCAATGTGCGCGAACCGGGCGTGCCGGCCGGCCAGCTTTCACGCGGCGAGCTGACGGCGGGTTTCCTGCGCCAATCCCGTGCGCCCGAAGATTTCGCGGCCAATATCGCCTGCCAGGATTACTTGGGTTTCAACCTGCTGCTGGCCGACATGAACATCCTGCTCTACCTGAGCAATCGCCACGCGGCGGGCGAGCCGGACATGAAGATTCTGCCGCCCGGTATCTACGGCATGTCCAATCAGCGCCTCGACACGCCCTGGCCGAAACTCGTGCAGGCGCGCGCGGCCTTTGCCGCTGCGCTCGCTTCCCTGCCAGCGAGTGAGGCATTTTTCGCTTTGCTGGCAGACCGGCAGATCGCGCCCGACCACGAATTGCCGGATACCGGTGTACCGCTCGAATGGGAGCGTCTGCTGTCCGCTGTTTTCGTGACATCGCCCGCCTACGGCACCCGCGCTTCCACCCTCTATCTGCGCAATCGCGCGGGCGCTGCGTTGTTACTGGAAAAGAGCTTCGCGCCGGGCGGCGAGGAAATTCAGTTTTCGCAGATATCCACCGGCGTGTAGCACGGCACGCGCTCGAACAGATCGAGCAGATCGGCATTACGCATGCGCACGCAGCCGTGCGAGCCCGGCACGCCCATTTCCGCCGTATCCGGCGCGCCATGGATATAGACGTAGCGGCGCATGGTATCGACTCCGCCCAGGCGATTGCGCCCAGGCTCGCAGCCGGAAAGCCAGAGGATGCGGGTGAGTATCCAGTCGCGCTCCGGGTATTGGGCGGCCAGTTCCGGCGTCCAGATTTCTCCGGTGGGGCGCCGGCGCACGAACACCGTGTTTTCCGGCAGCCCCGCGCCGATCTTGGCGCGGATCACGTGCTGCCCGCGCGGCGTCTGGAAGCTGCCAAAACACTCGCCAACCCCGGCCTTGGCGGTGGAAACCGGATAGCTGCGCAGCACCTCGCCATCGTCAGTCAGCAGATCGAGCCTCTGACGGGCGACGCTGACGTGGATTCTCATGATTTCTGCTGCCGACGGCGGGCGAAAAAGGCGCTCAACAGGCCGCCGCATTCCCCGGCCAGCACGCCGCCTTCCACCGTGGCATGAAAATTCAGCCGCTCGACGGCAAAAAGATCGACCACGCTGCCATGCACCCCGGTTTTCTGATCGCGCGCGCCATACACGACGCGGGCGATGCGCGCGTGCATGATCGCCCCGGCGCACATGGCGCACGGCTCCAGCGTCACGTAGAGCGTGCAGCCGGGCAGCCGGTAATTGCCCAGATTGCGCCCCGCGTCGCGCAGGGCGGCGATTTCGGCGTGCGCGGTCGGGTCATGCTCGCCGATGGGCGAATTGAAGCCGCGCCCGACGATCTGCCCGTCGCGCACCACCACCGCGCCGACCGGCACTTCGCCCAGGCATTCGGCGGCATGCGCCAGCGAAATCGCCTCGCGCATGAAGTATTCGTCGCCCAGCGCCGGGTTTTCCGGGTTGATGTCCGTGCCAACATCGAGCGCCTGCAAGGTAATCGTTTCGGCGGCGGCTTCGGGAGAGCCGCGTTCGTTCAGCTTGTTCGGTTCGTTCATGAGGCCCCCGTGTCTGTGCCGCTGGCCGCTTCCCCCAGCTGCCAACGCCGCGCCGCCGCGTCGTCGCTGTCGCGCGCATCGACCCAGCCCGCGCCGGTGCTGCCCTCCTCGCGCTTCCAGAACGGCGCACGGGTTTTCAGGTAATCCATGATGAACTCGCAGGCGGCGAAGGCATCGCCGCGATGGGCGCTGCTCACCGCCACCAGGACGATCTGGTCGCAAGGCCGCAACGGCCCGATGCGATGGATGACCAGCGCCCGGCGCACCGCCCAGCGCCGCTTGGCTTCATCGACGATACCGCGCAGGGCTTTTTCCGTCATGCCGGGATAGTGTTCGAGCGTCATGCCGGTGACGCCTGCGCCGTCGTTCACATCGCGCACCAATCCCAGAAAGCTGGCCACCGCCCCGGCTCCGGCATCGTCCGCGCGCAGGGCGGCCAGTTCGGCGCCCACATCGAAATCGGCAGTTTGAACGCGGATCATGTTTTTGCCCGGCGGCCAGAAAGCGCCATGCTAAGCCACTTCCCGCGTTTCCAGAAAGCGCAGCTTGGGATATTTCTCGCGCACCATGTTCAGATAAACGTTGTTCGGCGCGAGGTAGACCGGATCGTCCGCCCCATCGAGCGCGACGTTGGCGCTGTAGCGATCCGACAACTGGCGCAATTCCGCCGCATCGCCGACGATCCAGCGGGCGGTGGAACAGTTGTAATGCTCGAAGATCACCTGCACGCCGTATTCGTGTTCCAGGCGGTGCACCACCACGTCGAACTGCAATGCGCCCACCGCGCCGAGAATCATGTCGGTGCCGGAAATCGGGCGGAACAACTGCGTGGCCCCTTCTTCAGCAAGTTGTTGAAGTCCTTTTTGCAGTTGCTTGATTTTCAAAGGATTCGCAATCCGAGCCAAGCGGAACATTTCCGGCGCGAAGGAAGGAATGCCGGTAAAGCGCAGTTCCTCGCCTTCGGTGAAGGTTTCGCCCAGACGGATGGTGCCGTGGTTGGGAATACCGATGATGTCGCCCGAAAACGCTTCATCTGCTGTGCTGCGGTCGCGTGCCATGAAGGTGATGGCGTTGTTGATCGACAGGGTCTTGCCGGTCGCCACCTGCCTGACCTTCATGCCCCGGTCGAAACGCCCGGAGCAGACGCGCAGGAAGGCGATGCGGTCGCGGTGCTTGGGGTCCATGTTGGCCTGGATCTTGAACACGAAACCGGAAAACTTCGCTTCGGTCGCTTCCACCTGCCGCGTCACCGCCGGATGCGCCGCCGGGGCCGGTGAATGATCGACCACCGCGTCGAGCAGACTCTGCACGCCGAAGTTGTTGACCGCCGAGCCGAAGAACACCGGCGTCTGCCGGCCGGCCAGGTAGGCTTCGGGATCGAAGGCGTGCGACGCGCCGCGCACCAGTTCGATGTCCAGCCGCAGTTCTTCCGCCTGCTCGCCGAGCAGTTCGTCCAGGCGCGGATTGTCCAGCCCGGCGATGATTTCCGCCGTGCCTTTGTCGGCGTGCGGATCGAAGAAAGTCACGGCGTCGTCGTAAAGGTGATAGACCCCGCGAAAACGCTTGCCCATGCCGATCGGCCAGGTCATCGGCGCGCATTCGATGCCGAGCACCGATTCGATTTCGTCGAGCAGGTCGATCGGTGCCTTGCCCTCGCGGTCGAGCTTGTTCACGAAGGTGAGAATGGGCGTGTCGCGCATGCGGCAGACGTTCAGGAGCTTGATCGTCTGCGCTTCCACGCCATTGACCGAGTCGATCACCATCACCGCCGAATCCACCGCCGTCAGCGTGCGGTAGGTATCTTCCGAGAAATCCTCGTGGCCCGGCGTGTCGAGCAGGTTGATCATGCACTCGCGGTAGGGAAACTGCATCACCGAGGACGTCACCGAAATGCCGCGCTGCTTCTCCAGTTCCATCCAGTCCGAAGTCGCATGCCGCGACGCCTTGCGCGCCCGCACCTCCCCCGCCACCTGAATGGCCCCGCCGAACCACAGGAGTTTCTCCGTCAGCGTGGTCTTCCCCGCGTCCGGGTGGGCAATGATGGCAAACGTGCGACGGCGGGATATTTCTTCGACAAGGGCGCTCACGACGAGAGATTCCGAAATAAAAAGGGATGAACAAGGCGCAGCAAACAAAAAACCCCCGAAAGCCAGATGGCGCGGGGGTTTTCGGTACTTTTACTGCACAACCTGCAAAAAGAATTTCTTGGGGCGACTGATGGGGCTCGAACCCACGACAACCGGAATCACAATCCGGGGAAAAACAAAGTGAAAACAACCGATTGGGCGCATTTTTTCATAAGATGCTTTTTTTGTAAAGCCCGTGGATACTGGCTTTGCCGGGGGCCATCTTATGAAAATTTCGCCGGCCTTTGCGCCGGCGGCGGGAGGACGCGCCTGGCTCGAGGCTTGCCTCAGCATAGCAACAACCGAATGGGCGGCGGAAGCGAGTTGGTCCGCATGTTTTGCAGCCACGGGCCGGACGATCAAGGGGTCGTGACGTGCATGCGCATCATGACGCGGGCGCGAGGAGGAAAATCTAGGGAGGGGGGTAGAGAAATAGTAACATCAGAAACATGAAGGCAGAAAAAGCCCGGAAACCCGCTCTGGCTCTGGCTTTCGGCTGATTTTGAAAACAGTAACATTTAAGTATGTAAACAGTAATCTTGTTACTCTTTCAAACTGTCACATAATGGCGCTTCTCGGCCTAATAAAATCAACGAGTTAGAGGCGTGTTACTCTTTTGATTACTTTTCGTTACTCTCTTTTGTAACGAAACGCTCCCTTAATAATCAATGTGTTAGCCGCTTTTTTTGGCGGCTTTTACGGATGTTACTATTTCCCGACACCCCACCCCGGCTTTCCCTTGGCTGATTTTCTGGGTCGGGTCGTCAAACTCCCCTTTTCCCTGCATGGATACGCATGATTTGGGCTGGCCGCCACCGCTCACCGTTGGCCCCCGGCCGTGCGCCGCTGGGTGCGGCTTTCCCGCCTTTTGGGGGCTTTCATGCAGCTGCATAAAAAACACTCCAAGAAGCGGGCAGGCGTGGCGGGGCAACGAGAGCGCGCTCTGGGGTAAAAGTTGCTTGTTTTTTAGGCATTCCGACGGGAACACAGGCGGCCTTCGACGCGGCCGGTGTTGAGTGGGTCGCGTCGAGCTTGGGCGGCCCATCGGCGAGGGGCTAGAAGCTCGCCTGTGTCGTGCACCAGGACTTTCCCGCGTATGCGGCCAATCACGAAGGTGCGCGTATCGTGGGCTTTATGGCAGCGACCCTCGAAGTATTCATCATCGACAGCCCAGACCTCGACGGTGCGGTGGCTGTGGTCGCCCTGGGCGTCGATGTAGTCGAATTCGATTTCGGTGAATACGCTTTGTGGCATCCGAAAATCATCAGCATCAAGGACGATTTCATCCTCCCAGTCTCCCTTGATCTCCCTGGCCCACACGCACTCGGCAGGTTTTTCACCCCGCGCCTGCATGTCTTTTTTTCTAGCCTTGCCCGCCCTCTTGCTGGCCTCGACAGATCGGCGTCTGGTGGCCTCTATAGCCTTAAGTTCATCTTCAGTAGGGGCGTTACAAGACGGCGGCGGAGTTGGAATTGACGCCTGAAATGAAGATGGAACGGAAGCCTGCCCTGTTGGTTTTTCTGACTTGACTTGAGGCGGCATTGACCATACGCGAATCCCCCATGCTGTCATGGCTGCGAAGACGGCTACAGCGAATTCCCCGGTGTTGCCGACGATCGATATCCACGCGAGAAACAGGGTGAAAGAAACACAAAACCCTGCTGTGGCACCCATCAAATGCGCCATGACGCGCCCTTGCCCGTAGCTCACCCGGCGTTTGGTGATGAAACGCCAGACAATTGGCCAAGCGGCAACAATAGCCAGAAAGAGGAGTAATTCAAGCTCGGAGGCCGGTGCGGGTACAGGCTGCATGGCTACCTCTAAATATGCAAATCGCCAAATCTACCACTGGCGCTCTGTCCCGCACAGGGTTGTTTCCCCCGTAGGGGGAAACTGGAGGGGCTTGGGGGGGGGGGAGTTGAAATTTCTGATTGACCGCAGCAAAACAGGCGAGTAATGTTCGCTTCACGGTGCTCAACACACCACTCATAGCGGAATCCGCTCCCGACAGACAAAGCGGATTTTTTACGTCCATAGGTTTCCTATGGCCGGGTAGTGCGCAGTGATACAACACCCGCAAGGGGAAAACTGCGAGCGGTCTATGAGCCGTGTTGAAGTACCTGGCCGCCCCTCAACAGGGCGACATTTCAACGATCTCATAGGAGGCCATCATGGCTGCTCAACACTTGGCGCACCGCGCCCGCCGTACCCTCACCCCCTTTGCCGTCAAGCTCTACGCTCGCGGCCAATCTGCCCGCTACGTCATGCTGGCGCTCGACACGGCCGATGCGCTGGGCCGCGCCCTGGAACGCCCCGGACTGGAGCCGCCCATGGCCGTCAGCGTGCGCCCCGTCGGCAGCAGCGCCGACGCCCGCCGCGTGGCGCAACTCAAGGTCAGCCTCGGCGACCTGGTGGGAGGGTGAGCCATGAAAAACCAACAACCGAACGTGGAAGCCGTCCTCTTCTTCCTCTCCATGCTGGACATGGATGCCGAGAGTCTGAGGGGCTTCGCCAACCGCCTGCGGCGCATGGAGGTCTGGCCCGAAGGGGTGACGCCGGTGCATCTGGCGGAAACACTGAGCAGCCTGATGGACGGGCACGTGGATTACATCACCGGTGCCCACCTGGCAGTGCGCGGGGAGGAGTTCTGACATGGCCAAGAACACCGCCCTTTCGCCCGAGCCGCTTTCCGATGTTTATCACACGGCAAGCTCCGTCCTTTGCCGGATCGAGGCGATATCCGAACTCCTGCTCAAGAGCAGCGATCCGCTCGACATTTCCGGCACCACACTCGCCAGCCTGATTTCTCCACTGGTGGATGATATGTGCGTCGTCACCGCCGCCCTGGCCGGAAAGGAGATTTGACAGCAATCATCGCAATAACCGCGCCAGCCGTGGCGATTATCACCATGGCTGGCGCTTAAATCAGTGGTTTTCCCTCCTCAGCCATGCCCAGGCTGTAGGGTTTGAAGCGAACCACCTCTTCCCCGATCCATTCGTTCAATTCGGCCAGCCGCGCCTGCAGAGGCTGGATTTCGTTGGTCAGAAAAACCAGCGCCGCCTTCTCGGCGTCGCCGAATCCGCCGGTGTTGTTCGGGATGATGCCCATCAGCTGCGGCGGCACGCGGTGGGCGGCGAGCTGGTCGTCTCGGGTGACGCCCTTGATGTTCATGAACTCATCCTTGGCCGCCACCTCGCTCACCGGAATCAACTGGATGCCATCTTTCTTGCCGTTCGGGGCGTAAACGAACAGGTTGCGGAAATTGCCCGGCCCCTTGCTCGATTTCAGCGCCTTGCGCAGGTTGTCGACGTCTTCCTCATTTTGCGCGGCGTCGGTCATGTACAGGATGAAACCGGCATGGCTGCCGTTCTCGTAGTAACGCCGCCGGAACAGCGTGGCCGATTCGTTCAGGAAGGCGGAGTTCAGCGCGGGCAGGTACTGCGGCAGGCCATACACTTCCTGATGCAGATCCGGCTCCATCAGGTGGAAGATGCTGCTGCGCCTGAATTCATGCTCGACGCCGTAGTGCGGAACGAACCAATACCCCTCCAGATCAAGCCCGCGCCGGACGTATTTCGCCAGCGGCGGGGCCAGCGTCAGCGCGCCGCCAAGGCGGTTGTCCTGGCGCTCCAGATAGCCGTTGCCGAAGATCATGAATTCCCACGCCCAGCGCTCGAAGGCAGCGCGGGACAGCAGCCGGTGCGGGACGAAGGTAGCGGTCAGGATGTTGCGTTTGACCAGAATCGCCGAAGCGTGGTGCACCGCGGCCCTGGCCGAGCGCGCCAGCCCGTCCCAACTCAAGGGCGGTTCGTACCACTTGCCCATGCGCACGCATTCCAGATAATCGAGCAGGCCTCGGCCAGACAGCACCGGCTCCGGGGTGCCAAACGAAAAGGCCATCAGGCCGCCGGGGGCGTTTTTTTCTTCCATCAGGAAATCTCCATAAAACCGCGATTGGTTGAGGTCGAGCCTTCCAGCGGCTCGTTGTACAGCGCATGCATCACCGCCCAGGCCAGATCGGCGTGGCTGATTTCTTCCGAGCGGTTGGCCTTGAAGGTGACGCGGCTCCCCGATTCGGTGGTGGTTTTCCGGATCGCCATGAACGACTGCGCCAGATCGATCCAGCCGGCATCGAATTCCAGCCGCCCCTTGTTGAACACGTCGAGCGCCTTGAGCACCATCGCCACCTTGACGTCGACCGAGTAATTAATGGCCCGCACGGCGGGGAAGAACTGCTTGACCAGTTGATAAACACCCTGCCCCATGCCGGTCGTGTCGATGCCGATGTAGGTGACCCGGTAGCTCTGCGTGATCTCCTGAATCCGGTCGGCCTGCGCCTGAAAATCCATCCCCTTGAATTGATGTTTTTCCAGCACGCGGAACTTGCCGCCCGGCACGGCGGGCGGAGCCAGCACGGCAATCGCCGCAGAGTCGCCGGTGTGCGAGGGGTCATAACCCACCCACACTTCCCGCTCACCGAAGGGGCGCAGGTACAGCGGACGGAAGTCATCCCAGATTTCCCAACTATCGACCATCGCCCGCATCAAGAGGCCCAGGGGGAAGATGCTGGCCGTGTCATCGATGAACTGGCACATCAGTAGGTTGGCGTATTCCTCCGGCCCATACTCCAGGCGCAGCTGGTCGAGGTCGAACAGGTTGCAGCCGCCACGCACGGCATCCTCGACCGTGACGATCTGCCGCCACTGACCATCCGCGCAGCGCATGCCCGGTGCCAGCGCGGCATGGGACAGGTCGATCTGCACCCGCTGATCCTTGGGGCGGCCCTTGTTGTACAAGGCCCCCGACCAGAACGGGTGAGCATCGTGATTGAGGCTGCTCGGCGTGCTGAAATAGGTCTGCCGCCAGCGCTTGTGAATGGCCATGCCGCTGGCGACCTTGCGCAGTTCCTGAAACCGGCCAACCCAGAAATACTCGTCAAAGTACAGATTCCCGTGGTAACTCTGCGCCGTGCGAGCGTTTGTCCCGAGAAAGTACAGGGTCGCGCCATTGGGCAGGACGATGGGATCGCCGCGCAACTCCACGCCACAGGCATCCTTGGCAAACTGGATGATGTACTGCTTGAAAACATGGGCCTGGGCCTTGCTGGCGGACAGGAATATCTGATTGCGCCCAGTGGCCAGCGCGTCGACCAGCGCCTCGCGGGCAAAGTAGAAGGTCGCCCCGATCTGCCGCGACTTGAGGATGTTGCGGATGCGCTCCACCTGCCCGGCCCGGAACCACCCCGCCTGATAGCCGAACAGGCTGTCTTTGAAGGCTTCGACCAGCTTTTCCTGCTCTTCCTCGGTGAACAGGTTTTTCTCCGGCGTTTTCTTCGGCCCCTTGTTCCGGTTCGCCACCTTGGGATTCAGGTCCGCCTCGTTGCCGCCGCCGAGGTATTTTTTCACTCGGGCGGCGCGCTCCACCTGCCGCCCGAGCAGGTCGATTTCCTTGAAGTCCCGGGCTTCTTTCTCAGCCTTCATCACCAACTGGATCAACCGGGTTTCCAGCGCCGCATCAACCCGGTCCTGCGGCGTGGCATCGTCCCAGGCGTCCCGCTGCTTCCATGAGTGGATCGTCGCCGGCTTGATGTTCAGCAACTCGGCGATGCGCGCCACGCGCCAGCCCATCCAGTACAGGACGCGGGCCTTGCGGCGAGGATCTTGATCCCCGCCCGCAGGCAGATCGAGGGTGCTTACAAGCTCAGTCATGGCCGGCATGGTGCAGCCCACGCGCGCGCGTCGTGGCGCTCGCGTGTTGTAGCCATGCGCGCAACAACAGCGCTGCATTGCTGGCCCGGCGCGGCTGGCTGACCATCGCTGCACCCACACCACCCCACACCTCACCCACTCCACTCAGCGAGGATCAATCATGGCTGGCAAGAGCAAATTTTTCCGCGTCGCCCGCGAGGGCGACACTACCGATGGCCGCAAGATCGAAAAAACCTGGATTCAGCAGATCGTCAAAAATTTCAACCGGGAAAAATACGGCGCGCGCGTCTGGCTGGAACACATGCGCAGCCTGCTGCCGGATAGCCCTTTTCGGGCCTACGGCGACGTGCTGGACGTCAAAGCCGAGGAAGTCCAGTTCGACGACGGCAAGAAGCTCTGCCTGTTTGCTCAAGTCGAGCCGACCGACGATCTGGTGAACATGAACAAGGCCAAGCAGAAGATTTACACCTCCTGCGAGATTTCCCCGAATTTTGCCAACTCCGGCGAAGCCTACCTTATGGGCCTCGCCGTTACCGATAGTCCGGCCTCTCTCGGCACTGAAATGCTGGCCTTCGCTGCCGGCGCTGCTGCGAACCCGCTGGCCAGCCGCAAGCAGTCTCCGGAAAACCTGTTCACCGAGGCCATCGAAGTGACCCTCGAATTCGAGGAAGAACCGGCCCCGGCTGGCGACAACCTGTTTTCCAAGGTCAAGAACCTGCTCGGCATGAAGGACAAGTCCGATGAAACCCGCTTTGCCGATCAGGCTGCGGCCATCGAGGTGCTTGCTCAATCGCAAAAGGAGGTGCTCGACCGTGCTGCCGCCGCTGACCGCGCCGCCGTTCAGGCCGCAGAAAGCCTCACGGCCATGAAAAAAGACTTCGCCGATCTGCAAGCCAGTCTCACGCGCCAGCCGGCCTTGACCACCGCGCGCCCGACGGCCACCGGCAGCAAAGCTGCCGTGGAAACCGACTGCTGACCCGCCCCCTCATGCCCCTGACCCCGGAGAAACACCATGCGTAACGAAACCCGCGTCCTCTACAACGCCTATCTGAAAAAACAGGCCGAACTCAACGGCATTGACGATGCAACTCAGCAATTCACTGTCGTCCCGTCTGTCGAGCAGACCATCGAAACCCGCGTTCAGGAAAGCAGCGATTTCCTGATGAACGTGAACAGCTACGGGGTGCGCGACCTCAAGGGCGAAAAGATCGGCCTGTCCGTCAGCAGCACCATCGCCAGCCGCACCGACACCACCCAGGCCGACCGCACGCCATTCGATCCCACGGCGCTCGACGGCCTGGACTACGAGTGCAAGAAAACCGACTTCGACACTGCCCTGCGCTACACCAAGATCGATCAATGGTCGAAATTTCCCGGCTTCCAGACCATGATTCGGGACGCCATCATCCAGCAACAGGGCCGCGACCGGCTGATGATCGGCTTCAACGGCCAGAGCGCCGCCGCCACGACCAACCGGAGCACCAACCCCCTGCTGCAGGACGTCAACATCGGCTGGCTGAAGAAGCTGCAGACCAATGCCGCCGCCCGCTACATCACCGGCGGCGGCCAAGCCGGGAAAATCCGCGTCGGCCCCGGCGGCGACTACGCCAGCCTGGACGAACTGGTCTACGACATGCGCTCCAGCCTGCTGCAAGCTTGGTACGCCCGCGACAACAGCTTCATCGCCTGCTGCTCTTCGGATCTGCTCGACGAGAAGTATTTCCCCATCATCGCCGCGCACGCCACGACCCCGACCGAAAACGAAGCGCTCAACCGTATGTTGAGCGCCAAGAAGCTGGGCGGCTTGGCCCCCGCCGAGGTGCCATTTTGTCCGCCGCGCACCATTCTCATCACCCGGCTCGGCAAGCAGGGTAGTTCCAACCTGTCGATTTACTGGCAGGAGCAGAGCCGCCGCCGCACCATCGTCGACAACGCCAAGCGCGACCAGATCGAAAACTACGAATCGGTCAATGAAGCCTACGAGATCGAGGACTACGGCGCGGCCTGCTGTGCCACCAACATCGTCTATCCGGACGGTGCCGGCGGATGGGCCTGATTATGCGTAACAGCATCTGCAAGCAGCATTTCCAGCGGGTGGCCGCTGCCGAGGCCTCCGCCAAGGCAGCGGGCGACGGCCAGCCCGGCATGACCGGCAACGCCTACGAACTCATGCTGGCGCAACTCGACGCCGACCGCCGTCGGCTCAAGGCGATCCAGTCCGTCGAGCGCAAGATCGAAGTCAAGCGCGAGATCCTGCCGACCTACGACGATTACATCGCGGGCGTACTCGACGCCGGCCGTGGCGTGCAAGACGATGTGCTGATGACGGTGCTGGTCTGGCGCATCGACGTCGGCGACCTGCGCGGGGCCATTGCCATCGCCCGCCACGCCCTCGAACACAAGCTGACCTTGCCCGACCAGTACAAGCGCACTCTTGGCTGCCTTCTGGTCGAGGAATTCGCTGACGGCGCGCTGCGCGCCATCAAGGTAGGCGAAGCCGTCGATACCGGCGCACTGGGCGTCGTCGCCGACCTGACCGCCGACGAGGACATGCCGGACGAGGTGCGCGCCAAGCTCTACAAGGCCATCGGCTTGGCGCTGGAAGCTGCCGACCCGGCGCAGGCGCAGGAATACCTGACGCAGGCGCTGGCCAAGCACGAAGGCGTCGGCGTCAAGAAGGATCTGGAGCGCATCGCGCGCACCCTCAAGAACTCCGCCGGCAGCGAAAGCTCCGGCTGACACAGGGCGTACCCCGCAGCCGGGCGGCAGGGGGAGGCGGCAAGAGTTGGCTCTCCGGCCAAATCCCCCTCCACCGCCCACATGAAAGGACAGCATGAGCTTCATCGCCGCAGCCCCACAGCCCACGGAAGCCGCGCTGCCGCACCATCCATTCTGGCCGGAAATCGCCCCGGCAGACTGCCGCCACGTCATGGAACTGGACGGCACCATCACTGCGGCCCGGCTTGCACACGCGCTCACCGAAGCCATCATTCACGCCAACCACGAACTGCGCGCCTGGCGCATCGCGCAGGAAGCCGCTGGCCACGCCGCCCTGGCAGACATTCCCGACGACGAACCCGGCCGCCTGCCCTATCTCTACAAGCGCGCGATCTACAGCAAGGCCAAGGCCGACCTGATGGAACGCATGCTCAACTTCGATGCCACCGCCGCCGGGCAGAAGAAAGCCGAAAGCCAGGAACCGGCCATCGACGACCACCGCCGCAACGCCCGCTGGGCTATTCGGGACATCCTCGGCATCGCCCGCAGCACCGTGGAGTTGATCTGATGATCGTGCGCGCCATTCAAGGGGACACTGTCGACAGCCTGTGCTGGCGGCACTACCGGCAAACGGCTGGCATTACCGAAGCCGTGCTCGAACTCAATCCCGGCCTGGCCGCGCTCGGCCCCATCCTGCCCGAGGGCCACGCCGTCACCCTGCCCGACCAGGCTCCGACCCCTGCGCCGCGCGCGCTCATCCAGCTTTGGAACTGAAAATGCACGACCGCGCCCCATTCATGTCCTACCTTGCCGCCGCCGGCAGCATCATCACCAGCCTGACGCTGACCGATGTCGGCATTCTGGTGGGCATCATCACGGCCATTGGCACCTACCTCTACCAGCGGCAGGCCACCCGCAACCGGGAGGCGCGCGAAGCCCGCCAGCACGAACTTGACGAACAGATCAAGCTGATTCAACTCCAGCGCCTGAAAGGGGTGGCCTGTGCCGCCGAAGATTAAGCCCGCGCTGATCGCTGCCGCCCTGCTCGCCATTTCAGCCGCCGGCATCCAGTCGGTACTGCGCGACGAAGGCATCGGCCCCACCAGCACCCAGGGCGACACCACCCTAGCCCACGCCTACCCGGACCCCGCCCACGGCTGGCAAGTGCCGACCATCTGCGCCGGCCACACCCAGGGCGTGTTTCGCGGCCAAACCGTGCGCCTCGCACAATGCCAGGCCTGGCTGCTCGAAGATGCCAGCGAAGCCGGCCGCGCCATTCGGCGCTGCACGCCGGTGGCCATGACGCAAAGCCAGTACGACACGCTGATCAATCTCATCATCAACATCGGCGGCAGCGCCTACTGCAGCAGCCAGATCGCCCGCCACATCAAGGCCGGAAACTGCGCCGGCGCGGCCTACGAAATGCACGCCGCTCCGCAGATCGATCGCGCCACCGGCCGCCCGCGCATCTGGCAAGGCCGCAGCATCATTGACCGCGAAACCGGTGCCGTGCTGCTGGACAAGGGCGACAGCATCAAAAAATGGACCACCGCCGGCGGCACGCCGATGCCCGGCCTCATCCTGCGCCGGGAGCGCAACGCCGCCCAATTCAGACAGGACTGCGCCCTATGGTAAGCCTCAAGAGCATCCTCGCCGCCTTTGCCATCGGCAGCATCATCGGCCTGGCCGGCGGCTGGTTCCTGCACGCTGACCGCGTCGCCGCTGGCCAGCTCAAAACCGCCCAGGCCAGCATCCAGAAAACCGCCGAAGGCAAGGCCGCAGGCGATGCCCTCGCCACGCGCCAGGCCGAAGCTGCGGCCACGCAAGCCACCAAAGACCGCATCATCACCAAAGAGGTTATCCGCTATGTCGAAGTCACCCCTGCCGCTGATCGCTGCACTCTCCCTGGCACTTGGCGCGTGCGCCACGACGCCGCCGCCACCGGCGACCTCCCCGAGCCCGCCAGCCTGGCTGACGGTGCAGCCGACCCCGTTGAAGACGCTGCCGCCCTTGAAACGCTTGCCGACAATTACGCCAGCTGCCGTGCCGCCATCGAGCAGGTAAAGGGTTGGAATGACTGGTGGGCCATCGCCCAGGGATTTTGCTTGCATGATTAAGCCTGCCTCCCTGCGGGCCGCGCTCACCGCTGCCGTGCCGCACCTGCAGAAAAACCCGCAAGCCCTGCACATCTACATCGAAGAAGGCAGCGTGCGCAGCACCATGGCCGGCGGCCTGAGCTTTGAATACAGCTACACCCTCACCGCCACGCTGACCGACTACGCCGACCACGCCGACCAACTCATCGTCCCCATCCTCGCCTGGCTGCGCTGGCAGCAGCCGGATATGCTGCTCAACCCGGCTCTGATGCAGGACGGGTTTTCGTTCGAGGTGGATCTGCTGGGCCACGACAAGTGCGACATACAGATCAAGCTCAAGCTCACCGAGCGGGTGCTGGTGACGCAAGCCTTGCTGGACAGCGCGTCGCCCGCCGCGGCAGAGACATGGGATCAGTCTTGGGCGGACGGGGATTTCACCAAAGACGCGCACCTCAAAGGGGTTGCAACGCTCGCCACCATCACCCACGCCGCCGAGCCGGTGATCGGGCAGGTTGAAAAAATCGAACGCTGGCAATTTTTCATCGACGGCGTGCTGAAGCAGGAATGGGAAACCCGGCCATTCTCCGGCCCGGTAACGCCATGAGCGGATTCGAGCCGCTTGAAAGCCATCTGGAAGGGCTGATCGCTGGCCTGTCCCCTCAAGCGCGCCGCGCCCTCGCACGCCAGATCGCCCTGCGGCTGCGGAAAGCGAACCAGACGCGCATTGCCGCTCAGACCGCCCCGGACGGCACGCCCTTTGCCCCGCGCCTGCGCGCGACGAAGGGGAAGATCCGGCGCACCATGTTCCGCCAGTTGCGGACTGCCCGCTGGCTGAAAGCGCGCGGCACCGCCACCGAAGCCACCGTCGAATTCATTGGCCGCGCCGGACGTATCGCCCGTGTGCACCACGAAGGTCTGCGAGATCGCGTTCGCCCCGGCGGGCCGGAGCATCAATACGTGCCGCGTGAGTTGCTCGGCTTGCCGGAAACCGACCTGGCGCTGATCGAAAGTCTGGTCATCGACCACTTCGCCCGCTGAAGTGGCAAAAAAAACCGCCTTGCGGCGGCATTAACTGAACATGGGCTAGCTTTATTCGCTCCGGTGGTGATCGATCATGCCAGCCAGATAAGCGGCTTCCAGCGCCGCCTTGATCGACCAGACGGCGAGATCATGAAAGTCGAGGCTGTCAGCGTGCTGTGTTTCCAAGGTTTTCAGGCCAAGAACGGTATTGGCGATCATCTGGATCTGCTCTTGTGCTGCGGCGGAAAAAGTAGGCATGGCCATGTGGTGCTCCCTGTTTTGTGATGGCACCACTGTCCCTCTGTCTGGGCAGCGCAGCAAGTCCATTCTGCTGTTGTATTTCCGGGCGCAACAACATCCGCAAATAGCTCCAATCCCGCGCGCGCGGCAGCATTGGTGCCTATGAGCGCCTACCCCCCGCCCCATTCCGCCGAACAAGCCCGCCGCCTCGAATCTGCCGTGCGGCTCGGCACCATTGCCGCCGTCGATCACGCTGCCGCCCGTTGCCGCGTGAAATCCGGCGGGCTGGAAACTGACTGGCTCCCCTGGCTGGAGCGCCGCGCCGGCACCACGTGCGACTGGGACCCGCCGACCGTGGGCGAGCAGTGCTTACTACTCTCGCCGAGCGGCGAAACCGCGGTCGGTATCGTCATCACCGGCATCTTTTCCACGGCATCTCCGCCCCCCAACGACTCTCCGGACGAATGCACCCGTCAATACCACGACGGCGCACGCATCACCTATAACCACGCCAGCAGCCACCTATCCGTTACCGGAATCAAGACTTTCCTCGTCCAGGCCAGCGACAACGGCGTGGTGGATTGCCCCGATGTCACCTACACCGGCAATGTGCTGATTCAAGGCACCTGCACCGTGCAGGATCTGCTGACCTATCAGAACGGCCTGCGCGGCAGCGGCGGCGAAACCGGAAACGGCAACGTCCTCAGGGGAGAATTCACCCACACCGACGGCAATCTCTCCAGCAATGGCGTGGTGCTGCATACCCATGTACATACCGGGGTTGTCTCCGGCGGCGACAACAGCGGAGAACCTGCATGATCGGCACCGGCATGCACGCCACCACCGGCACCCCGCTCGCCGACATCGAGCACATCCGGCAGAGCATCGGCAAGATCCTCACCACGCCCATCGGTTCTCGGGTCATGCGCCGCCAGTTCGGCAGCCTGCTGCCCGAGCTGATCGATGCACCGATCAACGCCCGCACCCGTTTGCAGTGCATGGCGGCCAGCGCCACCGCCATAATCCGCTGGGAGTCGCGGGTGCGTCCGGCAAAAGTCACGCTGCAAACAGGCACCACCCTTGAAACCGCCGCCAGCCTCGTCATTGAACTGACGGCCACGCTGCGCGGTGGTCATCGAGCCGGCGAAGCGGTCAACCTGATCGTGCCGGTGAAGGTCTGACATGTCGATCGATCTGTCCCAACTACCGCCCCCCAACGTCGTCGAGGAACTCGACTACGAAACCATCCTCGCCGCCCGCAAGGCCCGGCTGCTGGAACTGACCCCGGCGGATGAACGTGCTGCCCTCGCCGCCGCGCTGGCGCTGGAATCGGAACCCCTGTCGATCCTGCTTGAAGAGAACGCCTATCGGGAAATGATCCTGCGCCAGCGAGTCAACGAAGCCGCACGGGCGCTGCTGCTGGCTTTTGCTAAAGGGGCCGATCTTGACCATCTGGCGGCGAACTATGATGTGCGCCGCCTGACCGTGCGCCCGGCCGATCCGGCAGCAGTGCCGCCGGTGCCGGTGATCATGGAACTCGACGCCGATCTGATCGAGCGCACGCAACTGGCCTTTGAGGGCTTGAGCGTCGCCGGCCCGCGCATGGCCTATATTTTTCACGCCCGCGCCGCGGATGGGCGCATTGCCGACATCAGCGCCATCAGCCCGGAACCCTGTGATGTGCTGATCTCGGTACTGTCGCGCGAGGGCGATGGCACTGCCCCGCAGGATCTGCTCGAAGCGGTCGCCGCCCGCCTTGGCGATGATGAGGTACGCCCGGTGGCGGATCGGGTCACCGTGCAATCTGCCAGCATCGTTCCCTACAGCGTGTCCGCCACCCTGCATTTGTACCCGGGGCCGGAATCCGAACCGATCCTTGCAGCGGCGAAAGAGCGATTACAGGCGTTTGTCGGCGTACAGCGGCGCATTGGCCGCGACATCCGCCGCTCCGCGCTGTTCGCGGCGCTGCACGTTGCAGGTGTCCAGCGAGTGGAGCTTGCAGAGCCGGTGATCGACGTCGTGATCAGCGCCACGCAGTCCGCCTATTGCACCGCCGCCACCGTCGAGCTGGGCGATGCCGACGAATAACTCCCCCCTCTTGCCCAACAACAGCACCACTCTGGAGCACCGCGCCGCTCTGGCCTGTGCCGCCGCCGAGGATCTGCCGCTGCCAATTCGAGACCTGTGGAATCCCGACACCTGTCCCGCCGCCCTCCTGCCCTATCTCGCCTGGGCAAGATCCGTGGATCGTTGGGATGCTCACTGGCCGGTCGCCACGAAGCGCAAGGTCATCAAGGCGGCATGGTTCATCCACAAGCGTAAAGGCACCATTTCAGCGCTACGCCGCGCGGTCGAACCGCTCGGCTATTTGATCGAGATCCGGGAGTGGTTTGAGCAAACCCCGCCCGGCCGGCGCGGCACCTTCCGCTTGCGCGTCGGCGTCCTCGAAACCGGCATCACCGCGGCGATGTACCCGGAACTGGAACGCATCATCGCCGACACGAAGCCGCTATCGCGTCACCTGGACGGACTTGAAATCAGCTTGGAAAGCCGGGGGCGTATCCATGTCGGTGCCACCCTGTTTCTCGGAGAGGAACTCACGGTCTATCCGTGGACGCCCGCCGCAATCGAAATATCCGTGCGCTGCGCCCCGGCCGGCGCAGATCACACCATCGACACCCTCACCATCCACCCCATCAGCGAGGCATCATGAGTACCTATTTCGCCATTCTCACCGCCATCGGCGAGGCCAAGCGGGCCAACGCCGAACTCCGTGGCGAAGTCGTGCAGATTACCCATATGGCCGTCGGAGACGGCAACGGCATCACCCCCGTACCCAACCGGGAGCAGAAAACCCTGGTCAACGAGGTGCGCCGCGCGCCGATCAATACCTTGGACAAAAACCCATCGGACGCAAGCCAGATCGTGGTGGAGCAAGTCATACCCGAGAATGTTGGCGGCTGGTGGATTCGTGAGATCGGCCTCTATGACGCCGAAGGGGATCTGGTCGCCGTCGGCAACGCGCCAGCCTCCTACAAGCCAATGCTCGACGAAGGTAGCGGCCGCACGCAAGTGATCCGGATGGTGCTGATCTGGGGGAGCAGCTCAACCATTCAGCTCAAGATTGACCCCGCGATTGTCATGGCGACGCGAAAATACGTCGACGACAAGGCTGCCGCCAGCGCCGCGGCACTGCACGCCCATGCTGGCGCTCCCGATCCCCACCCACAGTATTGGAATGACCCCCGCGGCAACGCCAAAATTGCCGCCGCCATTGCCGAAATCCTGGGCAGCACGCCGGCCCATCTGGACACGCTCATGGAGCTTGCCGCCGCGCTGGGGAATGATGCGAATTTTGCAACGACCATGACCAATGCGCTGGCGCTGAAAGCGCCGCTTGCCAGCCCGGCCCTGACCGGCACTCCGACCGCGCCGACGCAGGCGGTCGGGAACAACTCGACGCGTCTTGCGACGACCGCATTTGTACAAGCAGCGGTTTCAGCCTTGGTCAATAGTTCGCCGGCCGCACTCGATACGCTGCAAGAACTCGCCGCCGCGCTGGGGAATGATGCGAATTTTGCAACGACCATGACCAATGCGCTGGCGCTGAAAGCGCCGCTTGTCAGCCCGGCCCTGACCGGCACCCCGACCGCGCCGACGCAGGCGGTCGGGAACAACTCGACACGTCTTGCGACGACCGCGTTTGTACAAGCAGCGGTTGCCAGCGCCTTGCCTGTGT
>URNG01000004.1 GCA_900549295.1 uncultured Rhodocyclaceae bacterium
CCGGATCAGCCGCTGCGGGCTGCGCCGAGGCGCCCGCCTCAGCGGCCGCGAGCGGGCTGACCGGCCCTTTTTCCAGTTGCTGCAAGGTGGCGCACAATTCGGCGACGGCCGCCGGATCGCTGCTGCCCCGCCCCTGATGCGCCGCCAGCATGCCGCGCAAGACGTCGCCGGCCTTGAGGAAAACGTCCACCATGTCGGCGCGCAGAGCGAGTTGCCCCTTGCGGATGCGATCCAGCACGTTTTCCAGCACATGCGTGGTTTCGGCGAGATCGGTGAAACCGAAGGTGCCGGCGCTGCCCTTGATCGAGTGGGCGGCGCGGAAGATGGCGTTGAGCTGCTCGCTGTCCGGCTGCCCGATGTCCAGCGCCAGAAGCAGGGATTCCATGGCCGCCAGATGCTCTTCCGATTCCTCGAAAAAGATCTGGAAAAACTGACTCATGTCGATCGCCATACCCGCTCCCCCATGCCCGCCCCCTTGGGCATCACTGCGTGTTGTTCGATACCGCCTTCATTTTTTTCTGCCCCCCGGCATATATCCTTCAGCCAATGACCTTGCGCACGACGTCGATCAGGCGCTGCGGATCGAAAGGCTTCACCAGCCAGCCAGTTGCCCCTGCGGCGCGCCCCTGCGACTTCATGGCGTCCGAAGATTCGGTCGTCAGCATCAGGATGGGGGTCTTGGCATATTGCGGCATCGCCCGCAAGGTCTTGATCAGGCTGAGCCCGTCCATGCGCGGCATATTCTGATCGGTGAGAATCAGGTCGACCAGGTGCCCATTGGCCTTTTCCAGACCGTCCTGACCATCGACGGCATCCAGCACTTCGTAGCCAGCGCTCTTCAGGGTAAACGACACCATCTGACGAATGGAAGCCGAATCATCGACCGCCAGAATGACTTTGGCCATTACTTTCTTTCCTTTTTACTCATCAGGACAAACGTCGCATTATGCGCGAAAACTGCCGCCCATCCTGCCTTGCCACAAAAATTAGCGCATTTCCGGCGCCGGCAACCCGGGCACATAGGGAACTTCGTCGCCGTCCGCATCGCTGGTCGGGCCTTCTTCGTTGAGAATCGCCCGCTCCGTGCGCTGATTCAGGACCACGATGCTGATACGGCGATTCACCGGATTGAGCGGATCGTTCTTATCGAACAACACGGTCGAGCCCAGACCGACGACGCGTATCACCTTGTGCGCTTCCAGGCTGCCCGCGACCAATTCCCGGCGTGAGGCATTGGCGCGGTTGGCGGACAGTTCCCAGTTGGAGAAACCCTGGATGCCACCGCTGAATGGCGCCGCATCGGTATGCCCGGCCAGGCTGACGCGGTTGGAAACGCCATTGAGCAATTTGCCGATCTGACGCAGCAAATCGCGCGCATAGGGTTTGATCTGATCGCCGCCCAGATCGAACATGGGGCGGTTCTGCTCATCGACGATCTGGATGCGCAAACCTTCCGAAGTGATGTCGAGCAGGAGTTGCTTCTTGAATTGCAGCAACTGCGGTGTCTGTTCGATCATTTTTTCGATGTCGGCCTTCAACTGCTCCAGACGCTCGCGTTCCTGGCGCTGGAATTCAAGCTGCGCCTCCTTGGAAAAGGTGGTGCGCTTGGCCTCCACGTCGCCCTTCTTGACCTGCCCTGCCTGCCGGGTCAGATCCTGGCCACCGCCCTTGAGGATGCTGGTCGCGTCACCCGTACCTTCGCCGCCTTGCAGCGACACTTTTGCCGGGTTCTGGAAATAATCGGCAATGCCTTGCAAATCGCCCTTCGAGGTGGAGCCCAGCAGCCACATCAACAGGAAGAAGGCCATCATCGCCGTCACGAAGTCGGCGTAGGCAATTTTCCACGCACCGCCGTGGCCGGCGCCGCCGACCACTTTCTTGCGCTTGATGACTATAGGGCGGGTATCGTCTGCCATGTCGTTTCAGGTGTGCGCCAGCAATTACTTGCCCTTGCGCGCCTTGAGTTCTTCCTCGAGTTCGCTGAAGGTCGGCCGATCATGCGCGCCCAGGGTCTTGCGCCCGAATTCGATCGCCACCTGCGGCGCATAACCCGACATGGAAGCCAGCAAGACCATCTTGATGGTCTTGAAAATCGTGCCCGATTCTTCCGCCCGCTGCGACATCACGCCCGCCAGAGGCGACACGAAACCGTAGGAAACGAGAATCCCGAGGAAGGTGCCGACCAGCGCGCCGCCGATCATCTTGCCCAGCACTGCCGGCGGCTCACCCACCGACCCCATCACGTTCACCACGCCCATCACCGCCACGACGATACCGAAGGCCGGCGTCGCATCGCCGACTTTGGCCATGACGTGGCCGGGCTCGGCGGCTTCGTGGTGGTGGGTTTCCAGTTCCACGTCCATCAGGCTCTCGATTTCCACCGTGTTCAGGTTGCCGCCCACCATCATGCGCAGGTAGTCGGTCATGAATTCGAGCACATGGTGATCGGCGACGATGTTGGGATATTTGGTGAAAATCGGGCTGGCATCGGGGTTTTCGACATCGTTTTCAATCGACATCAACCCTTCCTTGCGCACCTTGCTCAGAATCTCGAAGAGCAAGGCCAGGGCATCGATGTAGTACGCCTTGTTGTAGGGGGAATTTTTCAACACGCCCGGAATCGCGGCAATCGTCGCCTTGGCGACCTTGATGTTGTTGCCGGCCACGAAGCCACCGATGGTCAGACCGACGATGGCCAAGTATTCCATTGGCACCCATAGCGCCAGCAGGCTGCCGTGCACCGCATAGGTGCCAAGCGAAGCAGCCAGAATGATGATGTAGCCAACAATCAAAAACATGCAGAACCTCTCTGGTCACCGACACAAATCGGCCCGGATAATTTTTATTGGTCGGCGCTATTGTAGCCACAGGCTTTCCAATCGCGCAAAAGAACTTGCAGAAAACCTGATGTGCTGCGGGGAATGCTAGACTTGCCTACCTTGCATGCCTGATGACCGGCCTGAAAAATCCTCTTTCCTTCACCCGCTCCCGCCATGTCGTTCTGTATTCTGTGCGGCGCTGCCGGTCAGCGTCTGATTCCTCCCGGCGACAACCTGCCGCGTCTGGTTTGTCCGCGCTGTGGCCACATCCATTACGAAAATCCGCGCCTGGTCGTCGGCTGCGTGGCCGAATGGGCGGGACAGATTCTGCTGTGCCGGCGCGCCATCGAGCCGCGCCGGGGCTTCTGGACGCTGCCCGCCGGCTTCATGGAGAATGGTGAGAGCGCTGCCGACGCGGCGCGCCGTGAAACGCAGGAAGAAGCTGGCGCAGTGGTGGAGATCGAAGCGCCTTTTGCCATGGTCAGCGTCGCCCACATCAATCAGGTGCATCTTTTCTACCGGGGCCGCCTCACTGCCCCGGATTATTTCGCCGGCGAGGAAAGCCTGGAGGTCGGGCTGTTCCGGCCCGCAGACATTCCCTGGGACGAACTGTCCTTTCGCAGCGTGCGCTTTTGCCTGGAAGCCTTTCTGCACGATTGGCCGCAACGCCGGTTCGGCTTTTACGAACACGAGTTGCGGCCGGAACGCCCATGAAAAAACCCGCCAGCGCAGGTGCGCCGACGGGTCGATCCATCCTGCCATGAAGCGCAGGCGGGGTCGGCGGGCAATTACTTGCCCTGCGCGTCCTCGTTGATCTTGTTCGCGAAAATCCTGCCCATGACCACGCCGATCACCACGACGCCGACGATGACGCCCAGGCTCATCAAGCCATAATCACTGGAAAACAAAGTAGTCCAAGCCATTTAACACCTCCCGTGTTGAAAAGTTATTCCGCTTTTGCGCGCAAGCGCAGCGGTTCGTCAAGATCGGCACGCCAGTCCCCCTGAAGACGCCATTGCCCCGCAGGGTCTTCCAGGCTGACATGCCAACGCCCGGCCACGTCGGTAGCCAGAACTCCGTTGTAGAAACCCGCCCCTTCGGATTTCATTTCAATATGCTGGTCGCGCCCGTCGATGGTCGGGTGCGTCAGATGCAAGGTGAGCGCCTCGGGAAAGGCTTGCGTCTGCTCCGCCGAAAGCAGCAGGCGCAGCTTGTTTTCGGCGCGCATCAGATCGGCCTGCAAACCCAGGCTGGCCGCCTGCTGGTCGCGATGCAGGCGCTGGTTGATGCCCAGACCTTCCTTGTAGTAATCGTCCGTCACCAACCCATCGTCGCTTTTCACTGCCAGAACGATGGTGATGACGGCGGCGACAATCACCAGCCCCGGCCCGGCCATGAGCAGCCAGGGCCACGGCTCCTTGTACCAGGGTTTGCGGCTTGCTTGTAAAGTCATGGCACTCATTTTCAAGGCTTCAGGAAAGAGGCTTTCTCGCGCACGGCAATCGCCGCATCGCTTTCCGCCTCGATGTTGAAATAAATGGTGTTGGCCCCGCTCTTTCCGGATTCGGGCGGCACCTGCACCACTACGGTCACTTCATGATTCTCGGCAGAGCGCACTTCGACCGGCTCCGCATCGCTCAGGTGAATGCCTTCCATGCCTTCTACCGTCAGGCGATAGCGCTGGTCGGTTTCCGTCGTGTTCATGATCTTCAGGTTATAGACGTTCTCGATCGAACCGTCGTCCGCCTCGCGGGACAGGATGGAACGGTCGCGGATGACATCGACCATCAGCGGCACTCGGGTCGCCATCGACCAAGCGGTCGCCAGACAGATCAGCACCAGCACGCTGGTGTAGAGAACGATGCGCGGCCGCATGATGTGGCCGACCACATCCTTCTTCGTGAAGTGCTTCGCCAGCGCGTTTTCCGTGGTATAGCGGATCAGGCCACGCGGCTTGCCGACCTTGTCCATCACCGGATCACAGGCGTCGATGCAGGCACCGCAGCCGATGCACTCGTACTGGATGCCGTTGCGGATGTCGATCCCGGTCGGACAGACCGCAACGCACAGGCCGCAGTCCACGCAATCGCCCAGTTGCTCCGCATCGGCCCCTTTGCGGCGCGCGCCGCGCGGTTCGCCGCGCTCCGGATCGTAGGTAATGACCAGGGTGTCCGGGTCGAACATCACACCCTGGAAACGGGCGTAGGGACACATGTACTTGCACACCTGCTCGCGCAGGAAACCGGCCTGCATGTACATGAAACCGGCGTAGAAGAAGACCCAGAAGAACTCCCAGCCGGACAGACCGAAGGGCAGCGCTGCCAGCAATTCCTGCATCGGCGTGAAATACGCCACCAGCGTGAAGCTGCTCCACAGGGAAATGAGCAGCCAAAGCGCGTGTTTGGTCGCTTTCAGGCGAATCTTGCGGGCGTTGAGCGGCCCCTTGTCGAGCTTCATGCGCGCGGAACGGTCGCCTTCGATGCGGTTTTCCAGCCACATGAAGATTTCGCTGTACACCGTCTGTGGACAGGCATAACCGCAGAACAGGCGGCCGGCGATGGCGGTAAACAGGAACAGGGCGTAGGCCGAGACGATCAGCAGCACCGCCAGATAGAACACGTCCTGCGGCCACAGCACCAGCCCGAACAGGTAGAACTTGCGCTCGACGATATGAAACAGAACCGCCTGCCGACCGTTCCACGACAACCAAGGGGTCGCGTAGAAGAGAATCTGCGTCATCCACACCAGCACCCAGCGCCAGTTGGCCCACCAGCCCCAGACCTCGCGAATGTAGATTTTGCTGTGCTTCTCGTAAAAGGAAACCTCTGCCGGCTTTCCTTTACTGTCGGGTGTGTTTTCTGGTTTCATGGGCAATCGTTTCTATAAAAATGGCACGAACCGAACGGGGCCGGGCCGTGCCATTTTGATAAGACCGACGGAAAAAAGGAAGAGGATGAAGCACCCTCTTCCAAACCACGACACTTTATTTGCTGCCCACGCTCAACACATAGGCGGCCAGCAGGTGCACCTTGGATTCGCCCAGGAACTCGCCCCACGCCGGCATCTTGTTGTTGTGGCCCTTCGAGATGCCGTCAATGATGACAGCCTCGGACGAGCCGTACAGCCAGGTTTTGTCGGTCAGGTTAGGCGCACCCAGGGCTTGCATACCCTTGGCGTCCGGGCCGTGACAGCCGGAGCAGCCCACTTCGTTGAAGGCGGTTTCACCCTTGGCTGCACGCACGGAGTCGTTCGGCAGGCCAGACAGGGAGCGGACGTAGTTCGCCAGATCCTTGATCGTTTCCGCGCCGAGCTGCTCATGCGGCGGCATCACGCCCATGCGACCGTTGGTGATGGTTTCGACGATCTGTTCCGGCGCACCACCCCACTGCCAATCGCTGTCGGTCAGGTTGGGGAAGCCCTTGGCACCGCGCGCATCGGCACCGTGGCACTGCATGCAGTAGGTCAGGTACAGGCGCTTGCCCATTTCCATGGCCTGCTTGTCGGCCGCGACCGCTTGCAGATCCATTGCCTTGTACTTGTCGTACAGCGGCTTGACGGCTGCATCCATCTTGGCCACTTCTGCGGTGTGCTGACCGGCCGAAGTCCAGCCCAGCATTCCCTTGAAGTTACCCAGGCCCGGATAGAGCGCCAGATAGACCAGGGCGAAAACCACGGTCAGAACATACAGCCAGCTCCACCATTTCGGCATCGGGTTGTTGTATTCCTCCAGGGTTTCATCCCAAACGTGGCCGGTCGGCACTCCCGGGGTGAACTTTGCCTTGCTCTGCAGGAGCAGGAATACCCAGCAACCAACCACACTCACCAGTACGATCACGATGACGTACAGGTTCCAAAATTCGCTCACGAAATCGCTCATTTGCTTTCCTTTGTCTCAGCGATGGCACGGCGGTCGCCCGCCGGGCCGTGATCATCTTCTTCTGCAAACGGCAGGTTGGCAGCTTCTTCAAACCCCTTTTTGCTGCTTTTGCCGTAAGCCCAGGCCACGATGGCGAGAAAGCAGAGCAATCCCGCAACCGTGACGATGGAACGCAGATCGTTGATGTCCATTGGTTGTCTTTACTTGATGGTGCTCAGCGCCGTACCCATACCTTGCAGGTAGGCAATGAGAACATCCATTTCGCTCATTTCACCAATGGCAGCCTTGGCACCCTTGATGTCGTCATCGGAGTAGGTCGGCAGGCTGCGCAGATTGGCATACATGCGCAGAACTTCCATCTTCTTCTCGATGTCGGCACCGACCGTGGCTTTCGCCTTGGTATCGGCGAGGAAGGCAAAGGCGGGCATGTTGGATTCCGGCACCACGTCGCGCGGATTCATCAGGTGGGCACGCTGCCATTCATCCGAATAGCGGCCACCGACACGATGCAGATCCGGCCCGGTACGCTTGGAACCCCACTGGAAGGGGTGGTCATAGACGTACTCGCCAGCCACCGAATAGTGGCCATAACGCTCGGTTTCGCCGCGGAACGGACGGATCATCTGCGAGTGGCACAGATAGCAGCCTTCGCGGATATAAACGTCACGCCCGGCGACCTGCACCGCGCTATAGGGCTTGACGCCCTCGACCGGCGTCGTGGTCGACTTCTGGAAGAAGAGCGGCACGATTTCCAGCAGGCCGCCGACGCTCACCACCAGCAAGGTGAGCACGATCAGCAGACCGACGCTCTTTTCGATTTGTTCATGCTTAAGCATTGTTATTCCCCCCTAATCAGGCGTGATGAGCAGCCGGAGCGATCACCGGCACGTTCTGCACCTTGCCGCCCGCCATCGTCTTGAACATGTTGTAGGCCATGATGATCATGCCAACCAGGAACAACACGCCACCCAGCCAGCGGATCGCCCAGAACGGGTAGGAACCCTTGACCGATTCGACGAAGCTGTAAGCCAGGGTGCCGTCGGCATTGACCGCACGCCACATCAGGCCCTGCATCACGCCGGCAATCCACATCGAAGCGATATAGAGCACGGTACCGATGGTGGCGATCCAGAAGTGAGCGGTCACCAGACCGGTGCTGTACATGCCTGACTTGCCGAACAGACGCGGCAGCAGGTAATAGATGGAACCGATCGACACCATGGCCACCCAGCCCAGCGCGCCGGAGTGCACGTGGCCGACGGTCCAGTCGGTGTAGTGCGACAGGGCATTCACGGTCTTGATCGACATCATCGGGCCTTCAAAGGTGGACATGCCGTAGAAGGACAGCGAGGTGATGAGGAACTTCAGAACCGGGTCGTCGCGCAGTTTGTGCCAGGCACCCGACAGGGTCATGATGCCGTTGATCATGCCACCCCAGGACGGCGCCAGCAGGATCAGCGAGAACAGCATGCCGACCGACTGCGTCCAGTCCGGCAGCGCGGTGTAGTGCAGGTGGTGCGGGCCGGCCCACATGTAGGTGAAGATCAGCGCCCAGAAGTGCACCACCGACAGGCGGTAGGAATACACCGGACGACCGGCCTGCTTCGGCACGAAGTAGTACATCATGCCAAGGAAGCCGGCGGTGAGGAAGAAGCCCACGGCGTTGTGGCCGTACCACCATTGCACCATGGCATCCTGCACGCCGGCGTAGGCGGAGTAGGACTTGGTCAGGGTGATGGGCACTTCAGCGCTGTTGACGATGTGCAGCAGGGCCACCGCAATGATGAAGGCGCCGAAGAACCAGTTGGCGACGTAGATATGCGACACCTTGCGCGTGGCGATGGTGCCGAAGAAGACCACGGCGTAGGATACCCAGACGACGGCGATCAGGATGTCGATCGGCCATTCCAGTTCCGCGTATTCCTTACCCGTCGTGATCCCCAGCGGGAAGCTGATGGCGGCGAGCAGGATGATCAGTTGCCAGCCCCAGAAGGTCAGCGGGATCAGCGGACCGCCCCAGAGGCGGGTGTGGCAGGTGCGTTGAACGCACCAGTACGACGTGGCGAACAGCGCGCAGCCACCGAACGCAAAAATGACCGCGTTGGTGTGCAGCGGACGCAGACGCCCGAAGGTCAGCCAAGGGCCAAAATTCAGCTCCGGCCAGACCAGTTGTGCAGCAATGATGACGCCGACCAGCATGCCGACGATACCCCAAATGACGGTCATCACGGAAAACTGCCGGATAACCTTGTCATTGTATGTGGTTTGTGTTCCAGACATGAACCCACCTCTCGTTAATGAAAAACGGAATGCCGCCCATCCAAAAACCCCGGGACGGCACCTAGACGCGGATGGTATTCTAGCTGAAAGGGGGTGTTTTGACCTAGATCAATCTACCATTTATCTGGTTGCAAGACTGCCTGTTTTCCTACCCCCCCTACGATAGTCTGCTTTTTTCCGGACAAAAAAAGGGTGCGTCGCAACGCACCCCAACCCCAACAGAGAATCGACACGAGGCACGCATGCCTCGTCTGGTTGCGCATGATGCGGGTTGGCGCGAGTCTTATGGTTGACTTGGGTCAACTGAGGGCGGTTTTTCCTTGTTTTCGATCGCAGCGGACTCCGCCAGATGCCCCTGCGCCACCTCGTCGTCGTCCATCAGCACCTTGAATCCCGGCCCTTCCAGATCGTCGAACTGGCCGCTCTTCACCGACCACCAGAAAGCCACGGCAATCCCGAACACCAGCACGACCGAAACCGGCACCAATAAATAGACCACCTCCATCAATCCACCTCCAAGCGCTGGATGCGCAGCGAATTCAAGACCACCAGGAGCGAACTCAGGGACATGCCGATACCGGCCATCCAGGGGGTGACGTAGCCCGCGATTGCCGCAGGCAAGGCGACGATGTTATAGGCAAACGACCACCACAGGTTCTGCCGGATCACCACCAGGGTCAACGCCGCGCGCTGCAGGCCGTGCTGCAGATGCGCCAGGTTTTCCGACAACAGGACGAAATCCGCCTGCGTGCGCGCCAGTTGCGCGCCACCGCCCATGGCGATCGAAACCTGGGCCAGCGCCAGCACCGGCGCGTCATTCACCCCGTCGCCCACCATCGCGACCACCGCCCCCTCGGTTTGCAATTGGCTGACGCAGGCATGCTTACCTCCCGGCGTCACTCCCGCATGCACGTTTTCGATCCCCAGGGCCGCTGCCACCCGGTTCGCCACCGCTGGCGCATCCCCTGTCAGCAGCACCACCTTCTTGCCGAAGGCGTGCAATCTGTCGATCAAGCCGCGTGCTTCCGGGCGCAATTCGTCACCGATGCGAAACAGCGCAAGCGCACCCGCCGCATCGGCCAGCAGGACCACCGTATCGCCACTGTCCAGCCAGGCGGCGGCCTCCGCCGGCAAGTCCTGGCCGGACGCAGCAAGCGCATAAGCCGGACGACCGATACGATAGATCTGGCCGGCAACCTCGCCCGCAATACCTTGCCCCGGCTCGTTGAGCGCCGCACGAACCGGCAGCACCTCCCCCCGGTGCGCGGCACGAACCGCCTGCGCCAACGGGTGTTCGGAAGCCTGTTCCAGCGCCGCCGCCAACGCCAGACAGCGCTCTCTCGACTCATCGCGCAGGCACAAGACGTCGATCAGCCGCATGTGGCCGCTGGTCAGCGTGCCGGTTTTGTCGAACACGAAATGTGTCGCCCGCGCCAGCGTTTCGATGGCGTGGCCGCGCGTCACCAGCAGACCGTCGCGCGCGAGGGAACCCGCCGCCACGGTGAGCGCAATCGGCGTCGCCAGCGACAAGGCGCAGGGGCAAGTCACCACCAGCACCGACACGGTGATCCACAGCGCCTTGCCAGGATCGACCATATACCAGCCCAGGGCCGTGCCCGCCGCCACCAGAAGCAGTACGCCGACGAAATACGTCGCAACGCGATCCGCGAGTTCGACGATGCGCGGCTTTTCCATCGCCGCGCGTTCCATCAGCGCGATGATGGCCGACAGGCGGGTGGTTTCGCCCACCTGTTCGACGCGCACGACAAGCGGGCTTTCCGCATTCACCGCGCCCCCCGTCACCGCGTCGCCCACCGTTTTGGTCACGGGCCGGCTTTCGCCAGTAAGCAGCGATTCGTTGGCCGAACTGCTGCCCTCCACCACCACCCCGTCCGCCGGAATGATTTCACCGGGGCGAACCAGGACGTGATCGCCCACGGCAAGATCGGCCACCAACACCTGCTCCGCCTCCCGCACCTGGGGAAATTGCGCCAGTTTCTGCGCAAAGGCAGGCAGCAACTTGGTCAGCGCCTCGGTCACGCTCAGCGCTTTCTGGCGTGCCGTCATTTCGAGGTAACGCCCACCCAGCAAAAAGAAAACGAACATCGTGACCGAATCGAAATACACTTCGCCGCCGCCAGCCACGGTCGCCCAGCAACTGGCCACGAACGCCCCGCCCACGCCCAGTGCCACCGGCACATCCATGCCCACGCGCCAGAGTTTCAGGTCGCGCCAGGCGTTGCGAAAAAACGGCGCAGAGGAATAAAACACCACCGGCACGGTCAGCACCAGACTCGCCCAGCGCATCAGGGTTTCGATGTCGGCACTCATGTCGCCGTTGGCGATGTACACCGGAAAGGCGTACATCATCACCTGCATCATGCCAAAACCCGCCACCCACAGCCGCCACATCGCCCGACGCCGTTCGTCGCGAGTCATTTCCTCGTTCTTGGCCGCGTCGTAAGGGTAGGCGCGGTAGCCGATCGCCGCCACCGCCTGCAGAATGGTCGACAGCCTGATCTGCCGCTCGTCCCAGCGCACCCGTGCCCGCCGCGTGGTGTAATTGATATCGACCGCCACCACCCCCGGCAATTTGCCGACGTGCTGCTCGTTCAGCCAGATGCACGCCGAGCAGGTGATCCCTTCGAGCAACAGGGAGGCCTCGCGCTCATGCTCACCCAGCGCCTTGACGAAACTCTTCTGGAATTCCGCATGATCGAACAAGGCCACCTGATCGAGAATCGCCGGCATGGCCTCGCGCGGCGACTCCGGCAGCGCATCGCGGCTGCGGTAATAATCGGCCAGACCGTTATCGACGATGGACTGCGCCACCGCCTGACAGCCGGGGCAGCACATGGCCTGCGCCGTATCGCCGACGGTAACGGCCAGATCGACGCCGTCAGGAATCGGCAGGCCACAGTGATAACAGGAAGCGTGTTGGGAAACGTCGGACATGCCAATGAAAAAAGGCACCGAAGTGCCTTCAGGAACCGGGACAGCGCCGGAGTATAGTTTATTTGACGCCCATGCGGATGGCACCGTCCAGACGGATCACCTCGCCGTTCAGGTAAGCATTTTCCGCGATATGGCGCACCAGTGCCGCATACTCCGCCGGTTTGCCCATGCGCACCGGGAACGGCACCATCTTGTTCAGCGAATCCTGCACTTCCGGCGGCATGCCGAGCAGCATCGGCGTTTCCATGATGCCCGGCGCGATCGTCATGCAGCGGATGCCGCTGCGCGCCAGTTCGCGCGCCACCGGCAGGGTCAGGGCGACGATGCCGCCCTTGGACGCCGCGTAAGCCGCCTGACCGAGCTGCCCTTCGTAAGCAGCCACCGAAGCGGTGTTGATGATGACGCCACGCTCGCCGTTGGCGTCCGGCGCGTTCTTTTGCATCTCGGCAGCGGCCAGACGCAGCATGTTGAAGGTGCCAACCAGATTGATGTTGATCACCTTGGCAAAGCTTTCCAGGCGATGCGGCCCTTCCTTGCCCACCACCTTTTCGGCAGGCGCGACGCCAGCGCAGTTCACCAGGCCGTGAATGCCACCCAGGGCGCTGACAGCCGTCTGAATCGCATTGATCGCGGAAGCCTCATTGGTAACGTCGGTTTCGACGAATTTTGCCGCCGCGCCCAATTCTGCCGCCAGCGCCTCGCCAGCAGCCTGGTTGACGTCCGCCAGCAGCACCCGCGCGCCAGCTTCGACCAAGCCGCGTGCCGTGGCAGCGCCCAGGCCGGAACCGCCGCCAGTCACCACAAAAACCTTGTCTTTCAATTGCATAGCCATTCTCCTTGTCTGATTTTGCTCTCTTTGCTTCTCTTTTCCAGCCCCACGCACCAAACGGTAGCGTATGGACAAGGAATGCATCATAACCGCCCCGGCAACCGAAACCAAGCGCATGAAAAGCCGCATCCAAAGCCACCCTGGCAGCCGCTGGCTGGCACAAAACGTCACAGATTCGCGCGGCAGGAATCGCCGCGCTAGGAGCGCTCTCCCTTATAATTATGGCCCGCTGCGCGCCGCATGCTCTGGGCGCACCGCCCGCTTTCAGCTCATCCAACCCATCTGCCAAGGAATTTCCGTGGAAAAGGATCTGCGCGCCGCCGCGCTCGAATATCACCGCTTGCCCACTCCGGGCAAAATCGCCGTACAACCCACCAAGGGCCTGACCAATCAGCGCGATCTGGCGCTGGCCTACTCGCCCGGCGTCGCCGCCCCCTGCGAGGCCATCGTCGACGATCCGGCGACCGCCGCCGATTACACCTCGCGCGGCAATCTGGTCGGCGTCATCACCAACGGCACCGCCGTTCTCGGCCTGGGCAACATCGGCCCGCTCGCCGCCAAGCCGGTGATGGAAGGCAAGGGTTGCCTGTTCAAGAAATTCGCCGGCATCGACGTATTCGACATCGAACTCGCGGAAAACGACCCGGACAAGCTGATCGACATGATCGCCGCGCTGGAACCCACCCTGGGCGGCATCAACCTGGAAGATATCAAGGCTCCGGAGTGTTTCTACATCGAGCAGAAGCTGAAGGAGCGGATGAGCATTCCGGTCTTTCACGACGACCAGCACGGCACCGCCATCATTTCCGCCGCCGCCATGCTCAACGGCCTGAAGGTCGTCGGCAAGAAGATCGAGGAAATCAAGGTCGTCTGCTCCGGCGCCGGCGCGGCCGCCATTTCCTGCCTCAACCTGTGGTGCGATTTCGGCGTCAAGCGCGAGAACATCACCGTCTGCGACTCCAAGGGCGTCATCTATGCAGGCCGTCCGGGCGGCATGGATGAAACCAAGGCGCGCTACGCGCGGGAAACCGAAATGCGCACCCTGGCCGATGCCATGGCCGGTGCCGACGTCTTCCTCGGCCTGTCCACCGCCGGCGTCGTCACCCAGGACATGATCCGCGGCATGGCGGCGCAACCGATGGTATTCGCGCTGGCCAACCCGACGCCGGAAATCATGCCGGAACTGGTCAAGGAAGTGCGCCCGGAAGCCATCATCGCCACCGGCCGTTCCGACTACGTGAACCAGGTGAACAATGTCCTCTGCTTCCCCTTCATCTTCCGGGGCGCGCTGGACGTGGGCGCCACCCGTATCACCGAGGAAATGAAACGCGCCTCCGTGCGCGCCATCGCCGAAATGGCGGAAATCGAAGTCACCGACGAAGTCGCCATGGCCTACCCCGGCCACGTTCTGTCCTTCGGCCCGGAATACCTGATCCCCAAACCCTTCGACCCGCGCCTGATCGTCAAGATCGCCCCGGCAGTGGCGCAGGCAGCCATGGATTCCGGCGTCGCCACGCGCCCGATCACCGACTGGGACGCCTACCGGGCGAAGCTCTCCGAATTCGTCTATCACACCGGCGTCGGCATGCGCGCCATTTTCCAGGCCGCCCGTCAGGCGCAGGGCAAGCGCATCATCTACGCCGAAGGCGAGGAAGAGCGCGTCCTGCGCGCCGTGCAGGTGGTGATCGAGGAAAAATTCGCCCGCCCCATCCTGATCGGTCGGCGCGACATCATCGAACGCCGCCTGCAGAAAGCCGGCCTGCGCATCCGCCCGGACATCGACTTCGACATCGTCAACCCGGAAGCCGACGAACGCTACCGCGAATGCTGGACGGCCTACCACAAGCTGATGGTGCGCCGTGGCGTAACCCCCGCCGTAGCCAAGGAAGCCCTGCGCCGCAAACCCACGGTAATCGGCGCCATGCTCCTCAAACTGGGCTACGCCGACGGCCTGATCTGCGGCATGACGGGCCAGTACAGCCACCACCTGGGCGTAGTCAATCAGGTGATTGGCAAACGCGCCGGGGTGAACACCATCGCCGCCATGAACTACCTGATGCTGCCGGGACGCTCCCTGTTCCTCTGCGACACCCACGTCAACGAAAACCCGAGCGCCCAGGAAATCGCCGAAATGACCCTGATGGCTGCGGAACAGGTCAAACGCTTCGGCAGCCAGCCGAAGATCGCGCTGCTGTCACACTCGAACTTCGGCTCGGCATCCTCCGAATCGGCACGCAAGATGGGCATGGCTGCCAGCCTCATCTCCGCCATGTCGGCGGGCGAACTCGAAGTCGATGGCGAAATGCACGGCGATTCGGCGCTCAACGAAGCCATCCGCCGCAAGGCCAATCCGGACTCGGCGCTCAAGGGCGAAGCCAATCTCCTCATCATGCCCAACATCGACGCCGCCAACATCTCCTACAACCTCCTGAAGATCACCAGCGGCGAAGGCATCACCATCGGCCCCATCCTCCTCGGCATGGCTCGCCCGGTACACGTGCTGACTTCCACCGCCACCGTGCGCCGCCTGGTCAACATGACGGCGCTGGCCGTGGTGGAGTCGATGGAACGTTGAGCGGCACTGCGCCACCCGTAAAAAAACCGCCGCAAGGCGGTTTTTTCATGTCGCAAGCACCACAAATGGATCAGGCGCGCAGCGCGGCCAGCAGTTTCTCGTGAATGCCGCCAAAGCCGCCGTTGCTCATCACCAGCACATGATCGCCCGGACGCGCCTGCGCCACGATTGCCGCGACCATTTCGCCCAGATCGGCATGAACCCGCGCGCGTTCCCCGAGCGGCGCGAGCACGCCGGCGGCGTCCCAGTCGAGTCCGCCGCTGTAGCAGAAAGCCAGATCGGCCCCAGCCAGGCTGCCGGGCAACTGTGCTTTCATGGTGCCGAGCTTCATGGTGTTGGAACGCGGCTCGAACACGGCGAGGATGCGCCCGCCACCGACCTTGCGCCGCAGCCCGGCCAGCGTCGTGGCGATGGCGGTCGGATGGTGGGCGAAATCGTCGTACACCGTGACGCCGCGCGCTTCGCCCCGGGTTTCCAGGCGCCGCTTGACGTTCTCGAACCGCGCCAGCGCCGCCAGACCATGCGCGAAGGAAACGCCCACATGCCGCGCCGCCAGAAGCGCCGCGCAGGCATTGGCGCGGTTGTGTTCGCCAGTGAGCGCCCACACGCAGCGCCCGATTTCCCCTCCAGGGCCGTGCAGGATCAGTTCGCCGCTCGCATCGTCGCCGGTCATCCGGTAAGCCGACGGCTGGTTGAAACGCTCCACCGGCGTCCAGCAAGCGCGCGCCAATACCCGCTCCAGCGCCGCCTCGCTGCCGTTGCTGACGATCAGCCCAGTCGCCGGCAGCGTGCGCACCAGATGGTGGAACTGTGTTTCGATGGCAGCGAGATCGGCAAAGATGTCGGCATGGTCGAATTCCAGATTGTTCAGCACCAGCGTGCGCGGGCGGTAGTGGATGAATTTGGAACGCTTGTCGCAAAACGCCGTATCGTATTCGTCGGCCTCGATCACGAAAAACGGCGTCCCGCCCAGACGCGCCGAGACACCGAAATTCTTCGGCACACCGCCAATCAGGAAGCTTGGCGCCATGCCGGCGTCTTCCAGTATCCAGGCGAGCATGGCGCTGGTGGTGGTCTTGCCGTGCGTGCCGGCAACCCCCAGCACCCAGCGCCCTTGCAGCACGTTTTCCGCCAGCCATTGCGGCCCCGACACGCAGGGCAATCCCTGGTCGAGAATCGCTTCCAGCAGGGGATTGCCGCGTGAAATGGCATTGCCGATCACGAACACGTCGGGCGCCAGCGCCGTCTGTCCGGCGTCGTAGCCTTCCGTGAGCGCAATGCCGGCTTGGCGCAACTGCTCGCTCATCGGCGGGTAAACGTTGGCGTCGCAGCCGCTGACGCGATGGCCGGCGGCCACCGCCAACTGGGCCAGACCGCCCATGAAAGTGCCGCAAATGCCGAGGATGTGAATGTGCATGGCGCAGGCTGTGGTTAGAATGGGCGGCAATTCTACCTGAGCCGCTCCTGAACGCCTGCCACCTTCCCGACCATGCCCCGCCGCGACAGCCTCCGCAAAACCTTCCCCGCTTCCGATCCGCGCAGCGGCATCGCAGCAGCGGCTGCCCGCCTGATGGCCGAGGACGGCATCGACGATTATCTGCTGGCCAAGAAAAAGGCGCTGCGCCGCCTGGGTTTGCCCGAACACACGGCCCTGCCGGACAACGCGGAAGTCGAAGCCGAGCTGCGCACCTATCGCGCCCTTTACCAAAGCGGAGAGCACCCGGCGATCCTTGTCGCCATGCGCCGTTCCGCCTTGCATCTGATGGAGTTCCTGGCCGCCTTCAACCCCTATCTGACGGGTTCGGTGCTCGACGGCACGGCAGGTGAATACAGCCAGATCGACCTGCTGCTCTTTGCCGACAGCGCCAAGGAAGTGGAAATCTTTCTTCTCAACCACGGCATCGACGTGCAGCACGCCACGCCGCGCCACGACAAGATCGAAGCCGTGTTGCAGATCGCCACCGACAGCGTCGATGCCAATCTCGTCATCCTGCCGCCGCAGATGGAGCGCGTCAGCTTCAAGCAACGCGACGGGCGTACCCGCGCCCGTATCCGGGCCGACGAATTGCGCGCCCTGCTGCAATCAACGCCCGCCCACCCCTGATACACTCCGGGGCAAGCAAAAATCCATACAAAACAGACCTCGACATGAAAATCCTGATCATCGAAGACAACGCCTCGATGCGCTCGCTGCTCGTCACCCTGTTCAACAGCCAGGGCTATCAGGTGGTCGGCGAACTGGACAACGGCAGCACCCTGCTGGACGACATCCACCGCCTGCGCCCGCAGATCGTCTGTCTCGATTACCAGCTGCCGGGAAAAAACGGCCTCGAACTCCTCAGGACAATCAGCGAGCACTTTCCCGAAGTCGACGTCGTTTTCATGACCAGCTCGGAAGACGGCGAAATCGAAAAACAGGCGGCAGACACCGGTGCCGCCGGTTTCTTGCGCAAGCCTTTCGGGCAGAAGCAGATCATCGATGAAATCCAGCAAATCTGCGCCCTGCGCCGCCAAGCAGTAGCGGCAGACTCCCACGAGGGAACGCCGGCCAGCGCGCCCAGGAAAACGGGTGGCGCCCGCAACACAAAGCGCCCGACAGCCGTTCTGGTCGATGACAACAGTTCGATCCGCTTCCTGCTCAAAGGCATCCTGGTCGAATACGGCCTGGATGTCGTAGGACAGGCGTCCAACGGCGAAGAAGCCATCCGCGCTGCCGAAAGCCATCAGCCGAGCGTGCTCTTTCTCGACGTCAACATGCCCCTCCTGTCCGGTCTCGATGCCCTGCCGCAAATCCGCACCGCCAGCCCGCGCACGGCGGTGGTCATGGTGACGGGCAACGCCACGCGCGAACTGGTGCAGCAAGCGGCCGGCCTGGGCGCCTGCGGCTACATCGTCAAGCCGGTGCGCCCGGCCTACGTGCATAATTTCCTGAACAAACTGTTCCATCGTTGATCGTTGATTAACGCCGTGCGGAGATCGCCATGAGCCTGCTGATCGATTACCCTTTTCCCGGCGCGGGCGCCTGGGTCGAGCATTTCGCCGGCATCGAGCTTCCCATCCTGCGTCTGACCGCCAGCCGCCTGGCAGAATTGCGCGACACCGCCGACAACATCAACACCCGCGCCCTGGCCCAGATCGTGGGTCATGACCCGCTCATGACGCTGCGTCTCTTTCGCACCATGAAAGCCAACCGCTCGGCGCGGCAGAATGCTGAAATCACCACCATCGAGCGCGTGCTGGTGATGATCGGTACCGAACGTTTCTATGAGAGCTGCCGGGAACTGCCCATCATCGAGCAGCAATTGAAGGGCTACCCCAAAGCCATGCTCGGTTTGTTGAAGAGCATTGCCCGCAGCCGCCAGGCTTCGATCTGGGCACGCGATTGGGCGCTGTTGCGGCAGAACACGCGTTTCGAGGAAATTGCGCTGGCCGCACTGCTGCACGAGTTCGTGGACATCCTGATGCACTGCTTCGCCCCCAATCTCGCCGTGCAAGCCCGCGAACGCCTCGTCACCCACCCCGGCCTGCGCAGCAGGGCGGTGCAGGAAGCCGTTTTCGGCGCGCCGCTGGACGACATCATGCGAGCGCTGGTCGAATTGTGGGGCTTGCCGGAGCTGCTGCTGTCCCTGCTCGACCCCGCCGACGCCGAAACCGCCAACGTGCGCAACGTCAATCTCGCGCTCGACCTGGCTCGCCACACCGCCAACGGCTGGAATGATCCGGCGCTGCCGGACGACCTGCGCGCCATCCAGGAACTGCTGTTCATCGGCCACAGCCACCTGCTGGAACGCCTGGGCGCGCCGGAAGAAATGATCCAGGCCGCCCGTCTGGCGGAAGCCGCCGACACCTGAGATTCGCCGGCTGGCGCCCTGCGCCGGAAACGATCCCGCCACGACACCATGCACGCCCTTCCCCACCTCACCCTCATCGACTGGCTGGCGCTGGCCACCTTCTTCGCCTGCTGGGGCGGCTACGCCTGGTTTTCCGAGCACAGCCGGCGCGGCGCGCACGGCCTGAACAGCACCTCGCAGCGCTATCGCCTGCTCTGGGCCTACCGAATGCTGGAGCGCGACATGCGCGTCGCCGATTCCGCCCTGATCGGCAATCTGGTGACCAGCGTGTCCTTTTACGCCAACACCACCATCTACATCATCGCCGGCCTGATCGCCGCCCTCGGCGCGGCCGACCAGTTGCTCGGACTGGCGGCGGATCTGCCCTTCGCCGCGCCGGGCAACCGCGAACTGCTCGAAATCAAGCTGATGCTGGTGCTCGGCTCCTTCGTCTTCGCCTATTTCAAATTCACCTGGGCGCTGCGCCAGTTCAACCTGCTTTCCATCCTGGTCGGCGCCGCGCCGCAGGGCCGCGCCGGCGCGCCGGAAATCGACGCCTACGCCCGCCGTCTGGCCAGCGCCAACAGTCTGGCCGGCGACGATTTCAACCGCGGCATCCGCGCCTATTACTTCGGGCTGGCCGCCGCCGTCTGGCTGCTCAACCCGCTGATCTGCGCGCTGGCCTCGCTCGCCATCCTGATCGTCCTCTACCGCCGCGACTACCGCTCGCCCGCGCTGGCCGCCTTGCGGGAGGATGCGGATTGAGTTCAGCCGGGTCGGCATAGAACCGGTAGCCCCGCAGAAGCCCCACATTGAGCCGAGTTGCCCGGGTCATGGACCCTGACCCGCATCACGGCACCCGCACGCCCTCTCCCTACTCGCTCGGCCGCGACCACATCCAGGCGAGAATGGCCGCGCCCAGCGCCGCGGGCAGGTAGCGCCAGTCGCCGGGCAGATTGATCCAGCCGCTGATGGCGCTGATCGCCAGCATGCCGGTGGCGAGCCATTTGCCGAGCGGCGGAATCGCGCCGCGCTCCCTCCAGGCGGTAATCAGGGGGCCGAAGGTGGGATGGGCGAGCAGTTTCGCTTCCCATGCCGGGTGCGAGCGGCCGAAGAAATAGGCGGCCAGGATCAGAAAGGGCGTCGTCGGCATGATGGGCAGCATGGCGCCGACCACGGCCAGCACCAGCGACAGGCCGCCCAGCACGCGATAGACCGGTTTCTTCATCAGCGCATTTCCCAGTAACTCGAACGACCGTAATTGTCGCGCAAGAGGTCGATGAACAGGCGCACCCGCAGCGGCAGATGGCGACGCTGCGGAAAAACGGCATAAATGCCCATCGGCGGCGCCTGCCAGGCGTCGAGCACGGTGGTCAGCCGGCCTTCGCCGAGGTCGCGCCCGACTTCCCACAGCGACCGCCAGGCCAGCCCGCGCCCGGCCAGCGCCCATTCGTGCAGCACCGCGCCATCGTTGCAGGAAAAGCTGCCCGTCACCTTGTAAGTGCGCGCTTCGCCTCGCGCCGGGTCGCGGAAAATCCAGCCGCGCTGCGGCCCGAGCGCCAGACAGTCGTGCGCCGCCAGATCGTCCGGCGCGCGCGGCACGCCATGCGCCACCAGATAGGAAGGGCTGGCCACCACCACCCGGCGCATTTCGCCCAGGCGCACGCTGACCAGACTGGAATCGGTCAGTTCGCCGATACGGATGGCGCAGTCGATGTTTTCGTTGATGAGATCGACCAGACGATCCGACAAATCCAGATTGACCGTCACTTCCGGGTGCGCCTGCATGAAATCGGCTACCAGCGGCGCGACGTGGCGCAGACCGAAGCCGGCCGGGGCGGACACCCGCAGATGCCCGCTGGCCCGCGCCCCGCCCAGGGAAACGGCGGCCTCGGCATTGGCCAGTTCGGTCAGCAGGCGCTGGCATTCCTCGAAAAACGCCTGCCCTTCGGAAGTCAGCGTCAGTTGCCGCGTCGTGCGCTGCATCAGGCGCACGCCCAGGCGGCTTTCCAGGGCGTCGAGGCGGCGCCCGATCATCGCCGGCGTCACGCCTTCCCCGCGCGCCGCGGCCGACAGGCTGCCGCGCTGCGCGGCGACGACGAAGGCGGTCATTTGCTTGAAAACATCCATGCGGTTATTTTATACATCAAGTACAAGATAAATTGCATTTGGCGCAGCTTATCGCACCGCTTGATACACAATATACTCTTATACAAGACTTGAGGCTGGCTTTGCAGCTGCCTCAGCGCCGACCGGAAGAACAGACCCGCCCCAATCAAACCAACCCGCCCGACACACACGATGGACGCCCCCTTTTTCCACTACGCCCTCATCGCCCTCGCCGCCTTCGGCGCGGGCGCGATGAATTCGGTGGCGGGCGGCGGCTCCTTTCTCTCCTTCCCGGCCCTGCTCGCCGTCGGCGTGCCGCCGGTGACGGCCAATGCCAGCAATTCGGTCGCCTTGTGGCCCGGCAGTCTGGCCGGTGCCTGGGCCTTCCGCGCCGAATTGCTGCGTTTCAAATCCGCGCTGCTCAGGCTCACCCTGGTTGCCTTTCTCGGCGGCATCGCGGGCGGCCTCTTGCTGCTCGCTACCTCGAACGCCGCGTTCAGCCGCCTGATTCCCTGGCTGCTGCTGCTCGCCACCGTGCTCTTCGCCTTCAGCCCGCAGCTTTCCCGCTTTCTCGCCCGGCGGCGGGCAACGGCGGACAGCGCGCATCAGGTCGGGCCAGGCGGGCTGTTGTTCCAGTTCGTCGTTTCCATTTATGGCGCTTTTTTCGGGGCCGGCATGGGCATCCTCATGCTGGCGGCGCTGGCCATCCAGGGTTTCGAGGACATGCACGAGATCAACGCCCTGAAAAACTGGCTCTCCGCCGTGATCTATTCCGTGGCCGTGGCGACTTTCGTCATCGCCGGCGCGATTTCCTGGCCGCACACGCTCGTCATGCTGCTCACCGGCACCCTCGGCGGCTACTGGGGCGCACGGCTGGCGCGGCGCATTCCGGCGCAGTGGCTGCGGCGTTTCATCGTCGCCGTCGGCGGCTTTCTCACCCTTTACTACTTTTACAAAACCCCTTGATCTGAAAGGAAAACCATGAGCGTCCAACTGCCGCAAGGCATGCAAATCACCGCCCCCATCCAGTCCGAATGGGAAATCATCCTGACACCCGATGCGCTGGCCTTCGTCGCCAAGCTGCACCGCGCTTTCGAGGCCCGCCGCCAGGAATTGCTGAAAGCCCGCATCGAACGCCAGACCCGTATCGACGCCGGCGAAATGCCGGATTTTCTGCCGGAAACCAAGCACATCCGCGAAGGCGACTGGAAAGTCGCACCAGTGCCGGCCGCGCTGAAATGCCGCCGCGTCGAAATCACCGGCCCGGTCGAGGCCAAGATGATCATCAACGCCTTCAACTCCGGGGCCGACTCCTACATGACCGACTTCGAGGATTCCAACAGCCCGAACTGGGAAAACCAGATCCAGGGCCAGGTGAACCTCTACAAGGCGATCCGCCGCGAACTCTCGTTCAAGAACGAAGCCGGCAAGGAATACAAGCTCAACGACAAGATCGCCACCTTGCAGATTCGCCCGCGCGGCTGGCATCTGGATGAAAAGCACGTGCTGGTCGACGGTCAGCGCGTCTCCGGCGGCATCTTCGACTTCGGCCTGGTGTTCTTCCACAACGCCAGGGAGCAAATCGCCCGTGGCGCTGGCCCCTTCTTCTATCTGCCGAAGATGGAAAGCCATCTGGAAGCCCGCCTGTGGAACGACATCTTCGTCATGGCGCAGGATCACGTCGGCCTGCCGCAGGGTACGATCAAAGCCACGGTGCTGGTCGAAACCATTCTCGCCACCTTCGAGATGGAAGAAATCCTCTATGAACTGCGCGAGCATTCCGCCGGCCTGAACGCCGGGCGCTGGGATTACATCTTCTCCTGCATCAAGAAGTTCAAGAAAAACAAGGATTTCTGCCTCGCCCAGCGCGGCGCGATCACGATGGAAGTGCCCTTCATGCGCTCCTACGCGCTGGCCCTGGTGCAGGCCTGCCACAAGCGCGGCGCGCCGGCGATGGGCGGCATGAGCGCGCTGATCCCGATCAAGAACGATCCGGTCGCCAACGAAAAGGCGCTGGCCGGCATCCGCCACGACAAGACGCGCGACGCCAACGACGGCTTCGACGGCGGCTGGGTGGCCCACCCCGGTCTGGTGCCGATCGCCATGGAAGAATTCGTCAAGGTGCTCGGCGACAAGCCGAACCAGTTCGAGAAGCAGGTCGAAGGCAGCTTCGGTCCCGCCCAATGGCTCGACTTCCGCCCGACCACGCCGATCACCGAAGCCGGGCTGCGCAACAACATCAACGTCGGCATCCACTACCTCGGAAGCTGGCTGGCCGGCAACGGCTGCGTACCCATCCACAACCTGATGGAAGACGCCGCCACCGCCGAAATCTCCCGCTCGCAGGTGTGGCAGTGGGTGGTGTCGCCCAAGGGCATTCTGGACGATGGCCGCAAGGTCACGGTCGACATGGTGCGCCCGATGATCGCCGAGGAACTGGCCAAGGTGAAGGCCACCGTCAGCGCCCAGGGCGAGGACACGGCCACCTACGACCAAGCCGCCGAAATCTTCGACCGCATGTCGCTGACTCCGGATTACCCGGAGTTCCTGACCCTGCCGCTGTACGAAGCGATGGCCTAAGTTGTAGAAGCCGCGCAAAAATCGCGCAAATCCGGTTCTTCACGGCCAAACCGTTGGCCGTGAAGAACCGGAGACGTACCGCCGGCCAGCTTCGCCAAGACAAGCTGGCCATTTCATTGCTCCGCTACTTTGCAGCCTCGAATACCGTTCGTGCTGCATGCTGCCGGATCGCCATCTCCCTGATCGACCATGCTCCCAGCCCTGACCCTGCTTCTCGTTTGCCAGCTCCTGGGCGAAGTCGTCATCCGCGCCCTGGGTTTGCCGATTCCCGGCCCGGTGCTCGGCCTGCTCTTCCTCTTTCTTCTCCTCCTGGTGCGTGACGGCCCCAGCCCCGAATTGCGCAGCACGACACAAACCTTGCTGCAGCATCTGTCGCTCCTGTTCGTACCCGCCGGGGTCGGCGTGGTGCTCCATCTGCGCCTGATTCAGGAAGAATGGCTTGCCATTACCGTTGCGCTGTTTGCCAGCACGCTGCTGGCCATGCTGGTCACCGTCACGGTGATGCGTCTGGCGCAAAGCCGCCGGAAAGAAGCGCTATGAACCCGACGCCCTTGCACGAAATATGGGTCTATCTGGCTGCCTCGCCGCTCCTGGGTTTGACGCTCACCCTGCTGTCCTATCAGTTTGCCTACACCGTGTACCAACGCAGCGGTCGGCATCCGCTCGCCAATCCCGTGCTGGTCGCTGTCGCCTGCCTGGGCAGCTTGTTGTGGTTGAGCGGCACGAGCTACGAAACCTATTTTGCCGGCGCCCAGTTCGTGCATTTTCTCCTCGGCCCGGCCACCGTTGCCCTGGCGGTGCCGCTATATACGCATTTTCGTCAGGTGCGCCGCCTGCTCGGCCCTGTCGTCCTGGGCTTGCTCGCCGGCAGCAGCGTCGCCATCGTCAGCGCCGTCCTGATTGCCCGCGCCCTGGGAGCCAGCGCCGCGACACAGGCTTCGCTCGCGCCGAAGTCCGTCACCACGCCGATTGCCATGGGTATTGCCGAGAAAATCGGCGGACTGCCTTCCCTGACCGCAGTGCTGGTGATATTCACCGGCATCATCGGTGCCGTGATCGGCCCTTGGCTGTTGCAGCGCTTCGGCAGCAAGGATGCCGCCAGCAACGGCTTTGCCATCGGCATCGCGGCGCACGGCATCGGCACTGCCCGCGCTTTTCAACTCGACGAACAAAGCGGTGCCTTCGCTGCGCTCGCCATGGGTTTGAACGGCCTGTTCACTGCCGCCTTGCTGCCGGCCATCGCCCACTGGCTCCTGTAAGCAAAGTGCTATAGCGGGATGATGTCGGTATCCAGCAGGCTGGGCGAAAAACCGCCCTGCTGCCGCACTTCCTTGCGCCGCAGCATTTTTTCCTGCACCTGCGGCGGCAGTTCGGTGAACAGGATGAGGTTCTTTTTTATCAGCAGTTCGATGGTGTCTTCCAGCGCCCGCACGAACTCGCGGTCCAGTTCGTTGAGTTCGTTCTGCCGCCAGCGTTCATGAATGAACTGCAGCACCTCGGGGTCGTCGGCCTGAGCCGGTTCCCGCGCTGCATCGCAGGGCGTCGGGTGCAGTTCGCAGATCTCCCCCTGGGCATCACGAGCAACATAGAGCATGTTTTTTCCCCTCGAAGCATGAATTGCCGGCCAGTCTGCCGGAGCGCGCCAAACCCTGCAATTGCCCGGAAGGGCAGGCGGGCACGAATGCAGGACGAATGGCCTCAGTAATTGCGCACTGGCCCTTTGATCGGCATTTTCGGTTTGCCGTGGACAGTGGCCGGCGGTACCGGCGCGCCGCCCTTGAGTTTGCGGCTGTCGCCGGAAGTATTCTTGTCCTGCCCGATGATGCGCACCGATTGCTCATTCGGCTGCTGGCGTTTGGCGGTGATTTCCAGCGCCGTTGCCCGCTGGGCGGCGGGACGGTCCAGGCGTTCGCGGACGATGCGGGCGCGCTCGGCGGCAATCCGCCGGTCGATGCTGTCGGTGGCGTGCTGCCGCTCGCTCAGGGTCTTGCGCATGGCAAGCAGGGTTTCCAGTTCCGGACTCATGGTCAGCGAACGCTGGGCGGCGCCCCATTTTTCCTTGGGCTGATTGACCGCCGCCTGGAAGGTTTCCGGGTCGCTCACCAGACGCGCGATGTCCGTGCGATTGTTGCGCATGGCCCATTCCAGCGCGCCATCGCCCCAGTCGTTGCGCACGTCCACCCGTGCGCCGCGCGCGAGCAGGTTTTTGGCAAGATCGGCATGCCCTTCGTACACCGCCATCATCAGCACGCTGGAGCCGTTGGTGCTTTGCGCATCGATATCCGCGCCCTGCGCCAGCAGATAGTCGGCCACCGCCGCATGGCCGCCGAATACGGCGTAGTGCAGGGGTGACCACTGGCGCGGCGCGGTATTGACGCGCGCGCCGCGCTCCAGCAGCCAGCGCACGGCAGCCATCTGCCCGCGCAGGGCCGCCAGCGCCAGCGCCGTTTCACCGTTGGCGTTGCGCAGATCGAGATCTGCACCGCGCGACAAGAACAGGCGCATGAGTTCGGTATTGCCTTCCCAGGCACCGATCATCAGCCCGGAACCGATGCGGCTGCCAAGGAAATCGGGAGGCAGACCGGCATCGAGCCAAGCATTTGCCAGTTTCATATCCCCCAGTTCCATCTGGGTGCTGAAAGCGACCGGATCGGGCAATTTCACCTCGCCCGCGTCCCAGGGCGCCGCCCAGGCCGGGCAAATGAGGCACACCGCGATTATCATTGCGGCTTGCCGCCTTGTGCGCCACGTTCCAAGCCACGTTTTCAGCCAACCGTCCATCGCCGTCCTTTCCTGCCGATTTTCTTCCTGCGCTTTTTTCCACCGCGCCATCCGTTCCCGCCCTTTGCCCCTATTCTCTCATGCCGCGCCCGCTGCTTCGCTCTGACCTGCCGCCCGCCGGGCGCTTGCCGCTGGCGCTGTTCTGCTCCTTGCTGGCGCATGCCTTGGTGCTGCTTGCGCCGCCGGCCCTGACGCGTCCCCCGCCGGCCCCCAGGCCGCCACCCCTGCAAGCCCGGCTACAACCCCTGCCCGCCCCGCCGGCAGCCCCGGAATTGCGCTTGCCGGAGGAAACTCCGGCAGCCTCGGAAACAAGCACGCCGCCGCCCCGTCCGGAGAAAAAGAAAGCGCCGCCCCGCCCGAAAACATGGACGCAAAGCGTGCGCGAACAACTGGCGCGGCAGCAGGAAAGCGGCCAGTTCTATCCCGCCGAAGCCATCGCCCAAGGGCTGGAAGGCGAAGTGCTGGTGTACTTTGTGCTCGGTGCCGATGGCGACGTCGCCGCCGCGCGCGTCGAGGAAAGCAGCGGCCAGCCCTTGCTCGCCGCAGCCGCCGTGCGCGCCGTGCGGCGGCTGCGCGGCCTGCCCGGCGATGCGCCGCAGGAAGCCTTGCTGCCGGTGCGCTTCCGTTTACGCTGAAGAAAGCGCGACTTCGGCTGGCATCCAGGCAATGAGCGGCAGGGGCGCGCCCCACAGGCGCTCGATCTTGGCCGCCACCGCGGCCGGCTCGGCGCTGGTGCCAGCCAGCAAGCGGCCCTGCCCGCCGCCGGCGCGGCCTTCGTCCTGCAGGCGGCGCGTCAATTGGCGCGCCACCGCCGCCCCGGTATCCAGCAACTGCGTTCCCGGCGGCAGCCGCCGGGCAATTTCGGCGCTGGCCCAGGGGTAGTGGGTGCAGCCCAAAACCACGGTGTCGACGCCCTGCTGCGCCAAGGGCGTCACGTAGGCATCGAGCAGGGCCGCCACCTTGGCGGAGGCCGGGCCGTCGTTTTCGATGGCGTCGGCCAGCCCGGTGCACGCCTGGCTGAAAATCCGCTGCCCTTGCCCGTAGGTTGCCAGCAAGCGCTGAAAACGCTCGCTTTCCAGCGTGCGCCGGGTGGCGAGAACGCCGATCCGGCCATTGCGGCTCTTTTCCGTCGCCGGCTTGACGCCCGGCTCCAGGGCGATCACCGGCACATCGACAGCGGCGCGGATCGCTTCCGCGGCCACCGCGCTGGCCGTATTGCAGGCGATCACCAGCGCCTTGGCCCCGGCTTGCTGCAAGGATAGTGCAATCGCCAGACAGCGCGCCCGCAGAAAATCGGCGGGACGTTCGCCGTAGGGGAAATAGCGGGTGTCGGCGAAGTAGAAGAAATCTTCCTCCGGCAGCTGCGCGCGCAAGGCGCGCAGGACGGTCAGACCGCCGAAACCGGAATCGAAAACGGCCACCGGAGCGTGCAGCGCATGGCTGGAAAAATTCAAGCGCGCACTCCCCGGCGACCCATTTTGCAGCCGCTTACTGCGCGGCCTGACACTTTTTCATGAAGGAATTCTTGGCTGCGCCGGCAAGCGGTTTGCCGTTCTTGTCGATGGCCTGCGTGGTGCAGGCTTCGCGCTGGCATTTCTTCATGAACGAACTTTTGGCGGCCCCGGCCAGCAGCTTGCCGTTCTTGTCCACCGCCTGCGCCTCGCATTCACTGGCGGCCAGCGCCGGGCCGCTGGCGAAGAGGGCTACGGCGAGCAGGGCGAAAATCTTTTTCATGGTCAGTCTCCATTGTTCAGAAAGTGGAAAGCCGAAAGAGGAAAACCCCCTGTGGCGGGGGCGTTCATTTTACGTCGGGCGCACCCGTTTTACATGCGCGCGATCATCGCCGCTCCGAAACCGGAGCAGGACAGTTCTTCCGCGCCGTCCATCAGGCGGGCGAAATCGTAAGTCACCTGCTTGTCGCCGATGGCGGCCTCCATCGAGCGGATGACCAGATCGGCGGCTTCCTTCCAGCCCAGGTGGCGCAACATCATTTCGGCGGACAGGATGAGCGACCCCGGATTGACCTTGTCCAGCCCGGCATATTTCGGCGCCGTGCCGTGCGTCGCCTCGAACACCGCGTAGGTATCGGAAATGTTCGCCCCCGGCGCGATGCCGATGCCGCCCACCTGCGCGGCCAGCGCGTCGGAGATGTAATCGCCGTTCAGGTTGGTGGTGGCGATCACGTCGTATTCCGCCGGGCGCAGCAGGATCTGTTGCAGGAAGGCGTCGGCAATCGCATCCTTGATGACGATTTCACGCCCGGTTTTCGGGTTTTTCAGGCGGCACCACGGCCCGCCGTCAATCGGCTCGGCCCCGAATTCCTCGCGCGCCACCTGATAGCCCGTGTCGCGGAACAGCCCCTCGGTGAATTTCATGATGTTGCCCTTGTGCACCAGCGTCACCGACTTGCGGTCGTTGTCGATGGCGTACCTGATGGCGGCGCGCACCAGACGGGCGGTGCCATCCACCGAAACCGGCTTGATGCCGATGCCGGAGGTTTCCGGGAAACGGATCTTGCGCACGCCCATTTCCTGCTGCAGGAAAGCGACCACCTTCTTCACGCCCTCGGAACCCGCCGCCCATTCGATGCCGGCGTAGATGTCCTCGGTGTTCTCGCGGAAGATCACCATGTCGGTCAGTTCCGGGTTTTTCAGCGGCGACGGCACGCCCTTGAAATAGCGCACCGGACGCACGCACTGATACAGATCGAGCTCCTGGCGCAGCGCCACGTTAAGCGAGCGGATGCCGCCGCCTACCGGCGTCGTCATCGGCCCCTTGATCGACACCGCGTATTCCTTCAGCGCATCGAAGGTTTCCTTGGGCAGCCACTCGTCCGGGCCGTAGAGGCGCACCGATTTCTCGCCGGCGAACACCTCCATCCAGTGAATCTTCTTCTTGCCGCCGTAAGCCTTGGCCACCGCCGCGTCGATCACCTCGATCATGACCGGCGTGATGTCGATGCCGATGCCGTCGCCCTCGATGAAGGGAATGATCGGATTGTCCGGCACCGGCTGGCCGGGAACGATTTTTGCGCCGCCTTGCGGAACCTTGATATGGGAAGTCATGGCAACTCCTTGTTGATTTTGTCGAGCGGGAGCGGCATCGAGCGACGCGCCCCGACCTGTGGCCGCTTGTCTGTGATTTGTCTCCGACGGCCAGCGTGAAACATTATGGGGAAATATTGCAGCAAAAGGAATGCGCCAAAGCAAATCCGCGGCGGCGTGTTTTCCCCGGAACCATTCCCTCTTTCCCGCCTCGAAACCGGCAATGACATTGGAGCATCCCATGCCGCACGATACCGAAGCCAAACCTGCCGCCCCGCCCGCTTGGCGCAAACCGCCGCCGTCGCCGCTGCTCAAGGGCACGGCGGAAAAAATCCTCGACCTGCGCCGCTGGACGCCGCGCCTGTTCTCCTTCCGCCTCACCCGCCCCGCCGCCTTCCGCTTCCAGCCGGGGCAGTTCGCCCGCCTCGGCGTGGACGGTCAGCTGGGCAGCACGATCTGGCGGCCTTATTCGATGGTTTCGGCGGATTACGACGAGCATCTGGATTTCTTCTCCATCCAGGTGCCGGACGGCGCTTTCACCTCGCGGCTGGCCAAGCTCAGCGTGGGCGACACGGTGTACGTGGAGAAAATCGCCTACGGCTATCTCACCACCAGCCGTTTCGTCGGCGGCAAAGCCCTGTGGCTGCTCGCCACCGGCACCGGCATCGCGCCTTTTCTCTCCATCCTGCACGACCCGGCGGTGTGGGCGCAGTACGCGCACATCGTCCTCGCCTACAGCGTGCGGGAAGCGGCCGACCTCGCCTATCGGGACGAGATTGCCGCCTTGCCGCGACATCCGCTGTGGGCGGAACACGGCCACAAGCTGCATTTCGTTCCCATCGTCACGCGGGAAAGCTTGCCGGGCGTGTTATCGCAGCGCCTGGACGCTGCCATCGCCGACGGCAGCCTGGAAACCGCCGCCCGCCTGCCGCTGGACGACGACGCCCGCATCCTGCTCTGCGGCAACCCGCAAATGCTCGACGACGTGCGCGCCGCCCTCGCCGCCCGCAATCTGCGCCCCGACCTCGGTCGCGCGCCGGGTCATTTTGCGACGGAGAATTACTGGTAGATCGAAATTTGCCGGTCAAACGTTGCGCAGCAGAATCTTCGAGCGCCGTTGCCAGTTGTACATTTCCTTTTTCGCAGCCGGCAGGTCGTCCACCGTCCCCAGCTTGAAGCCGCGCTCGACGAACCAGTGTTCGGTACGGGTGGTCAGCACGAACAGGCGCTTGATGCCGGCCTGGCGGGCGCGGCGGAGGATGCGTTTCATGAGTTGTTCGCCATAGCCCCATTCGCGGTGGTCGGGATTGACGGCGAGGCAGGCGAGTTCGGCTTCTTCTTCGGCGTGCTGGTAGAGCGCGGCGCAGCCGACGATGATGCCGTCGTGCAGCATGATGGAGAAACGCTCGATTTCCTGTTCCAGCAGTTCGCGCGGGCGATGCACCAGGATGCCTTCCTGCTCCATCGGCTCGATCAGGGCGATCAGCGCCGGGATGTCGTCGGCCTTGGCTTCGCGCATGTTTTCCAGCGATTCGCGGGTCACCACCGTGCCGACGCCGTCGTGGGTGAACAACTCGCGCAAGAGCGCCCCGTCCTGCTCGTAGCCGATCAGGTGCACGCGGCCCACGCCGGCGCGGCTGGCGCGCACGGTGCAGGGCAGGTAGCGGCACATGTCGGGGGTCAGCCAGTCGGCAGCGGCGAGCAGTTTGGCGGCTTCGTCGGCGGTCAGTTCGTCGAGCAGCTCGCCCTTCTTGTCAGTGACGCCGGCGCTGTCGGTGAGATAGACGAGCTTGTCGGCCTTGAGGGCGACGGCCACGGCTTCGGCCACTTCTTCCATTTGCAGGTTGAAGATTTCGCCGGTCAGCGACGGCCCTTCGCAGTTGAGCAGCACGATGTTGCCCAGGCCGAGCTGGGCGACGATGCCTTCGGCGTCGACCTTGCGCACCTTGCCGGCATACTGCATGTCGATGCCGTCGAGCACGCCGATCGGCTGGCCGTTGATGAAATTGCCGCCGATGACGCGGATGCGGCTGTTGGCCATCGGCGTGTTGGGCAGCCCTTGCGACAAGAGCGCCTCGATCTTCAGGAACACGCTGCCCACCGCATCGAGCACGCAGGTCAGGCTTTCCGCGTCGGTGACGCGGTAGCCCCGGTGGTAGTGCGATTCGATGCCTTTTTCGCGCAATGCTTCCTCGATCTGCGGTCGCGCGCCATGCACCAGCACCAGACGGATGCCCAAGCTGACCAGCAGATTGGCGTCGTAAGCCAGGGTCTTGATGAATTCGCTGCCGATCGCCTTGCCGCCGAAGGCGAGCACGAAGGTCTTGCCGCGAAAGGCGTTGATGTAGGGCGTCACCTCGCGAAACCAGGTGACGAAATGCTGATCGTAGGGCGTGTCGCTCATTTTTTGCTGTTTTCCGCTAGGTTCAGGGTGTTTTCGATGCGCTCGCAGACGGTGCGCAGCACCTTGATGCGGGCGAAATTCTTGTCATTGGCTTCCACCAGCGTCCACGGCGCGCTGTCGGTGGAGGTGCGGTCGACCATGTCGCAGGCGGCCAGCGCGTAATCATCCCACTTTTCGCGGTTGCGCCAGTCCTCGGCGGTGATCTTGAAACGCTTGAAATCGGTTTGCTCGCGCTCCTGGAAACGGCGCAGTTGCTCGTCGGCGGAAATCTGCAACCAGAATTTCACCACCAAGGCACCGTCGTCTTCCAACTGATCCTCGAAATCGTTGATTTCGGCATAGGCGCGCAGCCAATCTTCCTCCTTGCAGAAGCCTTCGACCCGCTCGACCAGCACCCGCCCGTACCAGGAACGGTCGAAAATCGTCACCCGCCCGGTGCGCGGCACATGCCGCCAGAAGCGCCAGAGATAGGGTTGCGCGCGCTCTTCCTCGCTCGGCGCGGCAATCGGCACGATCTGGTAATGGCGCGCGTCCATCGCGGCGGCCAGCCGACGGATGCTGCCGCCCTTGCCGGCGGCGTCGGAGCCTTCGAACACCAGCACCAGGGAATAGCGGCTGGTGAAGCGCGGATCGCGCAGGAGTTCGGACAGACGCGCCTGATAACGCGCCAGCAGGCGCTCATATTCCTTTTTGCCCAGGTTTTGCGTGAGGTCGAGTTCGCCCAGCACGCTGCGCTTGTCCACCGCATGATGCACCGGCGGCGCGACCGGCACCGGCAGCACCGGCTGTTTCAGGCGGCGCTGCATGGCATCGCGGATCACCCTGCCGACAGTGAGCGAGCGGTAGGCGTCATCGGTGCCTTCGACGATGATCCACGGGGCTTTGGCGGTGTTGGTGACGCGCAAGACGTGGCCCGCCACCGTCTGCAACTGTTTGTAGGTCTTTTGCCGGGCGTAGACTTTCCTGCTCACCCGCCAGGCGGTTTGCGGATTGCTTTCCAGCATCTTCAGGCGTTTCTTCTGCGCCTCGCGCGACAGATGGAACCAGAATTTGAGCACCAGAGCGCCCTCGTTCACCAGCATGGCCTCGAAGCGGTTGATTTCCTCCAGCCGCTCGGCGAGTTCGGCCCGCCCCATGTCGCCGCTGATGCGCTCGGCAATCGGCTGCGAATACCAGGAACCGGCGAAGATACCGGCCTTGCCCTTGGGCGGCAAGGCGCGCCAGTAGCGCCACATGTAGGGACGCTCGCGTTCCTCGTCGCTCGGCTCGGCAAAGGCGAGCGTCGAGATGTGGCGCGGATCCATCCACGAATACAGCAGATTGATGGTTTCGCCCTTGCCGCTGCCATCCACCCCGGAAATCAGGATGATGACCGGGAACGCCTTCTGCGCCAGCACCTCGTACTGAATATCCAGCAATTCCGCCCGCAGACGCGGCGCTTCGGCCTTGAATGCGTCTTTGTCGATGTGATGCCCCAGTTCTGCCGATTCAAACATCCTCGCTCCCCCCGTTGTTCCAACGTCTCTCTACCAATCGCCCCACATCGCCTGCAGTGCCGCCAGCGCCGCCAGCCCGGCGGTTTCCGTGCGCAGGACGCGCGGCCCCAGGCGCACCGCCTGAAAACCGGCTTGTTCCGCCGCGATGATTTCCTGCGGATCGAGGCCGCCTTCGGCACCGATCAATAACTGAATCTGCGGCTGGCGCGGCACTTCAGGCAAAGACCTCTCGCGCAAAGGCAGTTCACGCAAAGTCAGCGCCGCCCCCGGCGCCAGCACCAGGCGCAGGGTACCCGGGGCCGGACGCGCCAGCCACTGATCCAGCCGCGCCAAGGGCGCCACCAGCGGCACCTGATTGCGTCCGCACTGCTCGCAGGCCGCCGCTGCCACTCCCTGCCAGTGCGCCACCCGCCTGCCGGCGCGCTCGCCCGCCAGTTTCAGCACGCTGCGCCGGCTTTCCACCGGCACGATGGCGCGCACCCCCAACTCCACCGCCTTCTGGATGGTGAAATCCATCTTGTCGCCGGCTTGCAGGGCTTGCACCAGGGTGATGTCCAGATTCGATTCGCGCTCGATGTCCTGCCACGCCCCCAACTCGGCCCAGGCGCGATCCTTCTCGATACGGACGAGCCGCGCCGGGTATTGCCCACCGCGCCCGTCGAACAAAATCAGCGGTGCGTCCGGCGTCAGGCGCAGCACGCGCACGGCATGGCGCGCCACCGGCGCGGGCAATTCGACCTGGGCGGCAGGAACCAGTGCTTCGCGGCAGTAGAAACGAGGCGCATTCTGGAGAGCATTCATCCTGCTATTATGCGGCAGCATCCCCGTACTCGCAGACAATGACGTACAAGAGCAAAACAAAAGGAGCGGCAGATGGCAGCTTTGCAACCCCCCGTTTGCGATTTCGGTGCCCGCGCACCGGATTTTGCCCTGCCCGGCACCGACGGCAGCATCTGGACACGCGCCGATTGCTGCGGTCCCCGAGGGCTGCTGGTGATGTTCATCTGCAACCACTGCCCTTATGTGCAGGCCGTGATCGAGCGCATCGTCCGCGACTGCCGCGAGCTTGCCGAACTGGGTATCGGCAGCGTGGCGATCATGAGCAACGACACCGACGCCTACCCGGATGACAGTTTTCCCAACATGCAGCGCTGGGCACAGGAACTTAACTTTCCCTTTCCTTATCTGATCGACAGCGAACAAACCGTGGCCCGGGCTTATGGCGCGGTGTGCACGCCGGATTTCCTGGGCTACAACGCCGCGCTGGAATTGCAGTATCGCGGACGTCTCGATGCCTCGGGACGCCAAACTGCCGCCGCCGATGCCGAGCGCGAGTTGTTTGCCGCCATGCGCGACATTGCAAGCCATGGGCGCGGGCCGCAACAGCAACATGCCTCGATCGGCTGCTCGATCAAATGGCGCGAAAACTGACCCGACACAATGTTTCGATCTGCACTTTCCGCTATGATCCGCCCCCAGTCGTTATTTTCGCCGTTTTACATACCGTCTCACCCAGCGCTTCGCCCATGAACCCAATGCCCCCCAGCTCCGACATGCTCCACCTGCACCTGGCTTACCTGCAGGCGGTAGTGGCCAGCATGGCGCAGGGCATCAGCGTGTTTGACCAGAACCTGCGTTTGCGCGTCTGGAACACCCGTTTCATCGAAGTGCTCGGGCTGCCGCCGGAAATCGTCGTCGAAGGCGTGGACTTTGCCGATCTCATCCGCATTCCCGCCGAGCGCGGCGAATACGGCGCCGGCAACCCGGACGACTACGTCCGCGAAATCTGCGCCCTGGCGCGCCAATTCCTGCCCCACCGTTTCGAGCGCTCCCGCCCCGGTGGGCGCACCCATCTGGTGCAGGGCGAGCCGCTCATGCTCGATGGACAACTGGCCGGCTTCATCACCACTTACACCGACATCAGCGAACAAAAGGCCGCCACGGCGGCCCTGCAGGCGCAACACGAACTTCTGGAAGCCGTGATCGAATCGGTACCCTGCGGCATCTCGATGTTCGACAAGGATTTCCGCCTGCAAATCGCCAACGCCCGTTTTCGCGAATTACTCGATATTCCGCAAGATTTTTTTGCCGGCCCCACACCCAGCCTGGCCGACTTTTACCGCTTCAACGCCGAACGCGGCGAATACGGCCCGGGCGACCCGCAAACCATCGTGCGCCACATGCTGCTGCGGGCGCAACAGCACACGCCGCACCACTTCGAACGCACCCGTCCCAACGGCCAGACGCTCGACGTGCGCGGCCGCCCCATGGCCGACGGCGGGTTGGTCACGATCTATACCGACATTTCCGACCGTGTCGCCAGCGCCGAAAAGGAGCAACTGGCACAGGTCGTCTTCAACCACACGCCGGCCGGAATTTTCGTCACCGACGAAACCTTCTGCGTCGTTTCCGCCAATCCTTCCGCCGCTGCCATGACAGGTCATGCGCTGGATCAGATACCCGGCAGCCAGGTTTTCGACTTCATCGACAGCACCACCTCCTGGCAACAGCACGAACTGCGTACCGCGCTCAAACTGCATCACGCATGGCGCGGTGAAATCGCCATTCGCCGCCACAACGGCTCCGCCTTTCCGGCCAGCCTGCGCATCAAGCAGGTGGAAGAGCACATCAACGGCGTGCCGCATCGCTACATCTGGATTTTTGCCGACATCACCGAGCGCAAGGAAAGCGAAGCGCGCATGCAGCACATCGCGCAACACGACCCGCTCACCGGCCTGCCCAACCGCCTGGCGCTGCTCACCCGCCTCGGCCAGCTGCTGCCGGAAGCCCGCCGCCACAACTGGCGGATCGGCATCATGTTCATCGATCTGGATCGCTTCAAGATCATCAACGACACCCTGGGACACCAGGTCGGCGACCAGTTGCTGCGCGAAGTCGCCACCCGCCTGAGCACGGTCATCCGCGAAACCGATTTCGTCGCCCGTCTGGGCGGCGACGAATTCGTCATCGTCCTGCCCGGCATTTCCTCGCCGGCGGACGCCGCGCTGGTCGCCAGCAAGGTGGTGAACAGCCTGAGCACGCCCATCATCACGGAAGAACACGAGCTGCACACCAGCCCCTCGATCGGTATCAGCCTCTTCCCCGATGACGGCAGCGACAGCCACGACGTGCTGAAAAACGCCGACACCGCGATGTACCACGCCAAATCCGCCGGGCGTAACAACTACCAGTTCTTCGCCCCGAACATGAATCAGGTGGCGCTGGAGCGCATGGATATCGAGCGCAAGCTGCGCCGCGCCGTCAGCAATCAGGAATTCGCCCTGCAATTCCAGCCGCAGTTCGATACCGCCAGCGGCATGCCGACCGGCGTCGAAGCCTTGCTGCGCTGGCACCATCCGGTCGACGGCGTGATCCCTCCCGACCGTTTCATCCCGATTACCGAGGAAACCGGCCTCATCGTCGAAATCGGCGATTGGGTGTTGCACACGGCCTGCCGCGAAGTCAAGCGCTGGATCGACAGCGGTCTGGCCCCGCTGCGCATCGCCATCAATGTCTCCACCCGCCAGTTGCGGCGGCGCGATTTCTGCGAGATCGTCGCTGGCGTGCTGGCCGAATCCGGCCTGCCACCGGAATTGCTGGAACTGGAAATCACCGAGAGCGCGGTGATGGAAAACCCGGAAGAAGCCACCCTGATCCTCGCCCGCCTGGGACGCATGGGCATCAACCTTGCCATCGACGATTTCGGCACCGGCTATTCCTCGCTCGCCTACCTGAAACTCTTCCCCATCGACCGCCTGAAGATCGACCGCTCCTTCGTGCGCGACATCGAGCACGACCTGAACGACCGCGCCATCGCTTTCGGCACCATCGCGCTGGCGCATTCGCTCGGCCTCAAAGTGATCGCCGAAGGCGTGGAAACCGACGACCAGCTCGAACTGTTGCGCAGCAACGGCTGCGACGAAGTGCAAGGCTATCTGTTCAGCAAACCCCTGAACGGCCCAGCCGCCTTCAGCTTCCTGCACACGCACCGGCAAGGCGGTTAAAATCCGCGCTTTCCCCGTTTTGTGGAGCCTTGCATGGCGCGCCCGACCTTATCCCGCTATCTCGTCGAAGAACACCGCTGCGCCGGCTGCGTGCCGTCCGACCTCAATTTCCTGATCAAGATCGTCGCCCGCGCCTGCCTGCACATTTCGGTTGCCATCGGCAAGGGTGGCCTCGGCGACGTGCTGGGCGAAGCGGGCAGCGACAACGTGCAGGGCGAGGCGCAGAAGAAGCTGGACGTGCTGTCCAACGAAATCCTGCTCGAAGCCAACGAATGGGGCGGCTATCTCGGCGCCATGGCCTCCGAGGAAATGGAACTGCCGCATCTGGTACCCAACCGCTTCCCCAGGGGCAAGTACCTGCTCACTTTCGATCCGCTGGACGGCTCCTCCAACATCGACGTCAACGTCTCCATCGGCACCATCTTCTCGGTGCTGAAATGCCCGGACAACGCCGACCTCTCCACCCCGGAAGCCGCCCGTCTGGCCTTCCTGCAACCCGGCACGGCGCAGGTCGCCGCCGGCTACGCGCTCTACGGCCCGACCACTTTGCTGGTCTTGAGCGTCGGGCGCGGCGTCGCCATGTTCACGCTCGACCGCGAGCACGGCCAGTTCCTGCTCACCCAGGAAAACATGCAGATTCCGGCGCAGACCAAAGAATTCGCCATCAACATGTCCAACCAGCGTTTCTGGGAAGCGCCGGTACAGCGCTACGTCAGCGAAATGCTGGCCGGCAGGGAAGGCCCGCTGGGCAAGGATTACAACATGCGCTGGGTGGCCTCGATGGTGTCCGACGTGCACCGCATCATGACGCGCGGCGGTATCTTCATGTACCCGATGGACGAAAAAGTCCGCGCCCAGGGCGGCAAGCTGCGCCTGATGTACGAAGCCAACCCGATGGCCTTCCTCGTCGAACAGGCGGGCGGCGCGGCCACCACGGGCCGCCAGCGCATCCTCGACATCGCCCCGCACGACCTGCACCAGCGCGTGCCGGTCATCCTCGGCACGAAGGAAGAAGTGGAACGGGTGACGGGCTACCACGCTGACTGAAACCTTGGTATTCACCGTAGATACGCGGAAAACGCAGAGGAAACCTTATGTCTTTCTCCGCGATTCTCTGTGCCCTCTGCTCCTCTGCGGTAAGGTTTTAACCAAGCGCAGCCTATCCAACGCCCCCCTTTTTCGCCGATAATTCCGGTTTTTCAGCAGGCTGGGCTTCCGGATCATGAGCGTCTGTCTTCCCCCCAAATTCACTCCCCTGACCAATGCCATCCGGGCGCTGGCCATGGATGCCGTGCAACAGGCCAATTCCGGCCACCCGGGCGCGCCGATGGGCATGGCCGAAATCGCCGAAGTGCTGTGGCGGCGTCATCTGCGCCACAATCCGGCCAATCCGCAGTGGGCCGACCGCGACCGCTTCGTGCTCTCCAACGGCCACGGCTCGATGCTGATCTACGCCCTCTTGCACCTCACCGGCTACGATCTTTCCATCGACGACCTGAAGAATTTCCGCCAGCTGCACGCCAGGACGCCAGGCCATCCGGAATACGGCTATGCGCCGGGCGTCGAGACCACCACCGGGCCGCTCGGCCAGGGCATCACCAACGCCGTCGGCTTCGCGCTGGCGGAAAAAGTGCTGGCCGCCGAGTTCAACCGCCCCGGCCATGCCATCGTCGATCACCACACCTACGTTTTCATGGGCGACGGCTGCCTGATGGAAGGCGTCTCGCACGAAGCCTGCTCGCTCGCCGGCACGCTCGGCCTCTCCAAGCTGATCGCCTTCTGGGACGACAACGGCATTTCCATCGACGGCCACGTCGAAGGCTGGTTCACCGACGACACGCCGAAGCGCTTCGAAGCCTACGGCTGGCACGTCATCGCCAACGTCGACGGGCATGACGCCGAAGCCATCGAAAAGGCGCTGATCGCCGCCCGCGCCGAAACCGGCAAGCCGAGCCTGATCTGCTGCAAGACCATCATCGGCGCCGGTTCGCCCGGCAAGCAGGGCAGCCACGACTGCCACGGCGCGCCGCTCGGCAAGGACGAAATCACCGCCGCCCGCGAATACATCGGCTGGAACCATCCGCCGTTCGAGATCCCCGGCGAGGTCTATGCCGCCTGGAACGGCAAGGCGCGCGGCGCGGCTTTCGAGGAAAACTGGCAGCGCCGCTTTGCCGATTACCGGGCCGCCTTCCCGGAACTGGCCGCCGAATTCGAGCGCCGCGTCATCCGGGGCGAACTGCCCGCCACCTGGGAAGCCACCAAGGCCGCCTATCTCGGCGCCTGCCGCGACAAGGCCGAGAACATCGCCACCCGCAAGGCTTCGCAGAACGCCATCGCCGCGCTGGTGCCGGCGGTGCCGGAAATCTTCGGCGGCTCGGCCGATCTGGCCGGTTCCAACCTGACTTTCGTCAAGGGCAGCAAGGGCATCACCCGCGCCGAGGGCGGCAACTACTGCCACTACGGCGTGCGCGAATTCGGCATGACGGCGATTGCCAACGGCATCGCGCTGCACGGCGGCCTGATTCCCTACACCGCCACCTTCCTCGTTTTCTCGGACTACGCGCGCAACGCCATCCGCATGGCGGCACTGATGAAGCAGCGGCAGATCATGGTGTACACTCATGATTCCATCGGTCTCGGCGAGGACGGCCCGACGCACCAGCCGGTCGAACACATCCCCAGCCTGCGCATCATTCCGAATCTCGACGTCTGGCGTCCGGCGGATGCCACCGAAACGGCCATCGCCTGGACGAGCGGCATCGAGCGCACCGACGGCCCGACCCTGCTCGCCCTGTCGCGGCAGAACTTGCCGACGGTGACGCAAAACGTCGGCGATGCCGACATCGCCCGCGGCGGCTACGTGCTGTCCGACGCCGCCGACGCCAAAGCCGTGCTGATCGCCACCGGCTCCGAAATCAAGCTGGCGCTCGACGCGCAAGCCGCGCTGGCCGCCGAGGGCATCGCGGTGCGCGTGGTGTCGATGCCATGCAGCAACATCTTCGACCGCCAGGACAAGGCCTATCAGCTTGCCGTGCTGGGCGGCCCGCTGCCGCGTCTGGCCATCGAAGCGGCGCACCCGGATTTCTGGCGCAAATACGTTGGCCTGCATGGCGACGTGCTCGGCATCGACCACTTTGGCGAATCGGCCCCGGCCAACCAGTTGTTCGAGCTGTTCGGCTTCACCGTCGCCAACGTCGTTGCCAAGACAAAGGCGCTGCTGTCCTGATTTCACACCACCTGCACAGAGGAATCCATCCATGACTATCAAGGTTGCCATCAACGGTTTCGGTCGCATCGGGCGCTGCACGCTACGCGCCATTTACGAACAGGGTCTGCAGAACGAATTCGACGTCGTCGCCATCAACGCCTCCGGCGATCTGGCGACCAACGCCCACCTGCTCAAGTACGACACCACGCATGGCCGTTTCACGACGCCGGTGGCAACCGAAGGCGAGAACTGCATCGTCATCGACGGCAAGAAAATCCCCTTCTACTCCACCAAGAACCCGAAAGACATCGACTGGGCGAAGTACGGCGTCGACCTGCTGCTCGAATGCACCGGCGCCTACACCACCAAGGCCAAGGCGCAGGCGCTGCTCGACCAGGGCGCGAAGCGCGTGCTGATTTCCGCGCCGGGCGGCGACGACGTGGACACCACCATCGTCATGGGCGTCAACGAAAACGCACTGAAAGCCGGCATGACCGTGGTTTCCAACGCTTCCTGCACCACCAACTGCCTGGCCCCGGTCGCCAAGATCCTGTCCGACGCCATCGGCATCAAATCCGGCCTGATGACCACGGTACATGCCTACACCAACGACCAGGTAACGGTCGACGTGCGCCACAAGGATCTGCGCCGCGCCCGCGCCGCCGCCGCCAACATCATCCCGACCAAGACCGGCGCGGCCAAGGCCGTCGGTCTGGTGTTGCCGCAACTGGTCGGCAAGTTCGACGGCTTCGCGCTGCGCGTGCCGACCATTAACGTCTCTCTGGTCGATCTCACCTTCACCGCCGAACGCGAAACCACCAAGGATGAAATCAACGCCCTGATGAGCGCCGCCGCCAACGGCCCGCTCAAGGGCATCATGGCGGTGAACGACGAGCCGCTGGTGTCGTCCGACTTCAACCACACCACCGTTTCCTCCACCTTCGACGCCACGCAGACGCGGGTGCTGAAAGCCGCCGACGGCTCGACGCTGGTCAAGGTGCTGGCCTGGTACGACAACGAGTGGGGCTACTCCTGCCGCATGCTCGACGCCGCACGCGCCTGGATGAACGCCCGCTGAAACCCTTTTTCTCCCCGGAAATGCCCCGTGTCCTGCACGGGGCATTTCTTCTTTTACGGCGCATTCGCGCCACAACCTGCACGACCATCACCACCACCGCGAGGAAACTCATCATGGCCAAACCCTGTTTGCCCTGCCGTCCCCCCGACTCCCTTCAACTCAACATCTGAAAGAACCATCATGCGTCAAGAAAGTGATTTCCTGGGTTCCAAGAACCTGCCCGACGATGCCTACTGGGGCGTACATGCCGAGCGCGCCGTCGAAAACTTCCCCATCAGCGGCCAGACCGTGGCCGAAATGCCCAACCTGATCCGCGCCTACGCCTACGTCAAGAAGGCCGCCGCCCACGCCAACCTGAGCATGGGCATGATCGATGCGACACAGTGCGACGCCATTTCCCAGGCGTGCGACGATGTCGCCAGCGGCAAATACGACGCCCATTTCGTCACCGACGTGATCCAGGGCGGTGCCGGCACCTCGACCAACATGAACGCCAACGAGGTGATCGCCAACCGCGCCCTGGAAATCCTCGGTCTGGAAAAAGGGCGCTACGACGTGATTCACCCGAACGACCACGTCAACGCCTCGCAAAGCACCAACGACTCCTACCCGACAGCCGTCAAGCTGGCGACCTGGTACGGCATCCAGGAACTGCTCAAGGCGCTGGCGGCGCTACGCGGCGCTTTCCAGGCCAAGGCTGATGAATTCAAGGACATTCTGAAAATTGGCCGCACCCAGTTGCAAGATGCCGTGCCGATGACGCTGGGCCAGGAATTCACCGCTTTCGTCTCGATGATCGCCGACGATGAAAAACGCCTCGCCGCATCGGCCAGCCTGCTGTGCGAAATCAACATGGGCGGCACCGCCATCGGTACCGGCATCAACGCGCCCGTCGGTTATGCCGACGCCGTTACCGCCAGGCTTGCCGAATTCTCCGGCGTGCCGGTGGTCAAGGCCGCCGACATGATTGCCGCCACCGGCGATACCGGCGCTTTCGCCGACATCTCCGGCATTCTGAAACGCATCGCCGTCAAGCTGTCCAAGATCAGCAACGACCTGCGCCTGCTCTCCGCCGGCCCGCAAGCCGGCGTCGGCGACATCAGGCTGCCGGCGCGTCAGGCCGGTTCCTCGATCATGCCGGGCAAAGTCAATCCGGTGATCCCGGAAGTGATGAATCAGGTCTGCTTTGAAGTGATCGGCAACGACGTCGCCATCACCATGTGCGTCGAAGCCGGCCAGTTGCAGCTGAACGCCTTCGAGCCGCTGATGGCCTGGTCGCTGCACAAGAGCCTCAAGCACCTCGCCAACGCCTGTCGCACCTTGCAGGTCAATTGCGTGGAAGGCATCGAAGCCAACACGGCCCTGCTCGAATCGCGCATCGCCGAATCGGTGACGCTAGTCACTGCACTCAACCCGCTGATCGGCTACGAAAAATCGGCGAAAATCGTCAAGACCGCGATGGCCAGCGGCAAGCCGATTGCCATCGTCGCCGAGGAACTCGGCATCATGGAGCAGGCCAGGCTGAAATCCCTGCTGGTTGCCGAAAAACTCACCGTACCGGGCGCGCTGGGCAACTGATCCCACCCCGCCACGACACCGAGGGCCTTCATGCGAAGGCCTTTTTTGTTGCCAGGCCGTCCCCAGGTAAAAACACCCCACGGGGACAGCGACCCGCGCAGCGGAGGCTCATGGGGGCCTTTTTTGTGACTGCGATCACTCCCCCACCCATCGCAAACACCGGCTTTCAGTTACAATTCAAGGTTTTGGAGAATCCCATGCCGATTTACGAATATCGCTGTGCGGCCTGCGGTGTTCACAAGGAACACTTGCAGAAAATGAACGCCGCCGCCCTCACCACCTGCCCTGAATGCGGCGCGGAAGCCTACAGCAAGCAGCTTTCCGCCGCCGGTTTCCAGTTGAAGGGCAATGGCTGGTACGCCACCGATTTCAAGGGCGGCAGCAAGCCTGCGGCTCCGCCGCCGTGCCAGACCGGCGAAAGCGGTTGCGCCGCCTGCCCGGCCAGCCAAGCGTCGGCCTGAATTCATGCTCAAACGCTACTTCCTCACCGGGCTGCTGATCTGGGTGCCGCTGGTCATCACCGTCTGGGTGCTGTCGCTCATCGTCGATACGCTGGATCAGTCGCTACGCCTCCTGCCCGACGCGGTGCACCCGAAGAACCTGATCGGCTTTTCCCTGCCCGGCGTCGGCGCGTTGCTGACGCTCGGCATGATCCTGCTCACCGGCCTGCTCGCCACCAACATCATCGGGCAGAAGCTGGTCGATTGGTGGGACAAGCTCCTGTCGCGCATCCCGGTGGTGAATTCGCTGTACAAGGCCGTCAAGCAGGTTTCCGACACGCTGCTCGCGCCCAACGGCAACGCCTTTCGCAAGGCGCTGCTGGTCGAATATCCGCGCCGCGACGCGTGGACCATTGCCTTCCTGACCGGCGCGCCGGGCGGCGACATCCGCAATCACCTCGACGGCGAATTCGTCAGCGTCTATGTGCCGACCACGCCCAACCCGACTTCCGGTTTCTTCCTCATACTGCCGCGCGCCGACGTGGTGGAACTCGACATGAGCGTCGACGAGGCGCTCAAGTACATCATTTCGATGGGCGTCGTAGCCCCGCCGCCGCGCCCCTACAAAACCATACCGGCAAAGACGCCCACCCCCGCGTCCGATTCTGCGCCCAAACCCGCCTCTTAATCCAAGACACACAACCAACGGAATTCCCATGCGTACCCATTACTGCGGACAACTCAACGCTTCCCTCGACGGCCAGATGGTCACCCTGTGCGGCTGGGCGCATCGCCGCCGCGACCACGGCGGCGTCATCTTCATCGACCTGCGCGACCGCGACGGCCTGGCCCAGATCGTCTGCGACCCGGATCGCGCCGACGCCTTCACCATCGCCGAATCGGTGCGCAACGAGTTCTGCCTCAAGATCACCGGCAAGGTGCGCCCGCGCCCGGCCGGCACCACCAATGCCAACCTCGCTTCCGGCGAAATCGAAGTGCTCTGCCACGAGATCGAGGTGCTCAACCCCTCGGTGACGCCCCCCTTCCAACTGGACGACGAAAACCTGTCGGAGAACGTGCGCCTCACCCACCGCGTCATCGACCTGCGCCGCCCGCAGATGCAGAACAACCTGCTCTTGCGCTACAAGACGGCGCGCGCTTTCCGCCGTTTTCTCGACGACAACGGCTTCATCGACATCGAAACGCCGATGCTCACCAAATCCACGCCGGAAGGCGCGCGCGATTATCTGGTGCCGTCGCGCGTACATGACGGCCAGTTCTTCGCCCTGCCGCAATCGCCGCAGCTGTTCAAGCAGTTGCTGATGGTGGCCGGCTTCGACCGCTACTACCAGATCACCAAGTGCTTCCGCGACGAAGACCTGCGCGCCGACCGCCAGCCGGAATTCACCCAGGTCGATATCGAAACCTCGTTCATGTCCGAGGCCGAAATCACCGCCCTGATGGAACAGCTGATCCGCCGCGTGTTCAAGGAAGCCATCGACGTCGATCTGCCGGAATTCCCGCGCATGAGCTATGCCGAAGCCATGCGCCGCTACGGTTCGGACAAGCCCGACCTGCGCGTCACGCTGGAACTCGTTGATGTTGCCGACGCTTTCAAGGACGTGGCCTTCAAGGTGTTTGCCAGCGTCGCCAACAACCCAGGCGGGCGCATCGCGGCGCTGCGCATTCCGGGCGGGGCCAGCCTGACCCGCGGCGAAATCGACGAATACACCAAGTTCGTCGCCATCTACGGTGCCAAGGGGCTGGCCTACATCAAGGTCAACGACGTCAGCCAAATCAATGAAACCGGCCTGCAGTCGCCCATCGTCAAGAACCTCTCCGAAGCCTCGCTGAAAACCGTGCTCGAACGCACCGGCGCGCAATCCGGCGACCTCATTTTCTTCGGTGCGGATAGCGCCAAGATCGTCAGCGACGCCTTGGGCGCGCTGCGCATCAAGATCGGCCACGAAAAAGGCTATGTCACCGGTGCCAAGTGGGCACCGCTTTGGGTGGTCGATTTCCCGATGTTCGAGTACGACGAGGAAAACAAGCGCTGGAGCGCCTGCCACCATCCCTTCACCAGCCCCAAGGACGAGCACATGGAACTGCTCGCCAGCGATCCCGGCAAGTGTCTGGCGAAAGCCTACGACTTGGCGCTCAACGGCTGGGAACTGGGCGGCGGCTCGGTACGTATCCACCGCGCCGACGTGCAGGAAAAGGTGTTCGCCGCGCTCAACATCGGCCCGGAAGAACAGCATGCCAAGTTCGGCTTCCTGCTCGATGCCCTGAAATACGGCGCGCCGCCGCACGGCGGTCTGGCCTTCGGCCTGGATCGCATCGTCACCATGATGACCGGTGCCGAGTCGATCCGCGACGTGATCGCCTTCCCCAAGACGCAGCGCGCCCAGTGCCTCCTGACCGACGCGCCGTCGCCGGTCGATGAAAAGCAGTTGCGCGAACTGCACATCCGCCTGCGCCAGAAGGTCGATCCGGCGACCGGCAAGCCGGTTTGATCTGATCTTCTCCGCCTTCCGGCCCGGCAGAAGCCTACCCATGCGCCACTGGCCCCGTCTGCTGCCCGCCATCCTGTTAGTCATTCTGCTGACGGGCAGCGCGCTGGCCTTCTGGGGCGCGGGCAGTGCGGGTGATAGTGGTGGCAACGGCATCGCCGCCGCCCAGCTACCCGCCGAAGCGCGGCAGACGCTGGCCCTCATCAAGCAGGGCGGGCCGTTTCCCTATTCCCGCGACGGCATCGTCTTCAACAATTTTGAAAAACGTCTGCCGCAGCAGCCGCGCGGCTATTACCGCGAATACACGGTGAAAACCCCAGGCCGGCGCGATCGCGGGCCGCGCCGCATCGTCGCCGGCAAGGCCGCCGAGTATTACTACACGGAAGACCACTACGCGTCCTTCCGCCGCATCCGCGAGTAAAGCGGCAAAAAAAGCCTGCGAGCACACCATGTCCGACCTCCCGCGCCACGGCGTTTTCCCGCTCCCCGACACACTGCCCGCAGACTGCCGCAGCATCGACCTGAGCGACTGCGACAGCCGCGCCGAACTCTTGCAGCGCATCGGCAGCGCCCTCGATTTTCCGGACTGGTACGACGCCAATTTCGACGCCCTGTTCGATTGTCTGGTGGATGCAGAAGACATCGCCTGTCTGGCCTTTGCCAATCTTCAGGATTTTGCCGCGCGGCACGCCGAGGATTTCACCACCCTGACCCTAGTGCTCGGCGCGGTCTGCGACGTGCGCGCCGAACTCGGGCAGCCCGTCAGCTTCTTTCTCGCCGGGATGGACAAGAACGACGCTTTCGCCAGCGGCAAATGACGAACGGCAAGACAGCCTACAAGCAGCCCTTTTCGGTGCTCGTGGTGATTTACACCCTGGCCGGCGAAGTGCTGCTGCTCGAACGCGCCCGCCATCCCGGTTTTTGGCAGTCCGTCACCGGCAGCCGCGAAGGCGATGAAAGCGCGCTCGCCACCGCCTGCCGCGAAGTCCGGGAAGAAACCGGCCTGGACTGCCCGCCCACGGCGCTCCAGGACTGGCGCATCGAAAACACCTTCAGCCTGCACCCCGCCTGGCGGCATCGCTACGCGCCGGAAGTCAGCCACAACACCGAACGGGTATTCGCCCTGGCACTCCCAGAACGCGTGCCGATACAGCTCGCCCCCAACGAACACCGCGCCTTCGTCTGGCTCCCCTGGCCGGAAGCCGCAGCGCGCTGTTTCTCGTGGAGCAACCGCGATGCGATCCTGCTCCTGGAAAAACGGCTCGCGCCTCACTGTATTCGTTAACCTGGGAGCGCCGCCATCTTGGCGGCCATTCACCTGTAGCTTTTTGCCGGCGAGACGCCAGCACTCCCAGTCATTGCGGCTCCCGAGGGTGTTCTAGCGCACGCAATCCACGTAATACTCGCCGTCGTCGCGCTTGACCAAACCGTGGATGTCGGTCTCGAAACCGGGGAAGCGGGCGTTGAAGTCGCGGGCGAACTTGAGGTAGCGGACGATGGTGGCGTTGAAGCGCTCACCCGGAATCAGGAGCGGAATGCCCGGCGGATAGGGCGTGAGCAGCACCGAGGTGATGCGCCCTTCCAGTTCGTCCAGGCGCACCCGCTCGATCTCGCGGTGCGCCATCTTGGCGAAGGCGTCCGCCGGGCGCATCGCCGGCACCATGTTCGACAGATACATCTCGGTGGTCAGGCGGGCGACGTCGTTCTGCTTGTAGACGTCGTGAATCTGTTTGCACAGGTCGCGCAGGCCCAGGCGCTCGTAGCGCGGATGCTTCTGCACGAATTCCGGCAGCACGCGCCACAGCGGCTGGTTCTTGTCGTAATCGTCCTTGAACTGTTGCAGCGCGGTGACCAGCGTGTTCCAGCGGCCCTTGGTGATGCCGATGGTGAACATGATGAAGAAGCTGTAGAGGCCGCATTTCTCGACGATGACGCCGTGCTCGGCGAGGTATTTGGTGACGATCGCCGCCGGAATGCCGCGCTCGCCGAAATCGCCGTCGACGTCTAGCCCGGGCGTGATGATGGTGGCCTTGATCGGGTCAAGCATGTTGAAGCCGTCGGCCAACTGGCCGAAACCGTGCCAGCGGTGGCCGGGTTTCAGCATCCAGGCGTCGCGCTCCTCGATGCCTTCTTCCGAGAGATCGTCCGGCCCCCAGACCTTAAACCACCAGTGACCGCCCCACTCCTCATCCACCTTGCGCATGGCGCGGCGGAAATCGAGCGCCTCGGCAATCGATTCCTCCACCAGCGCGGTGCCGCCGGGCGCTTCCATCATCGCCGCCGCCACGTCGCAGGAGGCGATGATGGAATACTGCGGCGAAGTGGAGGTGTGCATCAGATAGGCTTCGTTGAAGGCATCGCGGTCAAGGTGACGCTCCTCGCAGTCCTGCACCAGAATCTGCGAGGCTTGGCTCAGGCCGGCCAGCAGCTTGTGCGTCGATTGCGTGGAAAACACCATCGACGCCTTGCAGCGCTGCCGGTCGGCGCCGATGGCGTGGTAATCGCCGTAGAAATCGTGGAAGGCGGCGTGCGGCAGCCAGGCTTCGTCGAAATGCAGGGTGTCGATGCGGCCATCCAGCATGTCCTTGATGTCCTCGACGTTGTAGAGCACGCCGTCGTAGGTCGACTGGGTGATGGTCAGCACGCGCGGCTTGGCCGTCTTGTCGGCGATGAAGGGATTGGCGTCGATCTTTTGCTGGATGCTTTCCCAAGCGAATTCGCTTTTCGGGATCGGGCCGATGATGCCGAAATTGTTGCGCGTCGGCATCAGGAACACCGGAATCGCCCCGGTCATGATGATGGAGTGCAGGATCGACTTGTGACAGTTGCGATCCACCACCACGATGTCGCCCGGCGCGACGGTCGAATGCCAGACGATCTTGTTCGAGGTGGACGTGCCGTTGGTGACGAAATACAGGTGGTCGCAGTTGAAAATGCGCGCCGCGTTGCGCTCGGAAGCCGCCACCGGGCCGGTGTGGTCGAGCAGTTGCCCGAGTTCCTCGACGGCGTTGCAGACGTCGGCGCGCAGCATGTTCTCGCCGAAAAACTGGTGGAACATCTGGCCCACCGGCGATTTCAGGAAGGCGACGCCGCCCGAATGCCCCGGACAGTGCCAGGAATAGGAACCATCCGCCGCGTAGTGGGTAAGCGCCCGGAAGAAGGGCGGCGGCAGCGAGTCGACGTAAGCCATTGCCTCGCGCTTGATGTTGCGGGCGATGAACTCCGGCGTGTCTTCGTGCATGTGGATGAAGCCATGCAATTCGCGCAGGATCTCGTTCGGAATGTGGCGCGAGGTACGCGTCTCGCCGTGCAGGAAGATCGGAATTTCCGCGTTCTTGCGGCGGATCTCCATCACGAAGGCGCGCAGTTCGGCCAGCGTTTCCTCGGGTTCGAGCGCCAGCTCCTCGTCGTCGATGGACAGGATGAAGGCGGAAGCCCGGCTCTGCTGCTGCGCGAAGGAGGTCAGATCGCCGTAGCTGGTGACGCCAAGCACCTCCAGCCCCTCCTTCTGAATCGCTTCGGCCAGGGCGCGGATGCCGAGACCGGAAGCGTTCTCGGAGCGGAAATCTTCATCGATGATGATGACGGGAAAATGGAAGCGCATGGTTTTTTACCGTGAAAGGTGCAATGTGAAAGATGAAATGTGGGCGCGGCAGAGAGCGTGGCGGATCAAAATGACCGCCATGTTTCACTTTTCACGTTTCACATTTCACCGCCCCACTCAAATCTTGGGCAGCGTCACGCCCACCTGCCCCTGGTACTTGCCGCCGCGGTCGCGGTACGAGGTTTCGCAGATTTCGTCGGACTCGAAGAACAGCACCTGGGCGCAGCCTTCGCCGGCGTAGATCTTGGCGGGCAGCGGCGTGGTGTTGGAGAATTCGAGCGTCACGTAGCCTTCCCATTCCGGCTCGAAGGGCGTCACGTTGACGATGATGCCGCAGCGAGCGTAGGTCGATTTGCCGAGGCAGACGGTGAGCACCGAGCGCGGGATGCGGAAGTATTCGACCGTGCGCGCCAGCGCGAAGGAATTGGGCGGGATGATGCAGACGTCGGATTCGATTTCGACGAAGGACTTGGGATCGAACTGCTTGGGGTCGACCACCGTCGAGTTGATGTTGGTGAACACCTTGAATTCGCGCGCGCAGCGGATGTCGTAGCCGTAGCTGGACGTGCCGTAGGAAACGATTTTCTGGCCGTTAACCTCGCGCACCAGATCAGGCTCGAACGGCTCGATCATGCCGTGTTCCGCCGCCATGCGGCGGATCCATTTGTCCGATTTAATCGCCATGCGAAAAGTCCATCCTGCAGCAGCAAAGAAAGCGGGGATTCTACGATAAATGCCGCCCGCTGCGCGGGGCAAAATCGGTAGCGCCGGTATAATCGCCGGCTTGTCGAAATTTCCGCACGAAAACACCGCCCATGCGCAAAATCCTGCTCATCAAGATGTCCTCCATGGGCGATCTGGTGCATAACCTGCCGCTGGTCAGCGACATTCTGGCGCACGACCCGCAGGCGCAGATCGACTGGGTGGCGGAAGAAGCCTATGTGCCGATTCCGAGCCTGCATCCCGGCGTGCGCCGCGTCATTCCCATCGCCTGGCGGCGCTGGCGCAAGCATTTGACGGATGGCCGCACTTGGCGGGAAATGCGCGACTTCAAAGCCGCCCTGCAACAGGAAAAATACGACCTCATCCTCGACACGCAGGGGCTGTGGAAAAGCCTCGCCGTCGGCAAGCTCGCCCGTGGCCCCATCGTCGGCGGCGACAAGCACAGCATCAAGGAAGGCGGCGTCGCGCGTTTTTACGACCGGAGCCTGCCGATTGCCTGGTCGCGCCACGTCATCGACCGCTGTCGCGCCGTCGGCGCCGGCGCGCTCGGCTATGCCATCGACACGCCACCACGCTTCAACATCCGCGCCGAACCGCTCGCCGCCGACTGGCTGCCGCAGCGGCCTTACGCCGTGCTGATGCAGGCCGCCAGCCGCCCGGAAAAACTGTGGCCGGAAGCGCACTGGCTGGCGCTCGGCCAATATCTCGCCGGGCAGGGCATCGCCGCCGCGCTGCCCTGGGGCAACGGCGAGGAAAAAGCGCGCGCCGAACGCCTCGCCGCGCAATTGCCCGGCGCGGTGGTGCCACCCCTGATGAATCTCGACGTCGCCGCCCGCTTTCTGGTCGGTGCGCGGCTGGTGGTCGGCCTGGACACCGGCTTCACCCATTTCGCCGCCGCTCTGGCGCGCCCGACGGTGGGTATTTTCTGCGACTCCGACGGCGAGCAGGCTGCAGTGCATGGCGACGCCTACTGCAAGAGCTTCGGCAAGAAAGGCAGCCCGCCGGACTACCCAACCATTCTGGCCGCCGTTCAGGAGGCGCTGGCGTCCGTGGCCTGAATTAAGCCGCGCCGCGAAGCGACCGTCGGCTTGAATGATTTGTTAGGCCTCAACTCTATGTAGTGCAGGCCGAATTTGGAAGCCAGAAGACGCTAGGCAATAGGTCGCCGAATGCCCATAAGAAAGTTCCAAAGATGGCGAAGTGATACGAAACATGAGCATAGACCTGCTCTCGCGTCAGTCCCCAGCGCCAAGGTATTCGAAAGCGATCAATGTTCGCATGCATGTAGCCCTGCATAAAAACTGACAGCCCGACAAGAATGCCACCGATTCTTGGCAGCCAGCAGATGCCGGGGAAAAGTTGCATGAAGATCACGGACGATGAAAACGTAATGACAAACGTAGCTGTCGAAACAATTGCTGGGTATGTCCGGTAATTGATCATGAGGCCTAACACCTAATCGTCACCTGAGCGCCAGCCACTTCGCCCGGGGCGCAGTCGACCTGGAACAGCCGTCCGTCCTCCAGGCATACCGCTGTCAGTTGCCGCCCCCACAGACAGCCGGTGTCGAGCGCCAGATGGTTTTCGGCGCGGCGCAGCCCCAAGGCCGACCAATGCCCGGTAACGAGGCGATAGTCGGCACTTTGCCGCCCCGGCACGGCGAACCATGGCAGATAACCGGGCGGGGCGCTCGTCGTTTCGCCCTTGCTGTGAAATTCCATTTCCCCGGCTGCCATACAAAAACGCAGGCGCGTCATGGCATTCACGATGCAGCGCAGGCGCGCCCAGCCTTGCAGATCGTCCGTCCACGCCGCCGGTTCGCTGCCCCACAGATGGCCGAGAAACTCCCGGTAATCCGGCCCGCGCAAAGCGCTTTCCACTTCAGCGGCAAGCACCAATGCTTGCGCGACCGACCACTGCGGCAACAACCCGGCATGCACCAGGCAGTCGTTACCAGCGACATGGCACAGCGGCTGCCAGCGCAGCCAGGTGAGCAAGTCCTCACAATCATCCGCTTCGAGGATTTCCTGCAAGGTGTCGCCCTTGCTGCGCCGCGCCGGCTTGCCATAGGCGAGCATCAGCAGATACAGGTCGTGGTTGCCCAGCACCGTCAGCGCCGACTCGCCCAGGCCGCGCACGAAGCGCAGGGTGGCGAGCGAGTGCGGGCCGCGATTGACGAGATCGCCGGTCAGCCACAGGCAATCGACCTGCGGATCAAAAGCGCAGGCATCGAGCAAGCGGCGCAGGCTGGCGTAACAGCCTTGGATGTCGCCGACTGCGTAAGTACTCACTTACTCCACCGTGACTGATTTCGCCAGATTGCGCGGCTTGTCCACGTCGGTGCCTTTGACCAACGCCGCATGGTAGGACAGCAATTGCAGCGGGATGACGTGCAGGATGGGCGAGAGCAGGCCATAGTGTTCCGGCAGGTGCAGCACATGCACGCCGTCGCTGGCCGTCAGTTCGGCATCGGCGTCGGCAAAGACGTACAGTTCGCCGCCACGGGCGCGCACTTCCTGCAAATTGGATTTCAGCTTTTCCAGCAACTCGTCGTTCGGAGCCACGGAAATCACCGGCATTTCGGTATCCACCAGCGCCAGCGGGCCGTGCTTCAACTCGCCGGCGGGATAGGCTTCGGCGTGGATGTAGGAGATTTCCTTCAGTTTCAGCGCGCCTTCCAGGGCAATCGGGTAGTGCCGGCCACGGCCAAGGAACAGCGCGTGCCGCTTGTCGGCGAAGCGCCGCGCCCAGACGGCGATTTCCGTTTCCAGCGTCAGCACCTTGTTGACCGCCACCGGCAGGTGGCGCAACTGGTCGAGGTAGGCGGTTTCGTCGGCGGCGCTCAACTGGCCGCGCTGCTTGGCCAGCACCAGCGTCAGCAGGAACAGCGCCGCCAGTTGTGTGGTGAACGCCTTGGTGGACGCAACGCCGATTTCCGGGCCGGCGCGGGTGATGAAGCGCAGCGCCGATTCGCGCACGATGGCCGATTCCGGCACGTTGCAGATCGCCAGCGTTTTGCTCTGGCCGAGCGCCTTGGCGTGGCGCAGCGCGGCGAGCGTATCCGCCGTTTCGCCGGATTGCGAAATGGCGACGACCAACTGGCGCGGGTTCGGCACCGACACCCGGTAGCGGTATTCGCTGGCGATTTCCACCGTGCAGGCGACACCGGCGATGCGCTCGATCCAGTAGCGGGCGGTCATGCCGGAGTGGGCGCTGGTGCCGCAGGCGAGGATCAGGACGTGATCGACATCGGCCAGCAATTGCGCCGCCTGCGCGCCGAAGATGCCGGACTGGATGCTGTGCGCGCCGCCGACGATTTCCAGCGTATTGGCCAGCGCCTCCGGCTGCTCGAAGATTTCCTTCTGCATGTAGTGGCGGAATTCGCCCAATTCGACCGCCGCCGCCGACAGTTCGGACACATGCACCGGGCGTTCGACCGGCGTGCCGTCGAGACGGGCAATGCGCACGCTGTTCGCCGTCAGTTCGGCGATGTCGCCGTTTTCCAGGTACACCATGTTGCGCGTCACCTGCAACAGGGCGGAAGCGTCGGAGGCCGCATAATTGCCGCCCTCACCCAGGCCGAGCAGCAGCGGCGAGCCTTCGCGGGCGACGATAACGCGCTCCGGCTGCCGGTAATCAATCACCGCAATCGCATACGCCCCCACCAGCCGCTGGCACACATGGCGCACGGCAGCAAACAGCTCAGGTTCGGTTTTCAGCGTCGCATCGAGCAGATGCGCGATGCTCTCGGTATCGGTTTCCGAGGTGAATACATAGCCTTGGGCGCTCAATTCGGCACGCAGGCTTTCGTAGTTTTCGATGATGCCGTTATGCACCACGGCAATGCTGCCGGAAACGTGCGGATGCGCATTGTGTTCAGCTGGCGCACCGTGCGTGGCCCAGCGGGTGTGGGCGATGCCGGTCTGCGCCATGCAGCCGCTGGCCGCCATCTGCAACTGAGCCACCCGGCCCACGGCACGCACGCGCTCGATCCGTCCGCTGCCGACCAGTGCCAGTCCCGCCGAGTCATAGCCCCGGTATTCCAGCTTTTTCAGGCCCTCGATCAGGACGGAAACGATATTGCTGCCGGCAGCGGCGGCGACGATGCCACACATGGGGACTCCTGCGCGTAAAAAGACGTCATTCTAGCCCAGCCGCCCGGGCACCGCGCTGTACAATCCCGCCAGCTTTCATTCAGGAGTCCACTCATGCCGCTTTCCACCCTTACTCCCGGCACTCAGGCCGCCGTCCTCGCCGAGGCGCTGCCCTACATCCAGCGCTTCCACGGCAAGACCATCGTCGTCAAATACGGCGGCAATGCGATGACCGACGAACACCTGAAACGCTGCTTCGCGCGCGACGTGGTGCTCTTGAAGCTGGTCGGCTTCAACATCGTGGTGGTGCATGGCGGCGGCCCGCAGATCGAAAACCTGCTCGGGCGCGTCGGCAAGAAGGGCGAATTCATCCAGGGCATGCGCGTCACCGACGCCGAAACCATGGAAGTGGTGGAAATGGTGCTCGGCGGCCAGGTCAACAAGGACGTGGTGAACCTCATCAACCAGGCGGGCGGCAAGGCTGTCGGCCTGACCGGCAAGGATGGCCGCTTCATCCGCGCCAAGAAGCTCTTGCTGGAAAACAAGGACAATCCGGGCGATCTGATCGACGTCGGCCAGGTGGGCGACATCACCAAGATCGACCCGTCGCTGATCGCGCTGCTCGAAACCGGCGCCTTCATCCCGGTCATCGCGCCGATCGGCGTCGGCCCGGAAGGCGAAACCTACAACATCAACGCCGACGTCGTGGCGGGCAAGATCGCCGAAGTGCTGCGCGCCGAAAAGCTGGTGCTGCTCACCAACACGCCCGGCGTGCTGGACAAGGCGGGCGAGCTGATTACCGGCATCACGCCGCGCGAAATCGACGCGATGGTCGCCGACGGCACCCTCTCCGGCGGCATGCTGCCGAAAATCGGCTCGGCGCTCGACGCCGCGCGCAACGGCGTCAATGGCGTGCACATCATCGACGGCCGGGTCGAACACGCGCTGCTGCTCGAAATCCTCACCGATCACGGCGTCGGCACCATGATCAAGTCGCACTGAAAACGCGCCATGCACGGCGAGCGCGTCTGGCTGTTCGATCTGGACAACACCCTGCACGACGCCTCGCCGCACATCTTTCCCCGCATCAACCACGCCATGCGCGACTACATCGCGCAGCATCTGGCGCTCGACACCGCCAGCGCCGACCGCCTGCGGATGGATTACTGGCGGCGCTACGGCGCAACGCTCCTCGGGCTGACGCGGCACCACGCCATTGACCCAGCGCATTTTCTGCACGAAACCCACCGCTTTCCCGATCTTGAACGCCTGATTGCCTTTGAAAAACCCGTGCGCCGCGCCCTGCGCCGCCTGCCCGGACGCAAGCTGCTGTTCACCAACGCGCCGCTCGCCTACGCCGAGGCCATTCTCGAACTGACCGGGCTGGACAGCCTCTTTGCCGCCATCTACAGCGTCGAGAACCTCAAGTTCCAGCCCAAGCCGATGACCGCCGCCTACCGCACCCTGCTGCGCGCCGAGCGGCTTTCGCCCCGGCGCTGCATCATGGTCGAGGACAGCCTCGCCAACCTCGTCACCGCCAAGGCGCTCGGCATGAAAACCGTGTGGGTGAGCGCCAGCTTGCGCGATTCTCCCAGCGTCGACGTCAGGGTGCGCACAGTGCGCGAATTGCCGCGCCACCTCGGGCGGCTATAATCGCCCCCAATAACACATCGCCACAACAAGAATTCGAGGGACACGACATGGCTAGCAAACCGGGCGAGCGCCGCCTGCAGATTCTGCAAACCCTGGCTGAAATGCTGGAAACTCCGAAAGGGGAAAAGATCACCACCGCCGCACTGGCGGCCCCCCCGGGCCGCTCGGGAAGGGGGCGCCATTGAGCGCTG
>URNG01000005.1 GCA_900549295.1 uncultured Rhodocyclaceae bacterium
TTTCGGGCGCAGGCGGAGGGTGGGGGTGTAAATGGGCTCGCCTGCCGCAGCCTTGATCGGCGCGGGTTCGTCGTGCAGTTGCACGCCGTCGAGCAGGCTGGCGATGCTTTCCGGTGTCAGCGGGTGGCGGGTCGTCACCCGGTACACCTTGGGCACGCGCCGTTTGCCGGAAGCCAGACGATGATTGAGCTGGCCGTCGTCGGTCAGCAGCAGGAGGCCGGTGGTGTCGGCGTCGAGCCGGCCGATCGGTTGCACGCCACGCTCGCGCAGCGGTTCGGGGATGAGTTCGAAGATCGAGCGATGGTGCTGCGGCTGGCGCGAGCACTCGTAATCCGCCGGTTTGTGCAGGATGATCGTGGCCTGTGCCTGGAATGGCCAGGTTGCATCGTCGATGCTGAAATTCAGGCCGTCTGTGGCGTATTCGGCAAACGGGTTGTCGCACAAAGCGCCATTGACCATGACGCGCCGGTGCCGGATCAGCACGCGGCAATCCTTGCGCGTGCCAAAGCCCTGGGATTGGAGGATTCGTTCGAGTTGCATGGCGGGATGCTACCATCGCCCCATGAAATTCGAGCACCTGATTGCCATCAACGATCCCGCCAATCCCCTGATCGAGCCGCTTGCGCGCGCCGATGTGTGGCGTGGCCTCATCTACCGGGTGGATAATCCCATGCCCTTCCTGCCGGGGTTACGGGGCTGCACCTTGCTCGAGCGCAGCGCCCTGCATGCGCGCCGCGAACTCGATTTCGGGGCGGCGCGCATCATCGACCGGGTGCATATGAAGGCAGAAGAAGCGGTCGAATTCGTGATCGAACCCGGCGCGGCCCACGCCGGTGGCAGCCTGTGCATCCGGATCGAGGAGCCCGCTCCGGGGGCGTTGTTCCTGCGGTTTACCTACTGCACCAATCTGGAAGCGATGGGCGGCGAAGACGTGGCCTACGCCGATTACGTCAAGGCAGCCTACCGCGACTCCGACATCGAGTGCGTGCGCACCATCCGGGAACTGCTCGCTGCCGGCCTGCTGCACTGAGCGCCTGCCCGGAAGGCGAGGGGCGGTTGCATCGCGCGCCCGATTCTTCGATGATGGCGCACATGAACCTGCGCCAACTCGCCCTCTACCAGCCCGACCGCCTCGGCAAGATCATCCTGTGGCTGTTTGCGCTGTGCGCGGTGGGTTTGATCGCTTATCTGAACGTGTGGAGCGGGCCGGCTTACGAGTTGCACATTTTCTTCATTCTGCCGGCCATGTTGATCGCCTGGTACGTCAGCCTGCCGCGCGCCTATCTGCTGGCCGGCATCACCATCCTGCTCTGGCACATGACGGATCGCCAGTTGGGCGGGGAGAACGTCAGCCAGTGGCCGCTGCTGTTCAACACGCTGGTGCGCATTGCCATTCCCTTCAGCAGCATCTGGCTGCTGGGCAAGATCCGCCAGATCCTGCAGCGCGAAACGCGCCTGGCGCGCAATGATGCGCTGACGCGTCTGCCCAATCGCTTCGGCTTTCTGCAGGACGGCGAATTGCTGCTGAACCTGGCCCGCCGCCAGGGCACGCCGATCAGCATCCTGTTCATCGATCTCGACCATTTCAAGCGGGTCAACGATGAGTCCGGGCATGAAACCGGCGATAGATTGTTGCGCCGGGTCGCCGAAGTGTTACAAAAGCAGTTGCGCGCCAGCGATCTGGCGGGGCGGCTCGGCGGTGACGAATTCGTGTTGCTCCTGCCCGGCGCTGGCGCAAATGCGGCGCTCGAATACGCTGAGAAGCTGCGCGAGCGCCTGTTGTTGGCCATGCGCAAAGCTGATTGGCCGGTGACTTTCAGCATCGGCGTGGCCAGCTACGCGCTGCCGCCGGCCGAATTGACGGAGATGTTGTGCGAAGCCGACCGGCTGATGTACGAAGTCAAGAACGGCGGCCGCGACGGTATCCGCTGCCAGTCTTACGAAGCGGCGTAAAGCGGCCGAAAAACCCATCTGCGCACAGGGTTTATCTTGCGCAGACTGTTACGGAAGTTTACATTGCCTCCATCTTGTTCCCGGAGGTTCCCGATGTTCGGTTTTTTTCGGAAAAAACAAAGCGCCGAGCCAGCAGTGCCCGTGCAACCAGCCGCCGTACAGCCGCAATATCAGGCTGCACCGGGAACGGAGATCCGCTTTCAGCCTGAGCTGGTGCCGCAGTTGAAGGCAGATCATCAGAACCTGATCGGCGTCTATCTCGAAATCAAGACAGCCTTCGAGAGCGGTGATTACGAGGAAGTTTCAAAGAAACTGGGCCATTTCCGCAGCGGCCTGCAGGCGCATCTGCTGACTGAGAACGTGCGTCTTTACATTTACCTGAGCCACAGCTTGGCCAACGACGAGATCAATTCCGAACTGATCCACGAATTTCGCCGGGAAATGGACGGCATCGCCCGCGTGGCGATGAACTTCCTGAAAAAATATGAGGCGATCGGCGTCGACAAGGAACTGGCGGGCGCTTTCGCCAAGGATTTCGCAACCATCGGCCAAGTGCTGACCGAGCGTATCGAGAAAGAGGAGCGGGTGCTCTACCCGCTCTATCTGCCGTACTACTGACAGGGACGGCCTCAGCCCTGGGCCAGGCAACTGTCCAGATAATCCTCGTAGCCGCCCAGGTAATCGACGATGCGCCCGTCGCCCTTGACTTCGAGGACGCGGGTGGCCAGCGTGGAGACGAATTCGCGGTCGTGTGAAACGAAGACCAGGGTGCCGGGGAATTTGTCGAGGCCGGCGTTCAAGGCTTCGATGGATTCCATGTCGAGGTGGTTGGTGGGTTCGTCCAGCACCAGCACGTTGGGACGTTCCAGCATCAGGCGGCCGAACAGCATGCGCCCCTGCTCGCCGCCGGAGATGACGTTGACCGGCTTCTTCTGCTCGTCGCCGGAGAACAGCAGCCGGCCCAGGGTGCCGCGGATCAGGGTTTCCAGATCGCCGCCGTCCTCGAGGCTGGCGCGGGCGTAGCCGGCGATCCATTCGGTCAGGCTCTGGGTGCCGCTGAATTCCGCCGAATGGTCCTGCGCGTAGTAGCCGACGCTGGCTTTTTCCGCCCATTTCAGCGTGCCTGCGTCGGGCTGCAATTCGCCCATCAGGAGCTTGAGGAAGGTGGTTTTGCCGACGCCGTTTTCGCCGATCACGGCGATCTTCTCGCCGCCGTTGATGGTCAGCGAGAGCTTGTCGAAAATCTTGCGCTCGCTGCCCGGATAGGCGAAGGAGAGGTTTTCGATTTCCACCGCCTGCCGGTGCAGTTTCTGCTTCTCGTCGTACTCGAAGCGTATCCACGGGTACTGGCGCGACGAGGGTTTGACGTCCTCCGGCTTGAGCTTGTCGATCAGCTTCATGCGGCTGGTGGCCTGCTTGGCCTTGGATTTGTTGGCCGAGAAACGGCGCACGAAATCCTGCAGTTCGGCGATGCGCTCCTTGGCCTTGGCGTTGGCCTGCGACTGGCGCGCCCGCGCCTGCGCCGAGGCTTCCATGAAGTCGTCGTAGTTGCCGGGGTAGATCTGGATCTTGCCGTAGTCGAGATCCGCCATGTGGGTGCACACCTGATTCAGGAAGTGGCGGTCGTGGGAAATGATGATCATGGTGGAGTTGCGCTCGTTGAGCACGTCCTCCAGCCAGCGGATGGTGTTGATGTCGAGGTTGTTGGTCGGCTCATCCAGGAGCAGGATGTCCGGGTCGGCAAACAGCGCCTGACAGAGCAGCACGCGCAGCTTCCAGCCCGGCGCCACCTCGCGCATCGGGCCGTCATGCTGGCCGATGGGAATGCCTACCGCCAGCAGCAGTTCGCCGGCCCGCGCTTCCGCCGTGTAGCCGTCGTATTCGCCGACCTTGCCTTCCAGTTCGGCGGCGCGCATGTAGTCGTCCTCGGTGGCTTCCGGGTTGGCGTAGATGGCGTCGCGCTCCTGGATGGCGGCCCACAATTCGTCGTGGCCCATCATCACCACGTCGAGCACGCGCATGTCCTCATAGGCGAACTGATCCTGGCGCAGATAGGCCATGCGCTCGGTGGTTTCCTTGGAAACGTTGCCGGCGGAAGGCTCCAGCGCGCCGCACAGGATCTTCATGAAGGTCGATTTGCCCGCGCCGTTGGCCCCGATCAGGCCGTAGCGATAGCCTTCGCCGAACTTGACGTTGACGTTCTCAAAGAGGGGCTTGGCCCCGAATTGCATGGTGATGTTGGCAGCGACGAGCACGGCGGTCAGGCTCCGGCAGGAAACGAAGAACCGCGCATTTTACCCTTTTTGCCCAAGCCGGACGCGGTGTAACATCGTGCATCGTTCTGGAGAAAAACAAGCCTCATGGTTCCTCATCTCACCACGGCCCTGACCGGCCCCCTGCTCGAACTGGAGCGCCGTTTCCTGGATGCCAGTCCGCAGATCGAGCATTGGCTGCGCGAGCAGTGGCAGGTTCATTCGCCGCCGTTTTACTCCTCGGTCGATCTGCGTAACGCCGGTTTCAAGCTGGCGCCGGTCGATACCAATCTCTTTCCCGGCGGCTTCAACAACCTGAACCCGGCCTTCCTGCCGCTGTGCGTGCAGGCGGCGATGAGCGCGATCGAAAAATTCTGCCCGCAGGCCAAGCGCCTGCTGCTCATTCCGGAAAACCACACGCGCAACCAGTTCTATCTGCAGAACGTGGCGCAGATCGTGTACATGCTGCGCCAAACCGGCCTGGAAGTGCGCATCGGTTCCCTGTCGCCGGAGGTGAGCGGCCCGACGCGGGTCGAACTCGACAACGGCCAGAGCCTCCTGCTCGAACCGCTGCTGCGGCAGGGCAACCGCCTGGGCGTGGCCGGGTTCGAGCCGTGCGCCGTGCTGCTCAACAACGATCTGTCGTCCGGCATTCCCGACATTCTCAAGGGGCTGGACGATCAATTCGTGCTGCCGCCCCTGCACGCCGGCTGGGCGGTACGCCGCAAATCCAACCACTTCACCGCCTACGACGAAGTGGCGACGGGCTTTGCCAAGGCCATCGGCATCGACCCCTGGCGCATCAATCCGACCTTTTCCCTGTGCCGCGCGGTGAATTTCCACGAGCGCCAGGGCGAGGAATGCCTGGCGGCCAACGTCGCTGGCGTGCTCGACGTCGTGCGCGAGAAATACCGTGAATACGGCATCGACGAACGGCCCTACGTCGTGGTCAAGGCCGATGCCGGCACCTACGGTATGAGCGTGATGACGGTGCATGACGCCGACGAAGTCATTGCGCTCAACCGCAAGCAGCGCAACAAGATGAGCGTCGGCAAGGAGGGGCTGGAAGTTTCCGAGGTGCTGATCCAGGAAGGCGTGCATTCCTTCGAAACCGTCAATGACGCGGTGGCCGAGCCGGTGGTGTACATGATCGACCGCTACGTGGTGGGCGGCTTCTACCGCGTGCACACCGGGCGCGGCAAGGACGAGAACCTCAACGCGCCGGGTATGCGTTTCGAGCCGCTGGCTTTCGAGACGGGCTGCAACCTGCCGGATTACCGCTGCGGCAATCCCGATTCCGCGCCCAACCGCTTCTACGCCTACGGCGTGGTCGCCCGTCTGGCCTGCCTGGCCGCCGCGGTGGAACTCGCCAACACGGCGCCGGGCCAATGATCGAGGTTCGTGTCACCGACGACTGGCACGAACACCCGCCGCCCGCCCGTTTCCTGCACATCGACGGGCACAATTGGGCGATCGCCCTGCCCGACGAGGACGCGGCGCAGCAACTGGCCGCCACGCTGGCGGCCCAGCCGAACGCCCGTTTGCTCGGCCTGTCGGGAACGACGCTGGCGGTGCTGGTGCTCCTGCTGCCGGTCGGGCTGTTCGCCGTGCTCGGCAACGGACTCTACGACCTGTTCATGGAGGCCGATCCGCCGCCGCGCCAGCTTGCCGTGCTCGGCATCGCGCTCCTTCTCTACGTGGTATTGGCCGCGGTGGCGGCAAGCTCGCAGCACATGAGCCTGCTGTCGCAGGAACTGGGCGGCATGATCGACAGTTTCCGCGACATGACGCAGCGGTTTCACCTGCGCCCGGCCCGTCTGATGCGCCTCGCCCGCGCCTGGGGGCGGCACGGCGGCTTGCCGCAGGCCAGGGAAATTGCCCTGTGGAATCCGGGTTGGCCCGATGCCGAGGGCGTGCGCGCTTTCTGGGACATTCTGCTGCCCCTGTTCGAGGAGCAGCTTGCCGACGGCAGCCGCTTGCACCTGCGCGTGCGTGCCGACGAGATGCACGCCATCGGCAAGGCGCTGGCTGGCCGGGAGCGTCTGCATCTGGAAAGCGTTTCTGTCAGTATTGCCGTCGGCGCTGCCCGCAATTTGCCGGCTGATTTGTCGGCTGTTCGGGCGCTGACGCCGTTTGCCATCCTGTCGGCCTTCGAGCGCAGGCTCCTTGGTCTGGCTCACGTCGCCAGTTTTCCCCTGCGTTCGGTCACTGCCTGTCAGCTCGCTGCGGCAGCCGGGCCGCTGGTTTTTTCCGAAAACGCCTTTCTCAAGCTGGCGCAGCATTTTGCCGGGCGTTTCGAGCAGGATGCGGTCTACCGCTTCCTCACCCGCTGCCGTAACGATTATGGCTACCTCGCCCGCGACGGCGAGCGGATCGAACAATTGCGCCTGCCGGAAGATGCCGCCGCCAGCCTCGACGAAATCCGCGATCTGGCCCGCCGCAGCCGGTTGCTGCTCATCAGCAACAGCCGGCGTCTGCTGCACGACGCCGATCCGCTCGCCGTCCTGTGCACCATCAACCAGCTTGCCGTCGTGCATGACGAGAGCGCGGCGGATCCGCAACTGCAATTCGCGCTGCGCCGGCAACTGCGCCAACTGATCGGCGAAGCGCTCGCGCATCTGGAAGCGGGCGAGCATTACCCGCTGTTCGCCCACCTCGCCGAGCAGGAATTCGCGGGTGGTAGCGGTTTCATCGCCCGCTACCTGCCCCGGATCATCGCCGAAGAGGACGCCAGCCCCGGCACGGCGCGGGAAATCCTCGCGCTGACCCGCTTCAACGCCTTCGACGACGCCACCCTGCGCTGCCTGGCCCGTCTGCTCGAAACCGCGGGGTTCTACGCGCCCGCCGCCGCCATCTGGCAGAAGCTGCTCGGCCTCGATCCCCTGCATGCCACCGTGCGCCTGGCCCGGCTCAAGGAAAGGCTGGGCGATGCCGCCGGCGCTTATGCCGACATCCGTCACCTGCTGGCTTCCAGCCAGCTTGCCCGGCGTCCCGAACTGCACATCGCCGCCCTGCTCGAAGCGGCCTGGCTATGCTACTGCGCCCAGCCGGCCAGCGGCCTGGGCGAAGGCCAGCTCTGGCTGGATCAGGCGGGCAGCGAACTCGAACGCAGTCCCGGCGGCGCGTGCGAATACTGGCGTCTGCACAATTACCGGGCGCTCTACCTCGATGCCGCCCGGCGTTATCCCGAAGCCATCGCGGCGCACCGCCAGGCGCTGGCCATTCCTGGCTTGCAGCAGAAACTTTATAGCGGCACGCTGACCAATCTGGGCTACGTCAGCCGCAAGCTGGCACTCAATCAGCACGCTGCGGCGCAGGATACTTTGGATATGCTGGATCAGGCGCTCGAATACGCCCGTCTGGCGGTCAAGCTCAAGCGGCGCATCGCCGACGTGGATGAATTGCCGGTCGCGTTGCACAACCTCGCCCTGATCCACCTCTGCCGGGCCTGGCTGGGGGCGGAGGACGCGCAACAGGCGGGCGAGGCGGCGCAGGCGGCCTGCGCCGAGGGGCTGGCGCGGCTGGATCGCATCGCTTCCAGCAAGAAGCGTTTCGCCCTTTGCCTGGAAAACGCGCTGGCCGTCGCCCTGCTCGGTGAGGACAGCGCGCCGCTTCTGGATGCCGCCGCGCTGGCCGCGCCCGATCCACGCGAAGCGGAAATCCTTACCGCCGCCCGCCGGAGCGCCGATGTGCCGGCCCGTCTGCGTGATGCGATCCTGCGTATGGAACTGCTCACCTGAATGCTGCTCTTTGCCTACGGATCGCTCCTCAACCCGGACAGCGCTGAACGCGCCCTGCAACGGCCGCTCGCCGCGTCCGGCCTGATCTGCGCCGAGCTGCCCGGCTATCGCCTGTGCTGGACGTCGATCCAGCGCATCGCCGTGGCGGGCGTCGGCGAACTGGACGCGAGCTTCCTCAATCTGCGCGCGGATGCTCCGGCGCGGACGCCCGGCGTGCTGCTCTCCATCAATGCCAGCGAATTCGCCCGCCTGCGCGCCCGGGAAAAAGGCTACAGCGTGCACTGCGTCGAGTGCCAAACAGAGGCAGGCGAGCGCCTGTCTGCCGTGACTTTCGTCGATGAACGGCCCGTTCCGGCCATGCTGCCGCCCGCCCCGAAAGCTTATCTGGTAAAGATCGAGCAGGGCTTGGCACAGCTGTCGCCGGCTTTCGCCGCCGCCTACCGCGCCTTCCTGCCTGCGCCGCCCGGCTGGGTCGAGGGGGAGTACGCTTTTGTCGATCCCGGACAAAAAGCCCATACTTGAGCCGGGAGGTTCGCCATGCAGCTCAATTTCAACAAGGAAATCGCTGGCCGCAGCGTCAGCCTGAAGCTGGGCTTCGTCATCGACCCTCTGGACAGCCGGCGGGCCTACAACGATCCGGCGGTGGCGCTGATGCGGGCGGCGCACAGCCACGGTCACGAGGTCTATGCGATCCAGGCGCCGACCCTGGGCTGGCACCAGCCCGCAAGCGGTCAGCCGGGCGGTGTGTTCGGTGAAGTGCTGCAACTGCATCTGCGTCCGGACGACCACGACTGGTACCGTGAAATCAGTCGCACATGGCGGCCCCTGCATTTTCTCGATGCGCTCATGGTCAGCCTCGATCCGCCTGCCGATGCCGAATTTTTCGCCGCCACCTGGCTGCTGGAACGGGCCGAAGCGGACGGGCTGCGCGTTTTCAATCGGCCACGGGCGCTGCGCGAGCATTCGGAAAAAATCGCCACCGCCGAATTTCCGCAATTTACCCCGACCACCCTGATTACCCGGCATCTCGGAAAACTGCGTGAATTCATCGACAACGAGCGCGACGTGATCCTGAAACCGATCGACGGCGGGGCCAAGGTGCGCGTTTTCCGCGTGCATCGCAATGACCGCAACCGCAATGCCATTGCCGAATCGCTGACCGACGATGGCCGGCGCACCATCATCGCCCAGCGTTATTTGCCGGAAATCGACCAGGGCGACAAACGCATCCTGCTCATTGCCGGCAAGGCCGTTCCCTGGTGCCTGGCGCGCATTCCGCGTGCCGGCGAGACCCGTGGCAGCCTGGCTGCCGGAGGTACCGGCGTGGCGCAGGAACTATCGGCGCGGGATCGGGAAATCGCCGAAACCCTTGCGCCCATCCTGCTCAAGCGCGGTCTGTTGATCGTCGGACTCGACGTCATCGGCGATTTCCTCACCGGCATCAACGTCAGCCATCCGTGCGGCATGACCGAACTGCGCCAGCAATGCGGTTTCGACGCGGCAGGCGCGACCATCAGCGCCATCGAACGGGCCTGCGGCCTGACCTGAACGGCCTGCCTCATTCCGGCAGGCGCGAATCGATGAACAGGCTGACTGGCCCGTCGTTGACCAGCGCCACCTGCATGTCGGCGCCAAACACCCCGGTTGGCACGCTTTTTCCCGTAATTTCACTTAATTTGCCGACAAATTCGTCGAACAGCGGCGATGAAATTTCTCCGCGCGCAGCACGGCTCCAGGACGGTCGATTGCCCCTCTTGACCGAGGCATACAGGGTGAATTGCGACACCGCCAGAATGTCGCCGTCAATGTCCTGCACGCTGCGGTTCATCACTCCGTCGGCATCTGGAAAAAGGCGCATCCTGACGAGTTTTCCGGCCATCCAGTCGAGGTCGGCGCTGGTGTCATCGACCGCGAAACCCGCCAGCACCAGAAGGCCGGGGCCGATCTTGCCGACCGTCGTGCCCGCCACGCTGACCGCCGCCGAACGCACCCGCTGCACGATTACCCGCATGACAGCGCCCCGCGCAGGCGCGCCGCGTAGTCTTCCAGAACCGCCAGCCCCGGCTCCTTGCGCGGCCAGGAGAGTGCCACGCCGTCGGCTTCATGGCGCGGCACGACGTGCATATGCACATGAAACACCGTCTGCTCGGCCGCCTCGCCGTTACATTGCAGCAGGGTCAGGCCCGGCGGATCGAAAGCCGCCTGCACTGCCAGCCCGACCCGGTGCGCCGTGCGCATCAGCGCCGCCGCCTCGTCCGCCGTCAGGTCGAGCAGCGTCGCCGCGTGCCGCTTGTGCGTCACCAGCACATGCCCCGGATTGACCTGCCCCAGATCCATGAAAGCCAGCGTTTCGGCATCCTCGAACACCCGCGCTGCCGGAATCTCGCCGGCAATCAGGCGGCAGAAAATACAGCTTCCCGGCGGGGAATCATCGACAAAAAAGGGCATGCGGCGCTCCTCCACAGGGCTTTGTACTGGATGAAGCGGGCGAGCTTAAACCCGATCGGGCCGCCATGGCCAGCGCGATGGCCTGCGCGGGCGCTCAGGAAAGTCTGTCGTTCGGGATGAAAACCTGCCCGAGGTCGAGCGGATGGCCGTAGAGCCAGCCCTGGCCGAGTTCGATGTCGCAGCCGAGCAGTGCCGCGTGCTGGCCTTCGCTTTCGACGCCCTCGGCCAGTACCCGGCAACCCAGTTTGCGCAATCGTTCCGCCGTGTTCTGGATAGTGCCGATGAAAGGATTGCCACGGTCGGCGTTGCGGATGACCGTGATGCACAGCTTGACGATGTCCGGGCGCAGGATCTCGGCGGTGGCGAGGTCGGCAAAGCCGCAGCCGGTATCGTCGAGCGCGACGCGCAGATCCAGCCGGCGCAGGCGTTCGACGGCACCGCGCAATTCATCTGCCGCATCGAGCGGCAGATGTTCGGTCAACTCGAACACGACATCGTGGCGACCGGCCAGCGGCAGAACGTCCGCCGCCTGAACGAGCGCCCCGGGGCCGAGATTGATGGTCAGGAAGTGTTCCGCCCCGATCAATCCCTGTGTGCGTTCGAGCGCCAGACGGGCGCAGGCCAGTTCGGTTTCGATGCTCATGCCGGCGGCGCTGGCGGCGGCGAACAGATGATCGGGGCGTTCCAGCGGCGATCCGGAGGGGCCGCGCGACAAGGCTTCGAAACCCAGCAGGCGGCGATCCTTCAGGCGAACGATGGGCTGCACCACGGTGCGCAGGGCGTCGGTGCGGAGGATGCGTTCGATCTCGGCGGCGTCGCCGCTGTCCGGCGAGACGAGCGGATGCGTGGCGCCGGCTGGCAGGACGGCCAGTCTGGCCCGCACGCGCATGCCGGTGCCGACGCCGAAGATGTCGTTGAGCGTTTCGTCGATCAAGGTTCGCGCGGTCAGGTTGAGGTTGCGCAGGGTTTCTGCCGGATCGAGGGTGCCGTCGATGCGGAAGCGGGCGCTCCAGGTGCAGTGCTGGCCGTCGTGCTGGCGCTCGATGATTGCATGGTGTGCCAGCAGGTGTTCGATCAACGCCGCGCAGGCGGCGTCGAGATCGTCGAGCGCCTGTCTGGCAGCGGCTTCCCCGAAAATGTCGAACAGGCTCTGGCGGTCGGTGAGATCGATGATGAGACAGGCGGTATTGGGCATGGCGAGGCAGGGCATATTTGGTGGTGGTTTCCCCTCAGTGCAGCTTGAAGTGCCTGATCTGCGCTTTCAGCGAATGCGAGATGTTTTCCAGATCGGCCATGGCCAGCGCATTGTCCTTCATCGCAGTGCTGGTTGCTGTCGACATGTGGGCAATGTCTTCGACGCGGTGCGCAATGTCCGCCGCGTTTTCTGCCTGCTGCGCGGTGGCGCGGGCAACTTCGCGGACATTATGCAGCGAACCCTGCGCCTGGCGGTGGATTTCGCCGAGCATGCGCGTGGCTTCGTTGGCCAGTTCCAGTCCCTTTTCGACCTGCGGCGCAGCGGTGTCCATGGCCGTTACCGAATGCTGGGTTTCGGTCTGGATGATCTGGATCATCTGGGCAATCTCGGCGGTGGCGCTGCTGGTGCGCTCGGCCAGCTTGCGCACTTCATCGGCGACCACCGCGAAGCCGCGCCCGGCTTCACCGGCGCGGGCGGCCTCGATGGCTGCGTTGAGGGCGAGCAGATTGGTCTGTTCGGCGATTTCCTTGATGACGCTGGCGATACCGCCGATATTCTCGGAACGTTGCTGCAGGCTGCGGATTTGCGCGCAGGAAAGCGTGACGGTTTCTGCGATACGGGCTATTTCGACGGCGGCGTCGCTCACCAGGCGGCTGCCCTGTTCCGAAAGATCGGCAGTGAGTGCCGAATTTTCCTCCGTCTGCCGCGCAATTTGCGAGACTTCGCCGATGCTGTGATTCATCTGTTCGATGCCGGCGGCAGACGCCGACGATGCGCTGGCCTGCCGTGCGGCGGCGCTGTCGGCGGCGCGCGAGGCTTCGCCGACCTGGGTGGCCTTGTCGAACAGATTGTCGGTGGCCGTACCGATTTCGGCGAACAATTGCCGCAACTGTTCCTGCATGGCGGCAACGGCGGCAAGCATGCTTTCAGGATGGCTGGCGGTGATCGACGTGCTCAGGTCGCCGGCAGCGATGCGGGCGACGATGCGGGCGGTTGCCTCCGGCTCGCCACCCAGCGCGAGCTTCAGGCGGCGGGTGATGCGCCAGGCGACGATGCCGCTGATCAGCATCGCCAGAGCGCACAGGCTGATCATCAGCAGCGCGAATTGTTCGGCCACGGTGCGGGCGCGAGTGGTGGCCGTCTGATTCTTTTCTTCCTGGTAATCGATGAAACGGTTGATCGCCGCCAGCCAGTCACTCAGCGCCGGGCGTGCCTGCGCCAGCAGGATGCGGCGCGCGCTTTCGGTATCACCGCCCTGGCGGGCGGCGATCACCTGTCCGGCCAGCGGCAGGGTACGCGCTTCGACCGCCTTGATGGCCTGCAGCAGCGCTTTTTCTTCTGCCGGAATGGCCGGATCGGTAGCGAAGATCGCATCGAGCGCGGTGGCCGCATCGCGATAAAAGGCAGCCAGACGGTCGATTTCGACCAACGCGGCGTTCAGTTCTTCCGGCGTTTCGACCAACGTCACGTCGCGCAGGCTGATGGCGCGATCATGGACGCTGCCGCGGAAATTGATCGCATAGCGCTGCTTGACGGCATTGATGTCGGTGATTTCGGTCAGCGTCCGCTCGATGAAACCGACTTTCTGGATACCGAAGCCGGTAAGAACGATCATCAGCGCCAGAACCAGGCCGAAGCCGAGTGCCAGGCGCGTGCTGATGGGCATTGCAGGTGATTGCATGGTTTTTTCCAATGAGAGGTGAAGGGGGGCGGGTTCAGGCATGCAATGCCCATCCGTCGACATGCGGCTGCGACGGTTCCCGGCTGCGTTGCCAGTCGAGCAGGTATGGCAGCAAGCTGCCGACGACGGCGAAAAACATCAGCAGATCCCCCGGCTTGTCGACCAGATGGTGCGCGCCGCCGGCCCGGGCGGCTGCCATTTCGGCGGCGGAACAATCGGCACAGAGCAGGATGACGGGCAAGCTGGACAAGGCCGGGTCGGCTTGCAGGGCGGCCAGGCATTCCAGACCGCCCATCTCCGGCATGTGCAGATCGAGCAAAACCCCATCCGGGCGCGGGTTGGCTGGGTCGAGTAGAAAATCCAGGGCGGCGCGGCCGTGGGGGACATGGTGTACTTTGACGGGCATGTCGCAGGCGCGAAAACCGAGGTGGATCCGATGGGCGTCCCGCACTTGATCCGTGGCCAGCAAGATCCGTAACGGCAGGCAGGGTGCGGGCAGGGGCGGCAGGGTGGGGATCGAGGGGGGCGCGGACCGTGGGCGCTGTGGTGTCATGTCAGCCTCGCGGGCAGCAGGTCGGTTTCGGGTGGTGGGCTGTTTGGCGTCAGGCTTTTTGCCAGCGGCAACTGAAAACAGAAGCTGCTGCCTTGGCCTTCCCCGGGCGATTCCGCCCAGATTTTGCCTTTGTACTGTTCGACGATCTTGCGGCACACGGCCAGGCCGATACCTGTGCCCTCGTAGCGCTCGCGGCTGTGCAGGCGCTGGAAGATCTGGAACAGACGGCTGATTTGTCCGGGCGCAATGCCGATACCGTTGTCACTGATACAGCAGCGCCAGGCGTTTTTTTCCAGTGCGCCGCTGATGCGGATGCGGGGTGTCCGTTCGGGGTGGCGGAATTTGAGCGCGTTGCCGACCAGGTTCTGCATCAGGCGCACCACGTCATCGCGCCGGGCATGGAGCGCCGGCCATTCGCCGTCGACCTCGATTTCGGCGTCCGTTTCTGCATTGATTTCGCCCTGGCCGGGGTACAGGTAGAGCAGGGCTTCGGTAAGCGCGGCGCGGCTGGCAAAGGTGCTGACGTTTCCGTCCTTGCCGATGCGGGAATAATCGAGCAGGCCGACCAGCATGGTATCGAGATGCTTCGCGCCATCGATGGCGTATTGGAAATAGCACCGGTTTTTGTTGTCGAGATGCCCGGCAAGAGAGCTTTCGATCACTTGCAGGTAGCTCGAAACCATGCGTACAGGGTGGCGCATGTCGTGCGAAATGCCGTAGCTGAATTGCTCCAGTTCGGCATTGGCGCGTTCCAGGGCCATGTTCTGCTCTTGCAGTTCGGCATGCACGGCGACCAGGTTTTTCTCGGCCCGGGCCATGTGGCGCAGGGCCAGTCCTACGCCGCTGAGCAGCAGGAATACCAGGGCGCAGGCCAGGATTGCCTCGTGCCGCCAGACCATGAGGAAATCCTTTTCGGCCAGTGCCACCTGGACATAGAAAGGATAGGCGGCGAGTTGCTGAAAGCTTGCCAGACGCCGGACGCCATCGGTACTCGCCACCAGGCGCAGGCTGCCGCGTCTTTCGCCGGCCTCGATGTGCTGCCGGACGGGATTGCCGGGCGGCAAGGGGCGGTTGAAATCCTCGATGTTGAGCGGCGGCACGCGCTGGATCAGTTTGAAATCGTCGTTGCGCCGCAGAAGGATGGCGCCGTTGGAGCCGAGATCGATCATGCTGCCGTGGTGCGCCCCGAACCCGTGACTGTCGCCGGCATCGGGCAAATCCGGGCGCTTGGAGGCGATGCCGCCCAGGCGTCGGGCGAGCGTATCGACGTCGATCGTGGCGCTGATGACCCCCCGTAGCTGTCCTTCCGGGCCGCGAATGGCGCGTAGCTGTGAAATCGAGCGGCGTCCGGTGGCACGGGTGATCTGCGCTTCCGAGAAGCTGCGCGTGGCGTCCGTATTGAGCAGGTGCAGAAAATGCGCCCGGTCGCCGATCGAGAAGGGCTGGGTTTTTTCAGAGGCCAGCCGCAACACGCCCTGCGCATCGAAGATGTAGATGCCGCTCAACAGGTCGAAATGTCCGACCTGACGCGCCAGGTGCGGCGCGATGCGTGCTCCGTCCGCCGCATTGCCTGGGCGGAGCATGGCGGGCGTCACTTCATCCGCGATCAGGCCCAGGGTGCCGTCGATGCGCGCGAAATCGTCGTACAGGCGCGAGGCGATGATTTCAGTCAGATTGCGCGTCGCCGTTTTTGCCGCGCCGATGGCGTGCTGCCAGGAAGACCAGAGAAACACCCCGAGCAGACCCAGCACGCACAGACTGGCAGCGAGAAAAAAGCGCAGGGTGGCCGGTGGCTTCATGGCAGAAACGGCGCGATGCAGATTTCAGCGCATTACCTCGAGATGGCGCGCAAGCTGACGTACCATCCGGCAAATTTGCCATGCGGCAAAAAGGGGCTTCGGCGGAGGGCTGGAAGGCTCGTTTTCATGGTGCGGCGTCGCTGGGAGAGGATCAAAACTGTACGTATCCGCGCTTCAGGGAGGCGGGAGCAAAACTTACATTTCTTTACAAGCCGAAGATAGCACTTAGGATAGGGGCTGATAATCCTCACGACGAGGTAGATACTACCTAATTCATGGTATTTTTCTCTCCTGAGTCGCCTGCTTGATTACTTGTTTCCATGTAAATAAATGCCAGTAGATACGCCCTTCCTGCAAATCCTTATCATCGAAGACGATCCCGGTGACTACGGTCTGGTCGCCCTTGCCTTGCAGAAGATACAAATGGCCGGCGGGCTTGCGCCGGGAGTGCGCTGGGCGACGAATCTGGCCGAAGGCATCGCTCTGGCGGATGTGGTGAACCCGGATCTCGTCCTGCTCGATCTGAACTTGCCGGATTCCGGCCGGCTGTCTTCCCTGACGACGCTGCTCGACGCCCTGCCCGGTCTGCCGGTGATCGTGCTGACCGGGCACGATGATGAGCATCTGGCGATGGTGGCACTGGACAACGGTGCCCAGGATTACCTGGTCAAAGGGCAATTCGACGCTGCAATGCTCGCCCGGGCGGTGCGCTACGCGCTGGCCCGCAGCCGCTTGGAAGCGCGCACGCAGTTGTTTCAGGCGGCGCTGGAAGCCAGCGCCGAATCCATTCTGATCTCCGATATCGAGGGCCGCATCCAGTGGTGCAATCCGGCATTCGAGAAAATGACGGGCTATTCGGCAGCAGAGGCGACAGGACGAACGCCCGGCGAATTGCTGAAATCCGGCCAGAGCGACGCGGCGTTTTACCAGCAGATGTGGGAAACCATCCTGGCCGGACGGGTATGGCGGGGAGAGCTGGTCAATCGCGACAAAAATGGCCGTTTTTACGACCAGATGCTGTCGATTGCCCCGGTGCTGGGGCGTAGTGGCGCGCTCTGCAATTTCGTTGCCGTGATGTACGACATCACCGACCGCAAGCGTTTGATGCTGGACGGCACCGACCTGTTGCGCAAGATCGAAGGGCTGATCCAGCGTGTCAGTCGCCTGGATGAGGACAAGCGGGAGGAAACGCTGCCAGCCCCGGCGAGCAGCAGACTGAGTGCGCGGCAGCGTGAAATCCTCGATCTGGTGACACAGGGCATGACATCGACGGAAATCGCGCAGCAACTGCAAATTTCGCCCGCCACGGTGGTCACGCATCGCCGCGACCTGATGCGCAAACTCAACGTGCGCAGCGTTGCGCAACTGGCCCGCCATGCGCTGGAAAATTCGCTGCTCGGAAAGCCGCGCTAGCATGCCGGCCCCCGGTCTTGCCGATTTGATTTGACGCGGTGTGGCGCACTGTATAGATTAAGTTTCCCTTGGTTATGCCAAGATAAACATCAGCAAAAGATGAACTTCGTCCGTAATCTCACTTTGCGCCAGTTGCAGATTTTCGTCGTGGCCGCCCGCCACCTGAGTTATGCGCGCGCCGCGGAAGAATTGCATCTGACGCCGCCGGCGGTGTCGATGCAGCTCAAGCAACTGGAAGACAATGTCGGCCTGCCGCTGTTCGAGCGGCTGGGGCGTGGCGTGGGTCTGACCGGAGCGGGGGAATTGCTGGTGCATCACGCGCTGCGTATTCTGGGCGAGATCAAGGATGCCGAGGCCAGCCTGCAGGCTTTGAATGGGGCTGAAAGCGGGCAGATCACGGTGGGCCTGGTCAGCACCGCCAAATACTTCATGCCGCGACTGCTGGCCAAGTTTGCCCAGGCGCACCCGGGGGTGGACGTGCAATTCACGGTCGGCAACCGTGCTTCCCTGTTGCAGAAATTGCAGGACAAGACCATCGATCTCGCCATCATGGGCCGTCTGCCGCAGGAAATCGACGCTCACACCGAGCCTCTCGCCAGCCATCCCTATGTGCTGATCGCGCCGCCCGATCATCCGCTGGTCGGTGAAAAAGGCTTTGAATTGCATGAATTGCGTGCAGATACCTTCCTGTTGCGCGAAGAAGGCTCCGGTTCGCGGCGCGTGGCCGAGGACATGTTCAAGAATCATCTGTTCATTCCGGGGCGCACGCTGAGTCTGGGAAGTAACGAGACGATCAAGCAGGCGGTGATGGCAGGCATGGGGGTCAGCCTGATTTCCTTGCATACACTTTCCCTGGAATTGAGGATGGGGGCGTTGAAATGTCTCGATCTTCTTGGAACGCCCATCGAACGTACCTGGTATATCACGCATATGGCGACCAAGCGCTTGATGCCGGCAACCGCGAAGTTCCGCAATTTCCTGCTCAACGAAACGGTATATGCGCTTTCCGGTGAATTTGATGTCTATCTGCCGCCGCAGCGCCGGCGCGGAAATCAGCATATCGCCTGCATTCCGCTCAACGACTGAAAGCGCGGGCTGCCTTTTGGTAAACTGGACAAAGTTCCCGTAATTACGGCAAACTTGCCGCCATGACGAAGCGAAAAACTGCGTCCAAGCCAACGGAAAGAAGCCGTATCCTGGTGGTACACGGCCCCAATCTGAACCTGCTTGGCACCCGCGAACCCGAGCACTACGGGCGTTTGACCCTGGCCGACATCAATCTTGGCTTGGTCAAGTTTGCGGAAAATGCCGGCGTTGAGCTGGAAACCTTTCAAAGCAACCACGAGGGCGCGCTGATCGAGCGCATCCATGCAGCGCGCGAACAGGGCGTGCGAGCGATCATCATCAACCCCGCTGCTTATACGCATACCAGCGTCGCGCTGCGCGATGCGCTGGCGGGCGTGGCCATTCCTTTCATCGAGGTGCATCTGTCGAATGTGCATGCGCGGGAGGCGTTCCGCCAGCATTCGTATTTTTCCGATCTGGCCATCGGCGTCATTTGCGGCCTGGGGCACGAAGGCTACCGGCTGGCCCTCGAGTATCTGCTCAACCGAATCAATCTCGATTGAAAGCGGCGATCTGCTGCGATTGATCGAATAATTGCGCACAAAATGCGCGAACTTGGAGTCAACATGGATCTGCGTAAACTCAAAAAACTGATCGATCTCGTTCAGGAATCCGGTATTTCCGAACTGGAAGTCACCGAAGGCGAAGAAAAGGTGCGTATCGCCAAGCACGTCGGCGTGGCAGCCGCGCCCATGCAATACACCCTGCCCGCAGCCGCGCCGCAAATGGCACCGGCTGCCGGCGGCACCTCGTCCGTCAATCTGGACGAGGACGATGATCTGCCGGCGGGGCACGTCGTCAAATCGCCCATGGTCGGTACGTTCTATCGCTCGCCTTCGCCGGGGGCCGATGCCTTCACCCAGATCGGCAGCGTGGTCAAGAAGGGCGACACCCTGTGCATCATCGAAGCCATGAAGCTGCTCAACGAAATCGAAGCCGATGCCGATGGCACGATCAAGGCGATTCTGGTCGATAACGGCGAGCCGGTGGAATTCGGCGAGCCGCTTTTCGTGATTGGTTGACCCATGGCGATGTTCGAGAAAATCCTCATCGCCAACCGTGGGGAAATCGCCCTGCGGGTGCAGCGCGCCTGCCGGGAAATGGGCATCAAGACGGTGGTGGTGCACTCCGAAGCGGACCGCGATGCGAAATACGTGAAGCTGGCCGATGAATCGGTCTGTATCGGCCCGGCGGCGTCGGCGCAGAGCTACCTGAACGTTCCGGCGATCATTTCTGCCGCCGAAGTCACCGACGCTCAGGCCATTCATCCCGGCTACGGCTTTTTGTCGGAAAATGCCGATTTCGCCGAGCGCGTCGAAACCTCCGGTTTCGTTTTCATCGGCCCGCGCGCCGAAACCATCCGCCTGATGGGTGACAAGGTTTCCGCCAAGGACGCCATGAAGGCGGCCGGCGTGCCCTGTGTGCCGGGATCGGACGGCGCTTTGCCGGAAGATCCGCAGGAAGTGCTGCAAACTGCGCGCAAAATCGGCTATCCGGTCATTATCAAGGCGGCTGGCGGCGGCGGTGGCCGTGGCATGCGCGTGGTGCATACCGAGGCGGCCCTGCTGAACGCGGTGGCAACCACCAGCCAGGAGGCAGGCACGTTCTTCGGTAATTCCGCAGTCTATATGGAGAAATTCCTGGAAAACCCGCGCCACGTGGAAATCCAGATTCTTGCCGACCAGCATCGCAACGCCGTCTATCTCGGCGAGCGTGATTGCTCGATGCAGCGCCGCCACCAGAAGGTGATCGAGGAAGCGCCCGCGCCGCACATCGCGCCGCGCCTGATTGCGCGCATCGGCGAGCGTTGCGCCGAAGCCTGCCGCAAGATCGGCTATCGCGGGGCGGGTACGTTTGAATTTCTCTACGAAAACGGCGAGTTTTATTTCATTGAAATGAATACGCGGGTGCAGGTCGAGCATCCGGTGACCGAGATGATTACCGGTATCGACATCGTGCAGGAGCAGATTCGCATCGCTGCTGGCGAGAAACTGCCTTTCCGTCAGCGTGACGTCGCGCTCAAGGGCCATGCCATCGAATGCCGCATTAACGCCGAAGATCCCTTCACGTTCGTGCCATCTCCCGGCACGATCGAGTTTTACCACCCGCCGGGCGGCCCCGGCATCCGGGTCGATTCGCACATCTACCAGGGCTATCGCGTGCCTTCGCACTACGATTCGATGGTGGCCAAGATCATTGCCTATGGCGATACCCGCGATCAGGCGATCCGCCGCATGCGCATCGCCCTGTCGGAAATGAGCATCCAGGGCATCAAGACCAATATCGCGCTGCATCAGGAATTGATGTTCGACGCGCGCTTCAACGAAGGCGGCACGGCGATTCATTATCTCGAACACAAACTCGCCCAGAAGGACGAGGTCAAGCGCTGACATGGGCTGGCAAAACGTCAGTTTCCTGACCGATGCAGCCAGCGCCGAGCCTTTGTGCGACGCGCTGATCGAACTGGGAGCGTTGTCCGCCAGCATCGAGGACGCCGATGCCGGCACGCCCGACGAGCAACCGCAGTTCGGCGAGCCGGGCACACCGACCACGCCGGGCTGGCAGCGCTCCCGCGTGCTGGCCTTGTGCGAGGCGGATACGGCAGTCGAACCGCTTTTGCGGGCCGCGTGTGAGCAACTGGGTTTACCGCCGGTCAGCGAGTTTTCAGTCGACATCGTGGCAGAGCAGAACTGGGTGCAGATGACCCAGGCGCAGTTCGACCCCATCCGGATTTCAAACCGGCTGTGGATCGTGCCGTCCTGGCACGAAAGCCCGGACCCGGCGGCGATCAATCTGGTGCTGGACCCTGGCATGGCTTTTGGCACGGGCTCCCACCCGACGACCCGGCTTTGTCTGGAGTGGCTGGAGAAAACGGTGACGCCGGCGTGCAGCGTGTTCGACTACGGCTGCGGTTCCGGCATTCTGGCGATTGCGGCGGCCAGGCTGGGTGCCGGCAAGGTGTGCGGCCTGGATATCGACCCGCAGGCGGTGGAGGCGGCCCGCGCCAACGCGCAGCGTAATGCGGTGATCGCCGAATTTGCGGAGAGTTCGCCGGCAATTGGCGGCACGTTCGACATCGTTGTCGCCAATATACTGTCCAATCCCTTGCGCGTGCTGGCACCGGCCATTTGTGCGCTGGTGCGTCCTGCCGGGGGGCAGCTCGCGCTTTCCGGCATCCTGCGTGAGCAGGCCGAGGAAATCATTGCCGTGTATGCGCCGTGGATCAGTCTGGCGGTGGCCGATGTGTGTGAGGACTGGGTATGTCTGAGCGGCCGAAAAATCTGATGCGCAGCCGCTGCCCGGCGTGTGGCACGGTGTTCCGTGTCACCTCCGAGCAGTTGCGCCTGAAAGCCGGGAAGGTGCGCTGCGGCCAGTGCCGTACCGTGTTCAATGCGTTCGACCAGCTGCTGGTGGGCGCGGGTGGGCAGGACAATCCGCCCACCATCATGCCCATGCCTTCGATCGCCCCCATGTCGGAGCCGCCCAAATCTCCCAAACCGCCGCCCAACTCCACGAGCGCAGGGAAATCCGAGCCAGCGCGCCCACCCGCATCGGCGCCTGTTGCTGCGCCCGCGCAACCCGCGCTTGAAACACCTGAGCAGGATGTGTTGGAAACGGTAGCGCCGCTCGCCTCGGAGCGCACGCCAGAGCCGTCGCCAGAAACAGGGGCGTTCCTGCCAGTACGACAGACACCGGAACAGGCATCGGCACAGGAGGTGCCAGTGGCCGTATCAGCGGATGCGGCAGAAACACTTGTCGTAGCCCCGTTGCCCCCGCAAGCACCGGCAACCATTTCCGATCAGGAGCCGGAAACCCTGGAGCAGACCCTGGAAGCCGCTCGCGCCGCAGGTCTGGTCGCAGCGCGGGAAGTCGGCGACAGCCCGGGCTACAGCCGCTGGTCGGCTGCCCCCGTTTCGAGCGGTGGCCTGGACGATTTCGACGAGCCCGCGCAACGCCCGCTCTGGCCGTATCTGTTGCTCGCCTTTTTGCTGTCGTTCGTCTTGTTGGGACAGTTGGCTTACCACTACCGCACCTCGCTCAGCCTGCGCCTGCCGGCACTGGTCCCGCTTTATCGGATGCTGGGGGTCGACGTGCCGCTGCCGCGCGAGGCCAGCCTGATTTCCATCGAAGCCTCCGATCTGCAGGCCGATCCGGTACGCGAGCTGTTCGTGCTCAACAGCACCCTGAAGAATCGGGCGAGCTACGACCAGGCCTGGCCGCAGCTCGCCCTGACGCTGACCGACGTCAATGACCGCACGGTGGCCCGGCGCATGATTTCCGTTGTTGATTATCTGGGGACGCAGCATCCGCCGGCATTCGCGGCGGGTAGCGATGTCGGCGTGCGGTTGTGGATCGAAGCGCGCGACATCGGTGCGGCCGGTTATCGTCTTTATCTTTTCTACCCACCATCATGAAAACACTCATTTGCGGCTCGCTGGCCTACGACAATATCATGGTTTTTCCGGATCGTTTCCGCAACCATATCCTGCCCGAGCAGATTCACCTGCTCAACGTCTCCTTCCTAGTGCCGGAAATGCGCCGCGAGTACGGCGGTTGCGCCGGCAACATCGCCTACAACCTGAAACTGCTGGGCGGCGATCCGCTCATCATGGCAACCGTCGGCGACGACTGCGCGCCCTATCTGGAACGCCTGGACGCCCTGCGCCTGCCGCGCACCCACGTGCGGAAAGTGGAGGGCAGCTTCACTGCGCAGTGCTTCATCACCACCGATCTGGACGACAACCAGATCACCGCCTTCCATCCCGGCGCGATGAGTCATTCGCATCTGAACAAGGTGACTGATGCCGACGCGCAACTGGGGATCGTCGCGCCCGATGGCCGTGACGGCATGTTCCAGCACGCTCGGGATTTCGCCGCCGCCGGCATTCCCTTCATCTTCGATCCGGGCCAGGGCCTGCCCATGTTCGACGGCACCGATCTCATCGGTTTCCTCGATCTGGCCGACTACGCCTGCTTCAACAGCTACGAAGCCCACTTGGCTTGCGACCGCACCGGTTGCAGCATCGAGCAACTGGCCACCCGCGTCAAAGCCCTGATCGTGACCAACGGCGGCGCAGGTTCGCAGATTTACGTGGACGGCAAGGTCATCGACATTCCCTGCGCGCCGGCCGAGGCCATCGTCGACCCCACCGGCTGCGGCGACGCCTACCGCGCCGGCCTGCTGTACGGCATCGCCCACGGCTACGACTGGCCCGTCACCGGGCGTCTTGCCGCCGTGATGGGGGCGATCAAGATCGCCTGCCGCGGCGGTCAGAACCACCAGCCTACTCGCCGCGAAATCGACGAGCGCTACCGTCAGGCTTTCGGCGATCTGCCCTGGGCGGCCTGAATCGGAATTTGGCCCAACCTCTGCCGGCCGCGCGCGATTCTTGACCGGCGCGGTCCGTCTTCTCTATAATCGCGCCCTTCAACGCGTGGGTCGGTAGCTCAGTCGGTAGAGCAGCGGACTTTTAATCCGTTGGTCCCGAGTTCGAATCTCGGCCGACCCACCAGAAGTTCAAGCAAAAACCCACCCTACGCGGTGGGTTTTTGCTGTCTGCGCTGTGCAACTTTGATGCTGTGCTAAAAGCAAGGCTCTCACCCCGGAAAGCTACAATGCGGCTGCCGCAACAAGGGTCGAGCACTCGGTTGTAGCTCCCTCTCTCACCCCGGAAAGCTACAATGTTTTGACTTCAAGGATGTGTTCAGCCAGTGTTGTAGCTCCCTCTCTCACCCCGGAAAGCTACAATCCTTTCATCTGAAACTATCGTCATTGCCAGGTTGTAGCTCCCTCTCTCACCCCGGAAAGCTACAATCGACGCTCTCATCTATGCGCAGAATTTTAGGTTGTAGCTCCCTCTCTCACCCCGGAAAGCTACAATCCAATTCCTGAAGCGTATCGAGAGCAGCAGGTTGTAGCTCCCTCTCTCACCCCGGAAAGCTACAATAATCCACTCCACCCGAAGATGATTCTTGAGGTTGTAGCTCCCTCTCTCACCCCGGAAAGCTACAATCGCGATGAATCCGCAAACTACGGCGAAATCGTTGTAGCTCCCTCTCTCACCCCGGAAAGCTACAATTCACTGAGAATTTCCATTACGCTGCGACGGGTTGTAGCTCCCTCTCTCACCCCGGAAAGCTACAATGTGTCTGTAGGCGGCCCCCGGGGGGAAAAAGTTGTAGCTCCCTCTCTCACCCCGGAAAGCTACAATTATTGATGGCACAGTATGCTTGAGCAGCGTGTTGTAGCTCCCTCTCTCACCCCGGAAAGCTACAATAGTGCGGCGCTCCCAAAGTTACGCCATCTCGTTGTAGCTCCCTCTCTCACCCCGGAAAGCTACAATCTGGTTCATGAAAAGGAGGCTGCGCTGCTCGTTGTAGCTCCCTCTCTCACCCCGGAAAGCTACAATCCCCCAGAAAAACCATCAGTGCAGTCTCGGGTTGTAGCTCCCTCTCTCACCCCGGAAAGCTACAATCTCCAGCAAATGATACCGCGTGATCTCGTAGGTTGTAGCTCCCTCTCTCACCCCGGAAAGCTACAATAGGCAGGAAGGTGCTTCTTGCGCCTTCCGCGTTGTAGCTCCCTCTCTCACCCCGGAAAGCTACAATGCTGGCCGTTCCCATGACCCTATGCACGCTGTTGTAGCTCCCTCTCTCACCCCGGAAAGCTACAATCCATCTTCACGCCATTACGCTCCAGTTCCGGTTGTAGCTCCCTCTCTCACCCCGGAAAGCTACAATCGTGGCGGGCGGCGAAAGCATCGTCAACATGTTGTAGCTCCCTCTCTCACCCCGGAAAGCTACAATCAACTATGAAGCCGAGATTCTGCGGCCGTTGTTGTAGCTCCCTCTCTCACCCCGGAAAGCTACAATCCAGCCGCGCAAAGTCACGTCCTACAAGTGGTTGTAGCTCCCTCTCTCACCCCGGAAAGCTACAATCGCACCACGACAGCACGCCACACTGGCACAGTTGTAGCTCCCTCTCTCACCCCGGAAAGCTACAATGCGCGATGTCCGGGTCGCGCATCAGTTCGGGTTGTAGCTCCCTCTCTCACCCCGGAAAGCTACAATAAGTGAAGTTATCGTACGACCGGTTGCGGAGTTGTAGCTCCCTCTCTCACCCCGGAAAGCTACAATCCGGTTCTGGCGATTCACGACCGCCCCCGAGTTGTAGCTCCCTCTCTCACCCCGGAAAGCTACAATTAATCTCAGCTAATCGGAGAATAACCATGCGTTGTAGCTCCCTCTCTCACCCCGGAAAGCTACAATCGACGAAACCAAATTTCCCGCCCGGCTTAGCTGGGCGGGAAATTTTTTTGTGCAAATCCGGGATCAAAACAACAACATCTGGCTCGCTGGAACCTTTTTTTCCTGAAAAAGCGGCATGCCGACCAGCAGGCGAATGCCGGCGAACTGCTTTTCCGTGACTGTCATGCAGCGAATGGAACCGGCGGGCGGGAGGCTGTCGATCAGGCGTTTAAGGTGTTTTTCGTGGTCATCGTTGCCGTTTAGCAAGCGGGCATAGACGGACCACTGGATCATGTCGTAGCCGTCATTGAGCAGGAAGCGGCGAAACTGGACGTAGGCGCGTTTTTCGGTCTTGGTGACCATGGGCAGATCGAAGAAGACGATGAGTCGCATGAAGCGTCGTGTCTCCAGTCCCATGCCTCAGCATTCCAGCCGATGGGCCTGCAAGCCGATCAGGCCGGGAAGCTCAAGCTCGCTGTTGCCTTGCTCGAATAGCCGGGCAAGGCTCTCGACCGCATATTCGATGGCGGATAGCGCGGACATCTTGCCTTGCGGCATACTGACATCGACGTTGAGCAAGGCAACCAGTTCTGCCTTGTCCTGCGGGCTGAGATCGCCTTCGGTGAAAGCTGGGTTTTTGGCGACGTGCAGGTCGACCAGAGGGCGGAAGGGTTCGATCAGGTCGTCGGCCAGATTGAAGGCGTTCTGTTCGCTGGCGTGGAAGAGAGCGATGGGCGGATGCATGCCGTGGGCGACCAGTCCTCGGGCGATGGCGCCACGTAGTACGGCATAGCCGTAATCAAGTGCAGCATTGACCCAACGCTCTTCGGCGCGATAAAAGCCTTGGCCGAAAAGTTGTGTGAAGTAGAAGGCAGCGGCCTGACCTTCGAGGTTTTCGGTATCACCCGAACGCACGCGCCGAGCGTAGGAATCCATGCGATCGAAGCCATTCTTCGCGCAAAAACGCAGCACGGCCGCTTGGTTTTCGATCTTGCGTCGGACGATGCTGGCCCAAGCCTGCTTGGCGAGGGGGCGGGGAATGTCCATCTGTTTGCGCATCAGGCGCGTGGTGCGGGAATGGGTGAGAAACGGCAAGAAGACGCCATTGGGCTGGTGGTTGTCGCCGGTGGCGTAGAGGCCGATGCCGTAGTCGGCGCAGGCCGAGAGGACAGGATGTGTGAGCTGGATTTCGCGGTGGTTGAGGACGATGATGGCGATGTCTTCGAAGGGGACGAAGGCAGTCTGTTCCTGCTCAATGGCCAGGGAGAAATGTTCCCGGCGCAGCTTGGCCGGCCGGGAGATCATCACACTACGCCAGCCCACGACGTTTCTCCGGCGGGGCGGGGTAGATGTTGCCGAGGGTGTCGACGTGGAGTTTTTCTAGGGTGAGGGCCGTTTTTACGCCGATTCCCTCCAGCATTCCATCTTTCCCAACAACAGTGTTACGGTCGTGGGTCCAGACATTCAGGTTGCCCGTGCCTCGATGGCAACTGGCGTAGTATCCGAGTATTGGTTGCTTCCCTTTCTGGTGGATTCGAACAAGATCGTTTGGGTGTAACGAAAACAGGAATTCGAAACTTTCATCAACCAGCGTCCAGTCCTCTTCGTCCTTGAAAGCCACAATCGCCCGATTCGGCAGCCCCGTCACCCGGTGATGCACATAAACCGGTACCAGATGAAATTTGCCGGCCTTGGTGAAGACATCCACCCGCAGCATGGTGTCGTTCTTGGCGATGCCGCCGCGTATGGGGATGCCGGACAGCTTGTCGATGACCTTGGTGACGGTGCGAACGACGGGGCCGGTCTCGTTACCTTCCTTGTCCGGCTTTCGTAACGGCTTGGATGGTGGAAAAGCCTTGTCGCCCTTGCCCCCATGGGCTTCAAGTCGTTTGGCGATAGCTTCGTACAGTTTTACGTTCCGGTGGGGATCGGCGAGCGAATCAAGGTCTCTCAGTGTTAGGCTGGAGAGAGGGATTTTTTGAGTGACTCCGCCTGTTCTTTTCATTTTCTCCGGCTGGCCGTAGATGGTGTCCTTGTGCGCAGCACCACCGTTGCGGCGTTGCGGTGCGCGGGAGACGAACAAGGGTTTGAGGGCCGCGAGTTCTTCCTCGTTGTAGCTTCCCAGGCGCGACATTTCTTCGCGCAGCAGTTCCGGCGAATCGATCTTCAGGCGGGCTTCGAGTTCGTGCCGGAAGTAGGGCCACGGGTCGGGGAAATGTTTGCGCAGTTGCTGGTGCATGGCCAGATTGACGATTTCGCCTGTTTCGATATCGACGAAGCCGTCCCGGACCTGTTCCAGTTCGCGGGTGCGCGAGTAATTGGAGAGGCGCTGCACCATGCTGTGACTGCAGGCCGCGACAACCGCCGCATCGAGCGCATGGTGGCGGTCGCTGTCGGAACGGACCTTGAGCAGCCCCCAGCGGGCGCGCAGGAAGTTGGTCAGTTGACCGCTGACGACGACGCAGCGTTTCACCTCACTGCCTTCCGCCAGTTTCAGGTGCTGCTCGACGTAGTTCTTGAAAAAGCGGCAGATGTAGCGGGTGTCGTTCAGGTTACGTTGGCGGAATTCTTCGGCTTCCTTGGTGCCGAAATCCTTGCGCAGCAGGCGGGTGCGTTTGGCCAGCCGATATGCCTTGTTTGCTTCGACGAAGGCGACATAGCGCTGCCAGCGTTCGCTGTTCTCGGCGCCACCCAGGTATTCGTAGGGTGTGCGGTTAGCCTTGTCGCGGTTTTCTCGGGTCAGGACCAGCACCTTGTTGTTCTTGCTGTCGTCGAAACTGCGCGAGTAGGGCAGGGCATGGTCGATTTCGGTGGAGCCTTCGAGGAAAATTTCGGCAACGTTGCCTGACGGCGCCAGCGGCTTCTGCGAATAAGCGCATTGCCCGTTCTGTTCCCGGTACAGGCGCCATTTTTCAAATTCCGGGCCTTTGGGCGGATGGCCGAACAATTCGATGAATTGTTCCCTGTCACGCTGATTCCGGGCCTGGTATTCGTCTTGGTCCTTCTTGATCTTGTTGCGCTCGTCGAAAGGGCGCGAGAGATCGCGGGCCATTTCGATGTGCACCGCAGCCGGCGAGTCGTAGCGGCGGATGATGGCATTGACCACCTTGCGCGCCTGATTCAGTGAACGCAGGACGACAGGATTGCGCGGGATGTCGGTATCTTCGGCGAAGCGCAGCCGGCCGTCCTTGTCGCGCCCGGCGTAGAGCGGCGGCAGATATTTGTGTTCGCCTTCGCCGACCTTGTGCAACTGGCTGTGATGATAGCCGGCCTCAACGCAGGCCTCGTCGTAGCGCAGCCCTTTTTCCATATGCGGGACGATGGCGCGCAGGGCTTTCAGCGACAGGGAGTGGAATTTGTCGAAGCGGATGTTGAGCAGGGCCTCGATGAGCGCGTCGCGGTTGGGGAGCGGCAGCTTGGCGAGTTCGGCGCGGACTTCGTCGTCGTCCTTGTAGACACTGAGCACCCAGGCAATTTGGTCGAGGATTTCCGGTTGACCGCAGAGCGCATCGACCGAGAGCTTTTTCCACTCGTCGTCGAGGTCGGCTTTGGTGAATGTTTGGCGCAATTCCTGCCAGGTCGGGATTTTGATCAGCGTGGCCGATTCCGGGTCTTTGGCCTTGCCTTCGGCCTTTTGCGCCTCAGTAGGGTAGGCGAGGCCGGTGAATTTGAAACTGCCAGCTTCCAGCAGCCCGGCTTTGGTCAGCACCGTACCGAGTTGCTTGTAGGTCAGGTCGCCGGCTTGTTGGTAAGGCAAGGGCAGGCAGCGCAGGCGTTCCTGTTCGGTCAGTTGGCGGGTAACGCCATCGGTGACGATGCGCAGGTTGTTCAGGCGCGTCAGCCAGACGTGGTGTTCGGCAGTGAAGCTGGCTTTGGGCGCGCGGTGTTCGCCTTTTTCGAAGGTACAGGTGCCGAGCATCTTGAGCAGGTCGGCACCGGCCAGGGCGGGCTTCTGCTGCCAGAACAATCCGCTCTTTTTGTCGCCGTTGCCGAGGATGGCGGTTTCCAGCGCACTTGATGCATGCGGATTTCCGAATTCACGTTGCCGGGCAAAGAGCAGGGCCAGTTCCTTGGCAAGTAGTTCTCGTGCCAGGGCTTTTGTGTATTCGCCCTGTTTGTTGCGTTGCGCATCCGGGAATTCGCCCAATACCATTTCGGCCGCACTGCGATAGCCTTTTTCTGCCATTAGTCTGGCGGTGCCGGCCAGTCCCTGTTTGACCTTGCCGCCTTCGCTCTTGCTGTCGCCTTCGGCTTGTTTGGCTTCGGCGCGGCTGATCCAGTGGAAGCCCCGATGTTTGCAGAGATGGTAGATGACGCGCGCCCATTCTTCGTCGTTCAGGCGGCGGTCGAGTCCACCGACGCGCAATTGCCAGAGCGGGCGGGTGAAAGCGTGCTCAGGCTGGAATGTCTTGGTGTCAGCGATCAGACCTTCACTTTTCAGGAGACGGGCCAGCTTTTTCAACCGCCAGGCTCGCCGGAATAGGCGGCGGCGCATCAGTCGTGCGTTGCGCCGCGCAAGGTTCAGCGATTCACCCTCCTTGGCCGTTTCGGCTTTGTCGAAGGCTCGTACGCCCAGATCGATGATGTGTGTCTCGCCAAGAACGCACCAGCCGACCGATGCGATGCCGATGTCCAGACCGATGGTGTATGTGGCGCCCATGATTTGCCTTGGTCGATTTAAAGTGCGTAGAATAACGCCATGTAGCTTTCCGGGGTGAGAGCCGTTGCTACAATAAGGTGTCCCTTCGGGGACGACCGAATCCGGCCCGGCAGGGAAACCTGCCGGGTCTTTCCATTTTGGTCATCAAACGCGATCCTCATTCTGAAAGTGGCACGTTTTATCCAGTAGCTGAAATTGTTGGGGTGGCAAGAAAGCTGCCAAGAATGGACAAATCCCCCGGTTCAGCTATAGTCAAATTGACCCTTCACTTCACAAGGAGATAGCCATGTCCATCTTTGACGCTCCCATCGCTCGTTGTGAAGCCGCCCGCGCCATGGTGTTGACCGATTCGACGCAGCGCGAGTGCGCCCGCGAACATGCCTGCCCGAAGAACCGCCGATGCCCGTTGGAAGGGTGCTTTGCCGAGTTGAGCGGGGTTGAGTCGGCGACTGCCGATGCTTGGCGGGCTGCGGCTGTGCAGCACTGAATCCAGGCTCCGCCGGGAACCGGAAATCGCGTCAGCCGTTTGGCGGCTGGCGCGGTTTGCGTGGGGCGCGCGTAAAGAGCAGATCGTAGAGGGCGTTGGGCAGGAGTCGCAGGCATTTGGCAACGATGGCCATGGGCCATGGAATTACCCGGTAGCCGGCGCCGAGCTCGATGGCGCGGGCGAAGCGCCGGGCGGCTTCGTCGGCGGGCAGGAGAAAGGGCATGCGGTAGGGATTGACGGCGGTCATCGGCGTGGCGATGTAGCCAGGGGCGATGGTGACGACGGCGATGCCGTAGGGCTTCAATTCCAGGCGCAGGCTTTCCAGGTAGGCGATGGCGGCGGCTTTCGAGGCGGAATAGGCTTCTGCGCCGGGCAGGCCGCGGATGCCGGCGACCGAGGCCATGCCGCACAGGCGGTGCGGGCCGCTGGCTTGGCGCATGGCGGGAATGAAGGCGGCAAAAGTGGCCGCCATGCCATATACGTTGGTGTCCATCACTCGGCGAAAGGCGGGCAAATCTTCCGGGTATTCGCTCAGGGTGCCGACGGAAACGCCGGCGCTGGCAATGACGATGTCCGGGGTGCCGAAGCGGGCGATGAAATCATCGGCTGCCGCTTGTAAGGCGTCCGCGTCGGTGACATCGAGCGGATAGCAGGCGTGCTGCCCGCCCAGACGTTCGTTCAGCGCTTCCAGGGCGGTCCGGCGGCGGCCGGACAGGCCCAGAACCGCCCCCTGTGCAGCGTAGAAAACCGCCAGCGCTTCGCCGATGCCGGACGAAGCGCCGGTGATGAAGATCCTGTGCGGCATGTCGGGCGCGGGGTGCGCTGGCGAGTGCGGGCTGGCTTACTTGCTGCCTTTGCCGCGCCGTTCCTGGGCGATCAATTTGTCGGCCACCGCCAGCTGCTGCTCGAATTGCAGGCTGGCAACCAGGTATTTGCCATTGACGGCAAGGGCTGGTACGCCTTCGATCTTGTAGGCATGGGCGAGCTGGTCGCCCCGGCGCACCTTGCTCTGCACGCCGAAGGAAGAAAAAGCGTCGGAGAATTTGGCTGCATCCACGCCTTGCGCGGCGATCCAGGCCTTGATGTTCTTTTCCTCGAACAGGTTGGTGCGTTCCTGGTGAATGGCCTTGAACACCTTGTCTTCCAGGCGCTTCAAATCGCCGGTCGTCTGCAGTGCGTAAAAGAGTTTGGCGGCATTGCCCCAGGCAGCGCGGCCAAAGCTGACCGGTACCTTTTTCAGCACCACGTCGGCCGGTAGTTTTTCCGCCCACAGGCTGAGCAGGGGGTTGAAGTCGGCACAATGCGGGCAGCCGTAGCTGAAGAATTCCAGCACTTCGATCTTGCCGGCATCTTCGGTGGGCTGTGCGGGATTGAGCAGCGTGAATTCCTGGCCGGCAGTTTGCGCCCACAGGGGGCGGGCCAGGCTGCTGGCACCGAGGGCCAGGGTGGCGGCAAGGAAATGGCGGCGATCGAGCGGCGAATGCTTCATACAAAACTCCTACGTGGGTTATTTCGACAACTGGGCTTCAATGCCGGATTTGGCCAGGTTGGCCCTGGTTTTGTTCAATTCTTCGAGCTGGAAATAGGGGCCGATGCGCACGCGATACCAAGTGCGGTCTTCGATCATGACCTGCTGCACGTTGGATTCGATGCCCATGAAGGCGAGTTTGACCTTCTGGTTGTCGGCATCCTGAGCGGTACTGAAGGAACCTGCCTGCAAAAAGAGCGGCGAGCGGCTTTCCTTGCCTTCTTTCGCATCCGGCTTGCTTTCCGGTTTTTCGGCCATGGCCGGGGTGCCGGGTTTGTCCGGCACGGCGTCGGCCTTGCCGGGCAGGATGTCGTAGAACTGGAAGCGCTTTTCCGGGGCCGGATCGCCCGGTTTGCCGGGCAGCGCCTTGGGTTCCTGGCCGGCAGCCGGCACCGCGGCGGCGCGGGTTTCGCTGTTCTGCACGTTCTGATTGAAGGGCAGCGGGGCCTTGTTGATGTACCAGACGACCCCGGCGGCGATGCACACGCCGAGCACCAGACCGATGAACATGCCGATCAGCGTGCCGCCGGCGGATTTTTTCTGCGGCGATGATTTGCGCGGTTTCATGTCGCGGCTCATGGGTTTCCTTTACATGCTTTCCGGGCAGGACACGCCCAGGATGGACAGGCCGTTGCGAATCACCTGCCGGATCGCCGCGGCCAGCGCGACGCGCGCCTGACACAGGGCGGCATCGTCGACCAGCATGCGCTCGGCGTTGTACCAGGCGTGGAATTCCCCGGCCAGATCCTTGAGATAGAAGGCGACCGAGTGCGGCGCGAGGTCGCGCGCGGCGGTTTCGATCACTTCCGGAAACTGACCGAGCAGATTGGCGAGCGACTGCTCGCGCGGGCTGTCGAGGCGTGCGAAATCGGCTTCGAGCAACTCGTCCGGCGTGCCCGGCCACTGTTTCAGCACCGAGCAGATGCGGGCGTGGGCGTACTGGATGTAATACACCGGGTTTTCGTTGCTCTGGCTTTTCGCCAGATCGAGGTCGAAATCCAGGTGCTGATCCGATTTGCGCAGGGCGTAGAAGAAGCGGCAGGCGTCGTTGCCCACTTCCTCGCGCAGTTCGCGCAGGGTGACGAATTCGCCCGAGCGGGTGGACATCGAGGCTTTCTGGCCGTTGCGATAGAGCACCGCGAATTGCACCAGCGCCACGTGCAGCCTGTCGGCGGGCAGGTCGAGCGCCTTGACCGCGCCGGCGACGCGCGGGATGTAGCCGTGGTGGTCGGCCCCCCAGACGTTGATGATCTTGTCGAAACCGCGCTCGAATTTGTTCAGGTGATAGGCAATGTCGGAAGCGAAATAGGTGTACAGCCCGTTTTCGCGCTGCACGACGCGATCCTTTTCGTCGCCGAAAGCGGTGGAACGGAACCATTTGGCGCCGTTTTGCAGGTAAATGTGGCCCTTTGCTTCCAGAAGATCGACGCAACGCGCCACCAGCCCGGTGTCGTAAAGCGCTTTTTCCGAGAACCAGACTTCGAATTCGACGCCGAAATCCTGCAAATCGCTGCGGCAGTCTTCCAGCTGTTCGTTGAGCGCGTGCCGATGGACGTAGTGCCAGTCCTCGCCGAGCAGCGCCTTGGCGCGCGCGATCAGGGCGTCGAGATGCGCTTCGCGCTGCGCCTTGGCTTCGTCGTCCGCCCGCTCGGCGGCGGGCAGGCCCGGCGTGCCGCGCAGGACGTCGGCGGCGCTGCGCCGGTATTTGTTGTCGTGCGCGTGCCGGAGCTGCTCGGCCATGCGCCGCACGTAATCGCCCTGGTAGCCGTTGGGCGGGAAGGGGACGCTCTCGCCCAGCAGGTCGAGATAGCGCAGCCAGGTGGAGAGGCCGAGAATGTCCATCTGCCGCCCGGCATCGTTGACGTAGTACTCGCGCGTCACGTCCCAGCCGGCAAAGGCGAGCAGGCTGGACAGCGAAGCGCCGTAAGCCGCGCCGCGACCGTGGCCGACGTGCAGGGGGCCGGTCGGGTTGGCGGAAACGAATTCGACTTGGATCTTCTGCGCGCCGCCCTGGTTCGAGCGGCCAAAATCGTTGCCCTGGTTGAGGACGGTACGCACCACGCCGGTCTTGGCGCCAGCGGCGAGGCGGAAGTTGATGAAGCCGGCCCCGGCGATTTCCGCGCCGGCGATGCGGGGAGATACAGGCAGTTCGGCCAGCAGTTGCTGGGCGATTTCGCGCGGGTTTTTCTTCAGCGCCTTGGCCAGCAGCATCGCCAGATTGGTGGCGAAATCGCCGTGCGAGGGGTCGCGCGGGCGTTCGATCTGAATCGGGGTCGAAGCGGCGGCGGGGGCAACGCTGTCGCGTGCCTGGGTGAGCAGGGCGAGCAGCTCGTTCTTGACGTCGTGGGCCATGGTTTGGCGTGGGAAAAATAACAAAGGCGGCATTATACGCTGCCCCTATCCGCCAGAGATGTGAGCAATGGTAAGCAAAGCGGGGACAGCATCTGCCGCCGCGTGCTAGCATCCCCGTTTTTCTGCGGCCCCCGGCGACCTTCCTTGGGTGGCCCTTTTTCCCCGCCACGGGTTTTTGCGATGCGCCTTTTTCGCTTGCTCAAGATTGCCACCGTCGCCAGCCGTTTCGGGCTGGATCAGATGGTGCTGGAACATGAGCCGACCGGCCGCCTGATGCGGCTGGCCAACGCCCTGCAATTCTGGCGTCGTCTGCGCGCCCCGCGCGCCGAGCGCCTGCGGCAGGCGCTGGAAACCCTGGGGCCGATTTTCGTGAAGTTCGGCCAGGTTCTGTCCACCCGCCGCGACCTGATGCCAGCGGACATCGCCGACGAACTCGCCAAGCTGCAGGATCGCGTGCCGCCCTTCGCTTCCGAGCTGGCGCTGGCGGAAATCGAAAAAGCCTACGGCCGCCCGGCGCACGAGGTTTTCGCCGAGTTCGACCCGCAGCCGGTGGCGTCGGCTTCCATCGCGCAGGTGCATTTCGCGCGGCTGCGCCCGGAGGACGGCGGACACGAGGTGGCGGTCAAGATTCTGCGTCCCAACATGCGCGCGGTGATCGAGCACGATCTCGCCCTGATGGACAACGGCGCGCTGCTGCTGGAAAAGCTGTGGGCCGACGGCAAGCGCCTGCGCCCGCGCGAGGTGGTGGCGGAATTCGCCAAATATCTGCGCGACGAACTCGATCTCATGCGCGAAGCGGCCAATGCCTCGCAACTGCGGCGCAATTTCACGGCCTCGCCCCTGCTCGTCGTACCCGAGGTGTATTGGGATTTCTGCACTTCCACGGTGATGGTGATGGAGCGCATGCACGGCATTCCCATCTCGCAGACCGAGCGCCTGCGGGCGGCGGGGGTGGATTTGAAGAAGCTCTCCGCGGCCGGCGTGGAAATCTTCTTCACCCAGGTTTTCCGCGACGGGTTTTTCCATGCCGACATGCATCCGGGCAATATTTTCGTGGCGGCCGATGGTCGCTACATCGCGCTCGATTTTGGCATCGTCGGCACGCTCACCGACAGCGACAAGAACTATCTGGCGCAGAATTTCCTGGCCTTCTTCCGCCGCGATTACAAGCGGGTGGCGGAAGCGCACATCGAATCCGGCTGGGCGCCCAAGGAAACGCGGGTCGATGAGTTCGAGGCGGCCATCCGCGCCGTCTGCGAGCCGATTTTCGACCGGCCGCTCAAGGACATTTCCTTCGGCAAGGTGTTGCTGCGCCTGTTCCAGACTTCGCGCCGCTTCAACGTGGAAATCCAGCCGCAGCTGGTGATGCTGCAAAAAACCCTGCTCAACATCGAAGGCCTGGGGCGGCAGCTCGATCCCGATCTGGATCTGTGGCAGACCGCTAAGCCGTTTCTCGAACGCTGGATGAGCGAGCAGATCGGCTGGCGCGGCATCTGGCGCAACCTGCGCCTCGAAGCGCCCAATCTGGCGCGCACCCTGCCGCAACTGCCGCGCCTCGTGCATCAGCAGTTGAGCCGGCCGTCGACCGCCGACCTCCAGCCCGAACTGGCCGCGCTGGCGCGCTCGCAAGCCGTGCAGAACCGCTGGCTGGCCGCCATCGCGCTCCTGCTGGCCGTGATCGCCGGCGCGCTCGTCCATCCCTATTTCTGATCTCTAGCTGCTTTTTTCCCGCTCATGGCTGCTGCCGCAGAATTGCTGAACGAATATCAGGAAGAGGACGTCATCGACTGGCTCGGCGCGGATACCGTCAAAAAAGCGCGGCCCTACGTCGATCTGGTGCAACAGCTCGAGGTCGGCGATGAGCGCATCGACGCGCAGGTGCCCGGTTCGGCCCGGCAGCCGTATCAGACCAGCATCGTTTTCGTTGATTTCGAGGAACAGGCCGGCCTGCCCAACACCTGTTCCTGCCCGGTGGGGCGCGACTGCAAGCACGTCGCCGCCACCTTGCTGCGCGCCATTGCCGAGCGCAATCCGGAGGTGCGCCTGAGCAACAGCGTGCTGTCCTGGGTGGAAGACTTGCGCCGCGCCTCGGTCGCCGTCGCCAAGAAGAAGGCGCGCGCCCCGAGCGTGCGCTCCGGCCTGTTCTACGTGCTGCACTGGTCGGCCGACGGCGGCCATTTCGGCATCACCCTGTTGAAAGGCAAGCGGCCCGACAAGGCGGAGGAATGGTGGAGCATCGAGCGGGCGCTGCTCAACGCGCCGCAGTTCGTGCGGGAGGAAGACCTGCCCATCCTGCGCCACTTGTGGAACGCGCGCCATCAGGGCAGCGGCATCCGGGCCTATGGCCTGGGCGACAGGCAGCCGACGGAAATCCTCGGCCGCCTGCTGGCGACGGGGCGTCTGTACACCGAGCACGATCTGGAAATCCCGCTGCGCGCCGGCCCCGAGCGGGCGGCGAATTTCGGCTGGATGGTCGACGGGCAGGGCTTCCAGCGGCCGCACCTGCGTTCCGATCCGCCCTGCGATCAGGTGTTGCCCACCGATCCGCCCTGGTACGTCGATGTGGCCGAGGGCGAGATGGGGCCGCTGCACGTGGAAGCGGAACCCGCGCTGCTCAAGCGCCTGTTCGACCTGCCGCCGCTCTCCGAGAAGGAGGCCGCGCTGGTCGCCGAGGCGCTTTCCGAACTCGCGCCGAGCATGCCCCTGCCGGTGGAAAAGGCCAGCGACCGCCTGCGCCGGATCGACCTGCCCCTGCAACCCTGCCTGCGTCTGGATACGCTGCGTACCCTGGGCAACCGCGCCTGGCGGGATTATCCGCACAGTTACGGTGGCAATGCCTTCGATTACGCCGAGGTTTATTTCCGCTATGGCGAGGTCGACGTCGCGCCGGGCGACAGGAGCAGCTTCGTCACCCTGCCGGAAGGCGAAACCGTGGCGCTGGCGCGCCGCCCGCAGGAGGAAGCGCACGCCTTGCAAGCCTTGCAGGAGAGCGGTTTCATGGCCGTGCCGCCGTATGTCCTGAACACCTTTGGTGCGCCGCCGCAGGGGATTTTCGGGCTGGCCGGCGAAGCCGCCTGGCCGCGCTTCATGCAGGACGGCATGAAGCATCTGCAGGCGGCGGGCTGGCACGTCGAATTTCCCGAGGATTTCCGCCACCACGTCATGGAAATCGAGGGTTGGGACGCCGAACTCACCGAAACCGGCGACGGCTGGTTCGATCTCGACATGGGCGTCGTCGTCGAAGGGCAGCGTCTGGCGCTGGCACCGCTCCTGGCGGCCCTGTTCCGGCGCGACGCGCGCTGGCTGGACAGCATCGACCTGAGCGGCATTCCCGATGACGAGCCGGTCATTCTGCTGACGCCGCAGGGGCAGCAACTGAAAGTGCCGGCCGGCCGGATCAAGCCGCTGGCGGCGACCCTGATCGACCTGTTCGACGGTTTTTCCGGCGGCGACACCCTGCGCCTGTCGCGCTTCGACGCGCCGCGCCTCTCCGAACTCACCGACACCAGCCGTTGGGCCTTCCGCGGGCAGCAGGACGTGCTGGCCCTGGCGGAACGGCTACAGGCGGCGCAGGGCATCGGCGACATCGAGCCGCCGCGCGGCCTGCGGCTGGAACTGCGCGCCTATCAGAAGGAAGGTCTGGCCTGGTTGCAGTTCCTGCGCGAGCAGAACCTGTCCGGTATCCTGGCCGACGACATGGGCCTGGGCAAGACGGCGCAGACGCTGGCCCACCTGCTGCTGGAAAAGGAAAGCGGGCGGCTGGACCGCCCGGCGCTGATCGTCTTGCCGACTTCGCTCATCTTCAACTGGAAGCGCGAGGCGGAGCGCTTTGCGCCGGATCTGCGCGTGCTGTCCCTGCACGGGCCGCAGCGCAAGGAACGATTCGGCGAAATCGGCGAGCACGACGTGGTGCTCACCACCTATCCGCTGCTCTGGCGCGACGTCGATGCGCTGGTGCAGCACGAATACCACCTGCTCATCCTCGACGAGGCGCAGACGGTGAAGAACGTCGCCAGCCGCAGCGCCGGGGCGGTGCGCCAGATCAGCGCGCGGCATCGCCTGTGCCTGACCGGGACGCCGCTGGAAAACCATCTGGGCGAGTTGTGGAGCCAGTTCGATTTCCTGCTGCCGGGCTTTCTCGGGGCCAGCAAGCAATTCACCCGGCACTGGCGCACGCCGATCGAAAAACACGGCGACAGCGACCGCCGCAGCCTGCTCGCCCGGCGCATCCGCCCCTTCATCCTGCGCCGCAAGAAGGAGGACGTCGCCCGCGAACTGCCGCCCAAGACGGTCATCGTGCGCAGCGTCGAACTGGAAGGCGCTCAGCGCGATCTGTACGAAACGGTGCGCGTCGCGATGGATGCCAAGGTGCGCGACGAAATCGCCCAGCGCGGTTTCGCCCGCAGCCAGATCGTGATTCTCGATGCGCTGCTCAAGCTGCGCCAGGTCTGCTGCGATCCACGCTTGGTCAAGAGCCTTGCCGCGCGCAAGGTGAAAGAGCGGGCCAAGCTCGACCTGCTGATGGAAATGCTGCCCGAACTGGTAGAAGAAGGGCGGCGTATCCTCGTGTTCTCGCAATTCACCAGCATGCTGGCCCTGATCGAAAGCGAACTGGAAAAGCGGGGGCTGCTCTACAGCCGTCTGGCGGGCGACACCGTGGACCGGGAAACGCCGATCCGCCGTTTTCAGGATGGCGAGGTGCCGATTTTCCTCATCAGCCTGAAAGCCGGCGGCGTCGGCCTCAACCTGACGGCGGCGGACACGGTGATTCACTACGATCCGTGGTGGAATCCGGCGGTGGAAAATCAGGCCACCGACCGCGCGCATCGGCTCGGTCAGGAAAAGCCGGTGTTCGTCTACAAGCTGATCGTTTCCGGCAGCATCGAGGAAAAGATTCTCGCCTTGCAGGAACGCAAGGCCGAACTGGCGGCTGGCATCCTCTCGGAAGACCGCTCCGTCGACGTCAAATTCGGCAACGACGATCTTGCCGCGCTGTTCGCGCCGCTGCCGGAGTGATCCGGCAGCGGCGCGAATTCAGGCGCAATTCAGGCATAAGCGCTCTGGCCTTCCAACAGATGAATCAGGCCGCGCAAGGCATGGGCGACGGCTTGCCGGCGCACGGCGCTGCGCTCGCCGCTGAACAGGCGGGTCTGCGCCTGACAGCCCAGATCGCGTCCGGCCCAGGCGAAGCACACCGTTCCCACGGGTTTTTCGGCAGAACCGCCGCCGGGGCCGGCGATGCCGGTGATCGCCACCGTCCAGTCGGCCGGGCTGCGCGCCAGCGCGCCTTCGGCCATGCTGCGGGCGGTGGCTTCCGACACCGCGCCGTGGCGCTCGATGGTGATTGCCGGCACGCCCAGCAATTCGCTCTTGGCGGCATTGGAGTAAGTGACGAAGCCGCGCTCGAACCAGGCGGAACTGCCGGCAATTTCCGTCACCGCCTGCGCCAACGCGCCGCCGGTGCAGGATTCGGCCAGCGCCAGGCGCTCGTTGCGCGAGAGCAGCAGTTCCCCCAGTTTTTCGGCCAGATTCAGCAGGTTTTCCATGGGCAACATCCTGAAGCGTGCGCGCCACACGCCGTTACATAACAAGACGAAAGGGCGACAGACAGGGGCAGGGGCGCGCCTTACACTGCAAGGGCATTGAACCCCTCCTCTCGAATCCCCCCATTCGAGAACTTCAGCCCCGCCACCCCCCAGCGGGGTTTTTTTATGTGCGTTTTTAACACACATTCCGGCGCAGCGTCCCGAACGTTTTTGTCAATCATAAGCGAGCCGTTATAATTGCGGGCTTCACTCAACCCAGTTTACGGAGTTCCAGCATGGCCGAGCAAAACGCATCCGGAAAGATCATGTGGGCGACGATTCTCGTTGCCGCTGTTCTCACCGTCATTATCTTTGCGCTGACCAACAAGTCGTTCGATTCGGCCGCCAACAGCAGCGCAGGTGCCGATGAAGCCGAAGTGCGCATCCAGCCGGTTGCCCGCTTCGAGCTGGCCAAGGCCGAAGCGGCCGCCGAAGACAGCGGTCCCAAGGATGGCCCGACCGTCTATAACAGCGTCTGCGGCGCTTGCCACAACACGGGCGTTGCCGGCGCGCCGAAGATCGACGCCAAGGCCGACTGGGCGTCGCGTCTGGGGCAGGGCGAAGCCGGTCTGCTGGCCAGCGTGCTGCACGGCAAGGGCGCGATGCCGCCCAAGGGCGGCGCTGCCGCGCTGTCGGACGACGAAATCAAGGGCGCGGTCGAGTACATCCTGAGCAAGGTCAAGTAAGCCTTTTCAGGCGCGCATCGGATCGGGGAGGCCGCGGCCTCCCTTTTTCATTGCGCCTTTTTTACCTTAGCGTTTCCCGGCCAGCAGCGCCTTCATGGCATCCAGCCGGGCGTTGCCAGTGGCCTTGTCGGGCAGGACGGCCTGCTTGCCGCCGCTGAAACGGATGTCGTCGCCCATTTCGGCGATGAAGCGCGAGGCCTCGGCGGGGATCAGATCGCGTCCCTGCTTGCGTTTTTCGCAATAGCTGATGTGCAGGGAGCGTTGCGCGCGGGTGATGCCGACGTACATCAGGCGGCGCTCTTCCTGTAGTTTTGCCGGATCGAGCGATTCGCGGTGCGGCAGGATGCCTTCTTCCACCCCGACGAGAAAGACGTGCTTGTATTCCAGCCCCTTGGCGGCGTGCAGGGTGGATAACTGCACGGCGTCGACTTCCTCGCCATTCTGCTTGTCGAGCAGGTTGATGAGGGCGATGCTCTGCACCAGGTCGATCAGGGTCTTGCCGTCCTCTGCGCCCTTCTTGTTGATCCATTCGGTGAATTCGCAGACGTTGGCCCAGCGGTTGCGGGCGGTGCGCTCTTCCTCGCTGTCGTAGAGATAGGTTTCGTAGTCGATGGCAGCGAGCAGGTCGGGCAGAACCTGCTGCGCCGGTTCGCGGGCAGCGCGCGTTTGCAGGCGGGCGATGAACTGGCAGAACTCGCGCAGCGGCTCCAGCTGGCGGGGTGCGCAGCGCTGCGCGAAGCCCTCTTCGCCGGCCGCCTGAAAGAGCGACACGTGGCGCTCGCCGGCATACTGCCCGAGCGTTTGCAGGGTGGCCGCGCCGATGCCGCGCCGGGGCGTGGTGGCGGCGCGGATGAAGGCCGGATCGTCGTCCTCGTTGGCGAGCAGGCGCAGGTAGCAGGTGAGGTCCTTGATTTCCGCCTTGTCGAAAAAGGATTGCCCGCCGGAGAGCAGATAGGGGATTTTCTGGTTGCGCAGCTGCGTTTCGAGCAGACGCGCCTGATGATTGGAGCGATAGAGAATGGCGTAATCGCGGAATCTGGCGCGCTGCTCGAAGCGGTGGGCTTGCAGTTTCATGACCACGCTCTCGGCCTCGCTGTCGTTGTCGCGGCAGGCGTTGACCTGGATCGGCTCGCCATGCCCCAGTTCCGACCACAGGGTTTTCTCGAACAGTTTTTCGTTGTGCGCGATGACGTTGTTGGCGGCCTTGAGAATGCGCACCGTCGAGCGGTAGTTCTGTTCCAGCTTGATGACTTTCAGGCGGGGAAATTCGTCCGGCAGTTTTTTCAGGTTGGCGATGTCGGCCCCGCGCCAGCCGTAGATGGCCTGGTCGTCGTCGCCCACGGCGGTGAATTGCTGGCGCACGCCGGTCAGTTGCTTGAGCAGCTGGTACTGGCAGGCGTTGGTGTCCTGATATTCGTCGATCAGGAGGTAGCGCAGGCGGTTCTGCCATTTCTCGGCAATCTCCGGATGCCGGGTGAAAAGCTGTACCGGCAGGCCGATCAGATCGTCGAAATCGACCGCCTGATAGGCTTTCAGCGTGGCCTCGTAGCTCAGATAGGCGTTGGCTGCCAGTGTTTCATGCTCGTTGCTGGCGATTTGGCGCGCGGCTTCCGGGCTGACCAGGGCGTTTTTCCAGTTGGAAATGAGGGATTGCAGGTGGCGCAGCGTCGATTTATCTACCGTCTTGGCGCAATCGCCGATGATGCCGGCGCAATCGGCGGCATCGAAGATGGAAAAACGCGGCTTGTAGCCGAGCGCCCTGGCTTCTTCGCGCAGGATGCGCACGCCCAGCGAATGGAAGGTGGAAATCTGCAATTCGCCGGCCTGCGCCGAGGGCAGCAGTTTGCCGACGCGCTCCTGCATTTCCCGCGCCGCCTTGTTGGTGAAGGTGATGGCGGCGATGTTGCGCGCCTGCAAGCCGCAGTTTTCCACCAGATGAGCGATTTTCTGCGTGATGACGCGGGTTTTCCCGGAACCGGCGCCGGCCAGCACCAGCAGGGGGCCGTCGAGGTATTGAATGGCAGCGCGTTGTTGTGGGTTGAGTCCAGACATGAGCGGCAGAAAAATAAAACCCGGCAGGAAAGCCGGGTGGGTGCCGATTCTAGCGCATTCAGCGGTTCAGATGCTCTCGTCGATCTGGCCGGGACGGCGTCCCCGGGTATCCATCGCCCGCAGAAGATCGTGGAGGTTCTTGCGCTCAAGCAACTCGTTCGCCAGCTGCTTCGCCTCCTGCTGACGCCGTTCGATACCTTGATAAGGGCCGATGGCCTTGGGATCGATCAGGGCGAGTTCTTGTTGCAGCGAGCGTTCACGCTCGTTGCTGGCCGCTTCCATCGCTTCGACCCTGCGCACGCTTTGCGCCTGCGCCAGCAGCGCCCGTCCGACGGCCTCGGCGCTGTGCCGTTGCGTCGTCGAAACAAGTCGGGATGTTTTCATGACCGGACCTCCTGGTCCGGTCTACGTCAGGCTGGCGCAAAAACTTTAATTCGCTCAAGCGCTTACTGTGGTTTACAGCGCGCCGAAAACTTTTTTCAGAATCGCGCTGCCAGCTTCCAGCGGGTTGCTGCGCAGTTTTTTCTCTTCTTCGGCGATCATCAGAAACAGACCGTCCATCGCTTTTTGCGTGACGTAGTTGTCGATGTCAGCGTCTTTTTTGTCGATCAAGCCCATGCTGGCAGCCTTGCCAGCAAATTTGTTGTACTGCTCGGCCAGTTGCAGTTTGGCGGTGGCGGTTTTGACGATGGGCAGGAATTTGCTCGTCAATTGCTCGCTGGAAGATCGCTGGAAGTATTGCGTCACGCTGTCGTCGCCGCCGGTGAGGATGGCTTTGGCGTCCTGCAGGGTCATCTTGCGGATCGAATCGGAAAGAATCGGCATGGCCTCGGCGACGGCGTTCTCGGCGGCGTGGTTCATGGTGTCGACCAGTTGATCGGCCTGCTTGCCCATGCCGAACATGCGCAGGCCGGATTCGGCCTTTTGCAGGTAGCCGGGAAGCGGAATTTTTACCTTTTCGTTGCCGAGAAAACCGTTGCTCTTGCCCAGGGAACTGACGGCGAATTCAGCGCCTTTGGCGAGCGCCTCGCGCACGCCGGAACCGGCGTCGGCATTGGTGATGGATTCCAGACCGGCATGCGCCTGCGCAACCAGGAAACCGGCGAGCAACGGGAGCAGAAAGCGGGAAAAGTGTTTGAACATGGTGACTCCTTGGTGTCTTAAACGATGTCGAGATGGCCGATGCCGGCGGCGAGGTCGCGCCCTTGCGATTCCTTGGCGTTGAGCTTGATCTGCAGGCGCAGGTCGTTCAGCGAATCGGCGTTGCGCAGCGCGTCTTCGTAGCTGATGCGGCCAGCGTCATACAGATCGAACAGCGCCTGGTCGAAGGTCTGCATGCCCAGTTCGCGCGACTTTTTCATGATTTCCTTGATTTCATGCACTTCGCCCTTGAAGATCAGTTCGGAAATAAGCGGCGAGTTGAGCATGATTTCGATCGCCGGCAAGCGCCCCTTGCCATCCCTCTTCGGCAGCAGCCGCTGCGACACCAGTGCGCGCAAATTGAGCGACAGATCCATCAGCAACTGGTGCCGGCGCTCTTCCGGGAAGAAGTTGATGATGCGGTCGATGGCCTGGTTGGTGCTGTTGGCGTGCAGCGTCGCCAGCGCCAGGTGGCCGGTTTCGGCGAAGGCGATGGCGTAATCCATGGTTTCGCGGTCGCGGATCTCGCCCATGAGGATGACGTCCGGCGCCTGGCGCAGCGTGTTTTTCAGCGCCGGCCCCCAATCGTCGGTATCGACGCCGACTTCGCGCTGCGTGACGATGCAGTTCTTGTGCTCGTGCACGTATTCGATTGGGTCTTCGATGGTGATGATGTGGCCGTAGGAGTTTTCGTTGCGGTAATCGACCAGCGCCGCCAGCGAGGTGGTCTTGCCGGTGCCGGTGCCGCCGACGAAGATCATCAGGCCGCGCTTGGTCATCGCCAAGTCCTTGAGCACTGGCGGCAGGCCCAGATCGTCCAGGGTCGGGATGGTCATGTTGATGGTGCGGCAGACCAGGGCGACGCGGCCTTGCTGGATCAGCGCATTGGCGCGGAAACGGCCGATGCCGGAAGGTGAAATGGCAAAGTTGCACTCGCGCGTCGATTCAAATTCTGCCGCCTGCCGGTCGTTCATGATGGCGCGGGCAAGCTCGGCGGTGTGCTGCGAGTTGAGGATCTGATTCGATACCGGGGTGATTTTTCCATCGACCTTGATGGCCGGCGGGAAGCCGGCGGTGATGAAGAGGTCCGAACCGCGCTTCTGCGTCATCAGCCGCAGAAGATCGTGCATGAATTTCATCGCCTGATCGCGTTCCATGTGTTTCTCCGTAGTGTGTGGGCAGCCCGGCTCAGGCCGGGAAAGCGTCCTTGTTGGCGGCGCGCAGGCGGGCTTCGCTGCTGGATACGATGTTGCGCCGCACCATGTCGACCAGGCATTGATCCAGCGTCTGCATGCCCAGCGCCTGCCCGGTCTGGATGGCGGAATACATCTGCGCCACCTTGTTTTCGCGGATCAGGTTGCGGATGGCCGGGGTGCCGATCATGATTTCGTGCGCCGCGGCGCGGCCCTGGCCGTCCTTGGTCTTGAGCAGGGTCTGCGAGATGACGGCGCGCAGGGATTCGGAGAGCATGGCGCGCACCATGTCCTTTTCTTCCGCCGGGAAAACGTCCACCACGCGGTCGATGGTCTTTGCCGCTGACGAGGTGTGCAGGGTGCCAAACACCAAGTGGCCGGTTTCGGCGGCGGTCAGCGCGAGACGGATGGTTTCCAGGTCGCGCAACTCGCCGACCAGGATCACGTCCGGGTCTTCGCGCAGCGCCGAGCGCAGGGCGTTGGAGAAGGACAGCGTCTGCGGCCCGACTTCGCGCTGGTTGATGAGGCATTTTTTCGATTCATGCACGAATTCGATCGGGTCCTCGATGGTGAGGATGTGCGCGTAATCGTTTTCGTTGACGTGGTTCACCATCGCCGCCAAAGTGGTCGATTTGCCGGAGCCGGTCGGGCCGGTGACGAGCACGATGCCGCGCGGATATTCGGCGATCTCGCGGAAGATTTTCGGGCAGTTGAGTTCTTCCAGGGTCAGCACCTTGGTCGGAATCGTCCGGAACACCGCCGCCGCGCCGCGCTGCTGGTTGAAGGCATTGACCCGGAAACGCGCTAGGTTGGGGATTTCAAAAGAAAAGTCGCACTCCAGGGTTTCTTCGAACACCTTGCGCTGCGCGTCGTTCATGATGTCGTACACCATGCCGTGCACGTCCTTGTGCTCCATCGGCGGCAGGTTGATGCGGCGTACGTCGCCGTGCACGCGGATCATCGGCGGCAGGCCCGAAGACAGGTGAAGGTCAGATGCCTTGTTCTTGACGCTGAAGGCCAGGAGTTCAGTAATGTCCATGCAGAGATTCCCCGATTTACGTGCAAAGTGCGTGCGCCTAGCGCGGTTGTGTATACTTTTCGCCTGAAAAGAATTCCCAATGGATTATGAGTGCAATCGCCGACAAGCTGCAAGCCGTACACCAGCGTATCGCCGCCGCCGCCCATGCCGCCGGTCGTTCGCCGGACAGCGTGCGTCTGCTGGCCGTCAGCAAAACCAAACCGCTGGCAGCAATTGAAGCTGCCATGCTCGCCGGGCAAACCGACTTTGCGGAAAACTATGTGCAGGAAGGGCTGGAGAAATGTCTGGCGCTCAAACACTGCGCGTCAAAATCCAATGGCATTTTAACATGGCATTTCATCGGCCCTTTGCAAAGCAACAAGAGCCGCGCCGTTGCTGAACATTTCGACTGGGTGCACAGTGTTGATCGTCTGCGTCTGGCGCAGCGGCTGTCCGAGCAACGCCCGCCCGAATTGCCGCCCCTGAACGTCTGCGTGCAGGTCAATATTTCCGCCGAGGCAAGTAAAAGCGGCTGCACGCCGGAAGGAGCGGGCGCGCTGTGTGCGGTGATTGCCGCCTTGCCCCGCCTGCAATTGCGCGGTTTGATGGCGATTCCGGAACCGAGCGCCGAGCCGCAGCAACAACGAGCCGCCTTTCGGGCGCTGCGCGAACTGGCGGCAACGATTGCGCAAACAAAAACCTTGCCGCTCGATACCCTGTCCATGGGCATGAGCGACGATCTCGAAGCGGCGATTGCCGAAGGCGCAACGATGGTGCGCGTTGGCAGCGCGATTTTTGGTGAAAGAAACGACACATGAACATTCTTTTTCTCGGTGGCGGCAACATGGCGCATGCCCTGATCGGCGGCATGCTCGACAAGGGGATCGCCGCCAGTGACATTCACGTCATCGACCCCGGCAGCGAAGCGCGCGAGCGCCTGAGCAGAATCTACGGCGTGCCGACTTACGCCAGCTCGGTAGAGGCACCGGCTGCGCCCGACGTATTGCTCCTGGCGGTCAAGCCGCAACAGACGCGGGACGCCCTGCTGCCGCTGCGTGACCGCCTGGGCAAGGCGCTGGTCATCAGCATTGCCGCCGGACTCGACCTTGCCACGCTGGCGCGCTGGCTGGGCGATCACCAGAATCTGGTGCGTGCCATGCCGAACACGCCGGCCCTGGTCGGTGCCGGCATGACGGGTTTGTGCGCGACGGCTGCCGTCGATGCCGCCGGACGGGCGCTGGCCGAGCAACTGCTGCAAAGCGTGGGCGGCACGCTGTGGGTGACGGATGAGCGGCTGATGGACGCTGTCACCGCCATCTCCGGCAGCGGCCCGGCCTACGTGTTCCTGTTCATCGAAGCCTTGCAGCAGGCGGCGCAGGAACTGGGCCTGTCGGCGGAACAAGGCCGGCAACTGGCGGTGGCGACCGTGCAGGGCGCGGGCGCGCTCGCGGCGGGGAGCGCGGATTCCGTTTCCCTCTTGCGCGAGCGGGTGACTTCAAAAGGCGGCACCACGGCAGCGGCGCTGGAGGTCATGCAGGCGAGAGAGGTGCCGGCAGGCATCGTCGCCGGCTGCCACGCGGCGGCGGCGCGCGGTGCCGAACTGGGCAAATTGCTGGGGGCGGATTGATGCAGGCACTGTCTTTTCTGTTCAACGTGCTGGCCGGCTTCTTCACCTTCCTGTTTCTCCTGCGCTTTTTCATGCAATGGCAGCGGGTGTCCTTTGCCGGCCAGCTCGGCGGTTTCGTCGTCACCACCACCAACTGGGCGGTCAAACCCCTGCGCCGTCTGATTCCGGGCTGGCGCGGGCTGGATTGGGCGAGTCTGCTGGCCGCCTTCGGCACCCAACTGGCCTTGACCTTCCTGTTGCTGATCCTGAGCGGTGCGGGTGAAATGATCCTCGGCAATCTGCCTCTGCTGCTGCTCGCCGCCGGACGCGGCCTGCTGCGGCTGGTGATCTACGTTTTCATCGGAGCGCTCATCGTGCAAGCCGTGCTGTCCTGGGTGAACCCCTACTCGCCGCTGGCCCCCGTGGTGCGGCAACTCACCCGCCCGCTGCTGGCCCCTTTGCAGCGTGTCATCCCGGTGATTTCCGGCGTCGATCTTTCCCTGCTGGTAGCGATCCTGCTGCTGCAAATGCTCCTGATGTACGTTTGACGCATGCCCTGGTTCCGTTTGACGGCAACGGGCAGCGCCCTGCTCAGCCTGCACATTCAGCCGGGCGCAAAGAAAAGCGAATGCGTCGGCCTGCACGGCGAAGCCTTGAAAATCCGCCTCGCCGCGCCGCCGGTCGACGGCAAGGCCAACGAAGCCCTGCTGCGCTTTCTGGCGCAACGGCTGGACATTCCGCGCCAGCGGATCAACCTCAAGAGCGGGCAGACTTCCCGCCAGAAGGTGGTGGAGGTTAGCGGGGTGGATGCTGAGAAACTGGCTGTGCTGCTTGCTTGAAGGCGGAGCTGTGCACCTGCAAGGTGCAGCTAATTTCAGGAGGGATTACCGGTTAGCGGCTGACACTAAACCGCTTTTGGCACAAAGTTTCTGGCTCACGACCCAAACAAAACTTGTTCTGCGCCAGAGAAACCAGGGAGGGGGGTTTTGACCGTATAAGTCTGCCCAAGTTTGAAAGGATGATATCTCCAAGTACGCCCAGATAAAACTATTGGGCACCTAACGTTTGAATTCACCGGCCTTGCGCGGCTTTATACGCAAGGTCCGGTGGAATGATAGGTTAGGCCGGGCGCGGAGTAGAGGCATCAAGTACTCGACGCACATCACGCTTAATGAGCACGAGGAGGCGCGCATAGGTTGCGGCAAGCCCGTCTACTCTTGCAGCGAGGTCGACATCCTCCTGAAGCATTCTGGCGCGGAATGTGTCACGGCGAGCATCTTCAACCCAGGGTAATTGCTCCGGAAACCGCTCAAGCTCCTCTAAGAGTCCAGCTGCCACACAGGCCCGCGTTTCGTCAGACTCGAACTTTCCAAGCAGCTTGGTTGCATCGGTGTGCCAGTGGTTCAAAGACTCAATATTAGTCTTGACTTCTGCAAGATCGCGTTCAGTGGAGGGAAAGCGATGATGACCGGCATTATCTCGGAGAGTCTCGGCGGATCGAAGCAGTTCCGCAATTCGACCAAAGACGCCTGAACGCTTTTCGATGCGAATACGATCACATAGGTTGGTTCGCGTCTTAAACACAACCTCTAGGTTTGCAGCTTGCGCAAGCACCACAGCATCTCGAGCAAGTTGATCTGTACCTTGGCGGAACGATCCGTATGCGCTGATAAGTGCAGCGACACTACCTAAGACTGCGATCTTTGTCTTTAAGCTGCCTTCTTCAAACTCGAACTGTAATTCAACCTCCTCTCCGAAGATAAATCCGGCTCGGGGTTGAATGAAATCTCTCAGTTCTGCTTCGAGTCGTTGGCGGGATTCCACATCGTTATAGGTGCCAATATCAAGATGCGTATAGGCTTCGCAAAGGATTTCTCGATCAATGTAATTTGCCATAGAGATAGGTAGAGAGTGGTTTAAGGGAACGGCCTAACGTCTGAATTCACTGGCTTGACGCGGCTTGTCGCGACAGGTCCGGTGGAATGATGGGTTGGGCACCATTGAACGCTATTCTCGGCCCGCCGGCTTTCGAAACTCAAAATCACGGACGATGTGATCATCCAAAGTACAAAATTGGTCAATCACAGCTTCCATGCTCCCGAAGTGAAGCGCGAGTCGATTTTCCATCGGCGGTTCCTGTCGTTCCTTCTCCAGAAGTTCAAAGGTAAATTCCCGAGCTTTGGGATGAACAAGTTGGTTTCGTGTGTCGAACATCGCTCTAAGCTTGGCGCGTTCAGGATCGTCTTGAGGAATCACGCGGCCGTAGCACGTAAGCATGATGAGAGAATGTTTTTCGGTAATCCCAAGACGCTCCAGATTGCGTCGAAAGAAATCTTCTCCAAGTCGCCGAACGCCGTAATTGTTAATAAACGCTTCAATGGCCATACACGAGTAAAGCATCGACGAGATAAATGCTTGCTCGACACTGACTCGAAGGCTCATGGTTTCATGAAAAATGAAACTTCTATGATGTTCTTCCGCTATGTCTCCCACTTCAGATGAGAGCGAAGCCTCCTTTGCGGCGAGCGATGCCTGCGCAGTTTGAAAGTCGCGAAGATATCTGTGTGCGCTTGCATAGTGAAAGCCATGCATACTGAACCACGCACCTTCGCGCTGATAAGGAAGAACGCCGGTATAGCTCATGGTGCCCAACGCCTGAGTTAAGCCGCGCCGCGAAGCCGCGTCGGCTTGAATGAATTGTTAGCCGTCTGCACGCGACGACCTGTAAGAGTAAGTTGAGGGTTCAAGTTTGAACAGGATATCACTAAGCCGTATATTTATAGGGAGACAGTCGCGGCCTAAGCTTTTTCTCATGGCCCTACACAAGCGTGTATAAGCAAGAATCTCATGCTCCTTCTCGAGCGTTCCACCTTGTAGCCAGAACAGCTCTAGTGCTTCAACTACGGGCGCGTCAGCGCATACACAGATGCGTGCCTTTGCGTCATTGAGTGGGCCAAGCTCAGCTAACTCGTCTTGGGTGCGCCCAGCACGTCGGGCAGATACTAAATGTGAAGTAGCAAGAAGAAAATCGCTGTAAGCATCCAGACGCATCTTTGCCAGTTCATCATTCCGGCTCTTTCGCTCAGAGAGCGTGTGACCAAAAGCTGCGCCAATAAGGCCAGCGATGAGTGAAAGAAGAGCGGCTAAAGTGGCGGTCATGTTTATAGACGGCTAACGCAGAGCTAACCGGCGCTGCGCGGCTTTATCGCGCAGCGTCCAGCGACCGAAGGGCTCAAGGTTGAGCGCAGGGTTAGGCGAGGGCTGCATGAGACATGCGGAATTCATGAAAACATTAAAATTCGTTGCTACGGAATGGTATTGTGACTAGAAGATTTTTAAAACAGCTATTGCGCCACACACAAACCCGAGACCAAGCATAATCTTCCTGTTGAGCATAAATCCGGGCAACTTTGATTTTATAGCCAGCGGATAGTTTTGAACCGCATAGGCCCAGTAGAAGAACGCCAGTGACAAAACGACAAACTTAATGATGTCACCCCAAGGGATTACTTTGTATTCGTTGAACATGCCTATCTCTTTGCCTAACGTGGAGCTAACCGGGCTGCGCGGCTTGCCGCGCAGGTCCGGTTGAGCGCAGAGTTAGAAGGGGTGGCATGAGAGATGAATTCAGCATGCCGGGAAGTATAGTGCGAAGCCTCCGACGGTCGTTGGGGCGCGAGCCAGCCAGATAGCGAAAGCAGTAGCCGGGAACGGCGGGTGATTGGCCGAAAATGGTCGAAATTTCCGGTTGGCCGTAACACTGCCAACCGGCGGATGCCAGAGAAAAAACGATTGAATTTGTGGTTGAACATGCCCGAGTGCGGCCCTTGAAGCGGAGTGTGGGCGGGGGAGTTGGCCTGAAAAAAGACATACTTTTAACGTGAAAGCTCAGCCGACGGCAAAAAGCGTAGCTTTTTGACGGTCGGCTGGAGCGGGTTGTTAGCCGGAAACGCTCGATGCGAAGCGCAGGCGGGCGAGCCGGCGAAAATGGCGGCGCGTGCCGAAGCCCCGCTGGAACCTGCTGCTTGCGGCTGGCTGCGTTGCGAATTTGCTTGATTCTTGCGGTCGACCGCAGCAAACCGACTGGCGGCCCGACGAAGCCTGGCGCGTGCTGCCGCCAAGGTGGGCTGACCGGAGTATGCGGAGAACGGCAATTGATTTTGCATGGCGGGCAACCGGCTAACGTGGAGCTAACCCGACTGCGCGGCTTTTCGCGCAGGTCGGGTTGAGC